>JAQCKI010000055.1 GCA_027592645.1 Chloroflexota bacterium | reverse complement strand
CGGCGGCTCCGGCTCGAACGGCGGTTCCTCCGGGATCACCTCGGTGACCGCGACACCATCGAGGCCGAAGCGCGCACCGATGCTGGACGGCGTGCCGCCGGCGACGACCCGCAGGTAGGCGGTGTTCGGCGGCGAGGCGGTGAACGCCGTGCTCACCTGCTGGAATCCGCCGACGTTCTGATTCGCCGGTGCGGCTAGCACATTCATCAGCACGCCCCCATCGGCATCGATGAACTCGACGGACAGGGCCACGAGCGACATCGCGAGGTCTTCAACATTGAGCCATGCGTCGACCGCGTACATGCGGGCGGGAGCGGCAGGCGTCAGCCAGTACTGCGACGAGATGCTGGCGTGCGACAGATCAGCGGCGGTCACCCACGCCGCGTGCGGCCCGTCCGGGCCCGGAGGTGCATCGAGTGCCTGGAGGTTGTGCGAGGAGACCCAGCCGACCGTCCCCGCCTCGAAATCCGCGTACAGGATCACGCTGCTCGCCCGCGCCAGGCCGGCCAGCATCACCGAGAAGCCCAACACTGCCAACGCGGCCGCCGAGGCCGCGACCCCCAGCCGCATGCCCACAACCCTCACCAGACGCGAACGGGCGGGACGCTACCACAGCGGCAGTCGCGCGGGATGCTGATAGGCGGGAGCGATATCCTCGGGGGAGACGAGAGGCGGTTGCGGATGATCATGGTGCAGCGAGAGTTCCGAATCGCGCGCGAGCATCGCGCCACGTTTGAGCAGCAGAGCCGCGAGGGGCTGTGGCCCGCGTTCCTGCACTTCGGCGCGCCGATGGTGGCATTCGGATCGTGGGGCTTCGGCGGGCCATCCGACCCGTTCGTAACGCACACGGTGTACGAGGATTTCGCGCACTGGCAGGCGACCCGCGCCGGCGGCGCGATGTACCAGGACCCGGCGATCCGCGCAGAGATCGAGCCCTTCCTCGCGGTTTATGGCAAGCGCAACGAGATGGTCGAGTCGTCCGAGGCGCAGTTGTTCGAACTGCTCGATGGCATCTCGCGTCCGCAGCCGTTCTATCGCCGGCCCGGCCAACAGGTGCTGGCTGCGCCCCCCACGTTTGGCAAAGGCTCCATCATCTCGGAACGGACGCTCGCGCTGACGGACGGCACGCGCGAGGAGTTCCTGCGGGTCTCGCGGGATACCGTCTGGCCATGGCTCGAGACGCAGGGCGGCCGAGGGATCGCGATCGGCCACAACCTGATGGGCATGTCCAACGAGATCACCACCTGGTTCGCATTCCCCTCGTACGCCGAGTGGCACCGTTGCACGCGGCCTGCCACGGCACACGCGCCGCAACCGGTCGTCGATGCCTACTACGCGCGCGCCGGCCTCGTGCGGCACCAGCGGGGGCGGCTGCTGGTGATCGGCACGGAATTCGGGACGCGCGTGTGACACAGGGCGCTTCATCGTACGGACTGCCGGAGACGCCGCCGGACGGCGCGCTGATCGAGGCGATCGAGGCGCTCGCCGTCGAGATCGCGCGCGAGGCCGGCGCAGAGGTGGAGCGCGCGCTGCGACGCGAGATCGCGATCGACTACAAGCCCGACGCGAAGGGCAAGCCCGCCGAGGTGGACCCGGTCTCCGAGGTCGACCGCGCGGTGGAGGCGCTCGTGCGCGCGCGGCTGGCCGGGCACTACCCCGCCCACGCGATCATCGGCGAGGAGGTCGAAGCGCAGCCGGACGTGGACGCCGAATGGGCGTGGGTGATCGACCCGGTGGATGGCACCGCCAACTTCGTCAACGGCTTCCCGATGTTCGCCGTCTCGATCGGCGTGCTGCACCGCGGCCGCCCGGTCGCCGGTGCGATCTGGTGCGCGGCGAGCCACACGCTGCACCCGGGCGTTTACCACGCGCACGAGGGCGGCCCGTTGCGACTCGATGGCGTCGAGGTGACATCGGAGCGCGCGCAGGTGAAGCGGCGGCTTGCCGCCGCGCCCGGTGGGTCGTCGGCGGGCACAAAGGGCTGGGACCACCGCGTCACCGGATCGATGGCGGTGGAAGCGGCGTACGTGGCGGCGGGCGTGTTCACGTGCGTCCCGTTCTGGTCGCCACGACTGTGGGACATCGCCGCCGGGGTAGTGCTGGTGCGCGCGGCGGGGCGCGAGGCGTGGATCCGCATCGACGGCCAGTGGCGTCCGCTCGAACGGTTCGAGGCGCCCGCACGCCTGCCGAAGCGGCGCGATGGCGTCGTTGAGACGCGCGTCCCCACGCTCCGCGACTGGCGCTCCTCGGTGATCATCGGCACCGCCGAGGGCTGCGAGTCGCTGCGTGCCCGTCCCGCGCGCCGGTCGTGGCGGGGACGCATCGCGCGTCGTCTGCGGCGGTCACGTCGATGAACAACGCGGCGCTAGTGAGTGAGATCACGCGGGCGTTCCGCTGCCCGTTCCCCCCGGCCGCGTTGCGCCGCCTCGGCAACGTCGAAGGCTACCTGGAGGTCGTCTGGCCGCGCGTGAAGTCATCGGTGGAGACGGCGGGGTTCCTCGGCAGCGCGCTCTACATGGCGGACATGGCGCTCGACGCCGTCGAATCGGTCTACGAGCCCGTGATGACGCGCGACACACTCCGCGCCGCCGGCCTGACCGAGGACGACCTCGCCGCGCTCGATGGCGTCGTGGACCTGTTCCACTACACGCAGCCGCAGGTGCTGCTCTTCGTCGCCGCGCTCGCCGAGGCGTTCCGTCGCGACTCGGCCGGCGGGTACGGGAAGGCGGAGCCGCGCCCCGTAACGGAACGTGAGCAGCGACACCTCGGGCTGGCGGTCACGCTCGCGCCGGCGGACGCAGGACTGCTGCCGGAGATCACGGAGGCGCTCGGCCTCGCGGAGCCGCCCGACCTCTACCGCGCCGCGGCGGCGTGGCCGGCCTACCTGGGCGGCGCGTGGGAGGAGTTGCAGCACCTCGTCACGTTCCCTGACTTCCGACGGCGTGGGCGCGGTCTCTATTACTACGCCCGCTCCGGCGCGCGTTTCCTCGCCGAGCCGCTGGAGGCGAACCCCGCCGCCCTCGCCGCCGCCGGCCTCAGCGATACCGCCATCGCCGATGCGGGGGCGGCGCTGGACGAAGTGCTCTCCGCACAGGCGATGATGGTCATGCACGCCGAAGCGATCCGCCTCGGCCTCGGCGTCCGCGACCGCGAGGTCGTGCGCCCGGCGTAACGCTGGCTCTCCGCTCGCGGTGAGCCTGTCGAACCGCCCCCGTCCGATCTCCGTTCGCGGTGAGCCCGTCGAACCGCCCCCGCCGTCCGGCCACGTCCCGATGAGCCCTCGCACCACCCGAGGTGAAATCGCGCGCGCCCTCGCCCCCGACGCCCGAACGCTCACCCCTACCCCCTCTCCCGAAGGGCGAGGGGGAAATGCGCGGCGCGCCTACAATCGACGCACGATGCCTGCCGCCGACAGTCCACTGGTGAACGCGTGGAAGCCGGACGCTCCGTGGGCGGAGCAGGCGCTGCGCGAGGCCGAGTTCGGCGAACTGCGGCTGATCTACCACTCCTCGAACTACGTCTACCTCGCGAACCTCGCGCACCCCGAGCACGGCGACGGCTTGGCCGTGTACAAGCCGGCGAGCGGCGAGCAGCCGCTGTGGGACTTCCCGGACGGCCTCTACCGTCGCGAGGTCGCCGCGTACGAGTTCGCGCGGCTGCTCGGCTGGCCGATCATCCCGCCGACAGTCGCGCGTGACGATGGCCCGCACGGCCCCGGCTCGCTGCAACTCTTCATCCAGCACGACCCCGCCGAGCACTACTTCGTGCTGCGCGACCTGGACCGCTACGACGAGCAGTTCCTGCGCTTCGCGTTCTTCGACCTGGCCGCCAACAACGCGGACCGGAAGGGCGGGCACCTGCTGCTGGACCCGGACGGCCACGTCTGGGGCATCGACAACGGCCTCTGCTTCAATGCCTACGAGCGGTTCCGCACGGTGATCTGGGACTACGCCGGCAACACGCTCCCGGAGCCGTGGATGGACGACCTCGTGCGGGTGCGCGGCTGCCTCGCACTCACCGATGCCAGCACCGATGCGTTGCGCGCACTGCTCGCCGACGACGAACTCGACGCGCTCGTCGCCCGCCTCGACCACCTGATCGCTCACCCAGTGCTACCGGAGATGGAAGCCTTCGACCGCCGCGTCCACCCGTGGCCGCTGGTGTAGGCTGCGGGCTGCTTACTTGCGTGCGGAGGGAGCCACAGTGTCGGGAATTGTCTATTGCCTGACGAATCCAGCGATGCCCGGGTACATCAAGATTGGGAGAACTACGGATCTGACTGCGCGACTTCGCTCGCTGGACACCACTTCTGTGCCGTTGCCATTCGAGTGCGTGTTCGCGGTCGAGATTCCCAATCCCGAGCAGGTAGAGCGGCTTCTGCACGAGACGTTTGCGGACGCGCGAGTCCGTGACTCCCGTGAGTTCTTCGAAGTCGGCGAGCTGCGCGTTGTTGCCGCGATGAGACTTACTGGAGGGCGCGACGTCACGCCTGAGGAAGATGTCGTGGAGGACGCAGAAGCGCAGCGGGCGCTAGATTCCGCGCGCGCACGCCGGCAGGTGTTCAATTTCGAGATGGTCGGACTCCCGCACGGCGCGCTTCTTCACTTTGCCTCTGATCCATCCGTGACCTGTAGTGTTGCGGGGCGTCGAACCGTGTTGTTCGAGGGCCAAGAAGTCTCGATTTCCGCTGCGGCAACCACGGTGCTGCGCCGCCAGAGCAATTACGGAGCCTGGATCCATCGAGCCACCTCGTCAGTGCAAGGTCCGCTCTACTGGATATACGACGGAGAATCCCTCGACGACAGGCGTCGGCGCATGGAGGCGGGTGAGGACGTTTGACCACGCCACCCCCTGAGAACACTGACGACGGCTGGGCAGAGAGCACCGAGGGCGACCTCGACCCCGACCTCGCCATCGGCGGGGAGTACGAGGAGTGGCTGCCCTCGGAGTCACCTTCGAGGATGCCCGTGATCCTGAGGGTGGGCGCGCTGCTGCTGCTGATCGCATTCCTGGGCCCGCTCCTGATCTCGCTGATCCGGTAGCATGCGCCCTCGGACGTACCGAGAGGCCCTCGCACATGACGACACCCGCACGGCCGCTGCCAGCGCCCACACCCGAGACGCGCGAATACTGGGATGGGCTGAAGCGCCACGAACTGCGCCTCCAGCGCTGCCGCGCCTGCAGCCGCGCCTACTTCTACCCTCGGCCGTTCTGCCCGTACCCCGGCTGCCACTCGCAGGACGTGGAGTGGTTCACGGCGTCCGGGCGCGGCAACCTCGCCTCGTACGTCATCGTGCACCGCGGGCACCCGGCGTTCGGCACGCCGTACGTGCTGGCGGTGGTCGAGATGACCGAGGGCGGGCGGATGATGACGAACCTGAGCGGCATCGACGACCCGACGCCGGAGGCGCTGCCCGTGGGCGCCGAGATGGAGATCGACTTCGAGGATGTGAACGACGCGCTCACGCTGCCCTCGTGGCGGCTCGTGAAGGGATAGCGCGATGTTCGACAGCCGCGAACTCAGCCACAAGGTCGCGATCGTTGGTGCGGCGGAGACGGACACCGTCGGCGTGCTGCCGAACCACTCGGTGCTGCAACTGCACGCCGAGTCGGCGTTCAATGCGCTGCGCGACGCCGGCCTGACGCTGGACGACGTTGATGGCCTCGCCACCGCGGGCGTCTCGCCCGCCGCGCTCACCGAGTACCTGGGCATCATGCCTCGATGGCTGGATGGCACCGCCGTCGGCGGCGGTTCGTTCCTGATGCACGTCGGGCATGCCGTCGCGGCGATCGCCGCGGGCTACGCCGACGTCGTGCTGGTGACGCACGGCGAGTCGGGTCGCTCGAGGGTGGGCGCAGCCGGGCCCGGTCGCACGGACTCCACGCCCGGCGGCCAGTTCGATGCGCCGTTCGGCACATTCGGCCCGCCGACGATGTTCTCGGTGCCGATCGCCGCGCACATGGCGCGCTACGGCACCACCGAGGAGCACCTGGCCGCGGTCTCCGTCGCCACGCGCCAGTGGGCGACGATGAACCCTCGGGCGATGATGCGCGACCCGATCACGATCGACGATGTGCTGGCGAGCCGGCTGATCGCGTGGCCGCTGCGGCTGCTGAACTGCTGCCTGGTGACGGACGGCGGCGGTGCGCTGGTGCTGGTCTCCGAGGCGCGTGCGCGCGACTTCCCGAAGCCGCCGGTGTGGGTGCTCGGCCGCGGCGAGGCCGTGCAGCACACCAACATCTCGCAGATGTGGGACTTCACAGAGTGGACCGCCGCATCGCGCATCACCGGGCCGGAGGCGTTCCGCATGGCGGACCTCGACCATTCCGCGATCGACCACTTGATGCTCTACGACGCCTTCTCGCACACGCCGATCTACGCGATGGAGGCTCTGGGCTTCGTGAAGGAGGGCGATGGCGGCCCGTGGTTCGCGGAGATGCGCTCCGCGCCGGGCGGCGTGCTGCCCGTGAACACCAACGGGGGCGGCCTCTCCTACACGCACACCGGTATGTACGGCATGTTCGCGATCCAGGAGGCCGTCCGCCAACTCCGAGGCGAGGCGGCGGCGCAGGTGGACGGCGTGCAGACCTCGCTGGTGCACGCGCCGGGCGGCATGTTCTCCGCCACCGCCACGCTGATCCTCGGCAACCAGTAGCGAAACCGGCCAGGTCGATGTCACCGAGGTCATCGTCACCGCCCGCGCTTTACCACTTCTCCGAGGAGCCCGGCATCACGCGCTTCGATCCGCGCATCATGCCCGCGCGGCCGGAGATCACCGTGCCGCTGGTGTGGGCGATCGATGAGCCGCACCAGTTCATGTACCTGTTCCCGCGCGACTGCCCGCGCATCCTCCTCTGGCCGCTGCCCACCACCACCGACGAGGATCGCGAGCGCTGGTTCGGCCGCTCCGAGGCGCGCGCGCTCGCGCACATCGAGTACGGCTGGCTCGACCGCCTCCGCTCGACGCGCCTCTACCGCTACGAGTTACCGGCCGAGGCGTTCGAGACGCTGGACGACGCCGGCATGTGGGTCGCGCGCACCTCGGTGGTGCCGGACCGCGTCGATGTGATCGACGACCCGGTGGAGGCGTTGCGCGCGGAGGGCGTGGAGTTGCGCGTCCTCGACCGCCTCACGCCGCTGTACGGCCTCTGGGAGACCACGACGCTGCATTGGTCCGCGATCCGCATGCGCAACGCGCGCGACTGGGACGCCCCCGTCGGCGGCACCGTGCCGCCCTCGATCCGCGCGATGATGGGCGAGCCGGGGTAGGGCCGGGTGGCGCGGGCGGGCGGCGCGCCCTGCAGGGCTGCTGTCCGCCGCCGCGCAACTCTATGAGAGCGGGCGTTGCTCGATTGCGGCTGACGGGAGGTTCCAAAGCCCCACGACCCCCGTGGCAAGAGCAACGAACCCGCCAAAGATAGTGACGACGAGCCCCATACCAACGGACGGCGCGAAGAGACCAGCGAGCATGTTGCCGTCCATCTCGCTTCGGAAATCGCGGATCGCCGTGGAGATATTCACGGCGTCGTAAATGCCAATCGCCAGCACCACGATTCCCAACAACGAGATAGCCAAGAGGGGGCCCCTCGCCCCACGTCCGAGGCCCCAAGCAAGAGCAACGGCAACGATTGACATCCCCACTATGAGGGTGACCATGCCGTCACCATCAGTACCTGCCACGGAGAAGATGCCGACCCTCGCCCACGGCAAGAGGGCACCGACGATGATCATGCTGCCGCTGACAACGGCGGCGATCGCAGGAATCTGACGTTCTTTGGGCACGGCACCTCCCGGCCGCGTGAAACTAGCACACCGCCAGCGACGTCACCCGCCGCCCTCCCCACGCCCGCTATCGTGGACGCGCACCCGAGAGGCCCGCACGCATGACCGACGCCACACCTGCACTCGACCTGTTCGAGGCGCTGCACTCGACGCCCGCACGACGCTATCTCAAGCCGGATCCGATCCCGGACGAGGTGCTGTGGAGCATCCTGGACGCCGCGATCCGCGGGCCGTCCGGCGGGAACGCGCAGGGCTGGGGCTGGATCGTCGTCACCGACCCGGAGGTGAAGCGCCAGGTCGCCGAGTGGTACCGCGAGGGCTGGCAGCGCGCGTACGGGTCGAGGCGTGACGAGATCATGTCGGGCGGCGCGGCCGGGCAGGCGCTCGGCGTGCGCAACTTCCTCAGCGCGGAACACCTCGCACAGCACCTCGAAGAGGCGCCCGTGTGGGTGATCCCGGTGCTCCGAGGCGTAGCGAAGAGCACGAGCATCCGCGCCGGCTCATCGATCTACGGCGCGGTGCAGCAGCTGATGCTCGCCGCGCGCGCCTATGGCATCGGCGCCACGCTCACCTCGCTCTACCTCGGGCACGAGGACGACGTGAAGGCGCTGCTCGGCATCCCGGACGACGCCGCAACGATGGCGCTGATCCCGCTCGGGTATCCCTCGCAGGGCCGCTGGGCACAGCCCAAGCGCCATCCGGTCGAGGAGGTCACGCACTGGGGCCGCTGGGGCGAGACACGGGCGCGGGAGGCGTAGTGCGACGGCTGATCTACTACACGACGGTGTCGTTGGATGGCTACTTCAGCGCCGAGGATGGCGGCCTCGACGCGCTCGGGCCGCCGACGGACGAGGAGCACCAGTACGCGAACGATCTGGTCGCTGGTGCCGACGCGTTCATCTTCGGGCGCGTGATGTACGAGTTGATGACGTACTGGGACCGAGACGAGGCGGTGGGACCGGAGGCATCCGCCGTCGAGCGTGAGTTCGCGACGATCTACCGGGCCAAGCCGCGATACGTGCTCTCGCGCACGCTCACCAGTCTCGACGACGAGCGTGCAACCGTCGTGCGTGACGACATCGCCGGCTACATCACGAAGTTGAAGGCGGAGGGCGACGGCTACCTGGGGCTCGGCTGCGGGCCGCAGCTGCTCGCGTACTTCCTCGAGCATCGTCTGATCGACGAGCTGCGCCTGCTGGTCGTCCCGACGGTCCTCGGCGGCGGCGTCTCGCTCTTCGGCGCGCTCACCGAGCCCCGCTCGCTGCGCCTCACTTCCACCGCCACCACCGCCCGCGGCAGCCTGTTCCTGACCTACGAGCCGGAGTGAGGGCGCGCTTCCATTCGCGTTGAGCCCGTCGAAGCGCACCCGGAGGCCCACGGCGCTACGGCGAGCCGTCGCACGAGCCGGGTGGTCGAGGTGCGTGACGCTGCAGCGCGTTCACCCGCCGCCGCTACCCCTGCTTGGGCGCCTTGGAGTCACCGCGCTGCGAGGCGGCGTACCAGTCCTGCACAGCCGTTTCCGCCTGACTCGGGGTGATCTCACCCTTCAAGTACGCCTGGTACGCATCGCGTGGCGTCATCGGCCCCTTGCTATTCATCGGTAGCCTCCAGCGGATCGAGGGTCAATTTGATTTCGGGCGCGGCGATCAGCGCGAGCAACCAGTGCCTCGGCTCAAGAGGAGCGGGCCTACCGGGAGCATCGCCCGCGAAGGTTTCTGTGTAGATGCTGCGCATCGGTAGTGGTCCGCCTGCCTCGCGGAGATCCTGAAGCAGATTCCCGCCAGCAAGCATGGCGAGCGTGTGCTCCAGCCGACGGTCGAGGTACGGATTGGTCTCGAGGTAGTGACATACCTCGCAGGTAGAGGGAGGGCGATCGGTGTGCTGCTGAACCAGCGGCACGATGCGATCCTCTCTCCCCGCCCGACTATCGAGTATGTGCTAGTGCCTGTCAACGATTCCTGAATGATCGTCTCAGGATCAGTTGCGTCAGGATCAGAGAACACATGTTTTCGCGTCAAGACCCAACTGACGCTACGCCGCCTGTGGCGCGAGGCAGGTCTTGTGGCCGCAGAGGCAGGGGTTGGCGCCGGTGGAGCAGTTGCAGGCGACGCTGCATTCGCCGCCGGTGACGAGGCCGGCGGCGCGGAGCAGTTGCAGGACGAGGCCGGCGACGACGGCGAGGATGGCGAGACGGCTGAACAGGCGGCGCATGGGGCGGCCCTTTCGGTGAGGTGGTGCGAGTGGAGGGCGTACGTCCATTCTGGCAGGCGTACGCAATCGGGCAAGCCGTGCCGCCTGCGGCGGTCAGCCGGGGGTGACGCCCTGCTCGCGGAACTGCTCCCGGTAGAGCGAGGCGTAGAGGCCCTCGTGGCCCAGCAGTTCCTCGTGCCGGCCGCGTTCCACCACGCGGGCGTGTTCGAAGACCAGGATCAGGTCGGCGGCGACCACGGTGGAGAGCCGGTGGGCGATCACCACCGTCGTGCGGCCCTCGGAGAGGCGGTCGGTCGCCTCGCGGATCTCCCGCTCCAGGCGCGAGTCGAGCGAGGCAGTCGCCTCGTCCAGGATCAAGATCGGCGCGTCCTTCAGGATCGCCCGAGCGATCGCGACGCGCTGCTGCTCCCCGCCGGAGAGACGATAGCCGCGCTCACCGACCACGGTGTCCAGGCCGTCCGGGGTGCGCTCGATCATCTCGTCGAGGCCGGCGGCGTTGGCGGCGGCGCGGACCTGTTCGTCGGACGCATCCAGCATCCCGTAGCGGATGTTGTCGCCCAGCGAGGCGTGGAACAGGTGCGTGTCCTGCATCACCGTGCCGATGTTGCGGCTGAGCGAGTCCAGCGAGAGATCACGCAGATCATGGCCATCGATCTTCACGACGCCCTTCGTGGGGTCGTAGAAACGCTGGAGCAGGTAGGTGGTGGTGGTCTTGCCGGCGCCGGACGGCCCGACGAGCGCGACCATCATCCCCGGTTGCACCTCGAACGAGACGTCCTCCAGCGCGAGTCGGTCGCGCGAGGTGTAGGCGAACGAGACGTCCTCGAACGAGATCGCGCCGCGGGCGCGCTCCAGCCGCACCGCGTCGGGGCGCTCCTCCACTTCGACCGGCATGTCGAGGTACTCGAACAGCCGCTCGAAGAGCGCGAGCGATGAGAGCAGCGTGGTGTTGATCCGCGCGATGCTGGCGAAGGGACCAAACACGCGCTGCACGAGCATCGCGAAGGCGACCACGTCGCCCGGCGAGAGCGACTCGCCGATCACCGCGCGGCCACCGTACCAGTAGACGAGACCGGGGATCAGCGCGCCGAACAGGCCCGTCGCCATGTTGAACCAGCGGCCGGCCATCATCCGGCGGATCGCCAGGCTGTAGAGCTCGTGGTTGGACGCCTCGAACCGCTCGCGCTCGTGCTCCTGCCGGCCGAAGGCGCGCACCACCATGGAGCCGGAGACAGAGAGCGTCTCCTCCAGATGCGAGGACATGGCCGCCGTCTCTTCGTGCCACGCGCGCATCAGGTCGCGCATGTGCTGGCCGACGCGCATCGTCGGGTAGACCCAGAACGGCAGCAGCAGCAGCGTGGCCAGCGCCAGCCGCCACTCGATGGTGAACATCAGCGCAAAGGCGATGGTGAGCGTGAGCAGGTTCGCGAGGAACTCCGTGAACGTGCCGGTCACGGACTGCTGGACGGCGTTCACATCGGTCGAGATGCGCGACAGGATCTCGCCGGTGCGGGTCTGCGTGTAGAAGCGTGCCGAGAGCCGTTGCAGGTGATCGTGCAGGTCGGAGCGCAGCCGCAGCATCACCCCCTGCCCGATCACCTGGTTCGTGTACGCCTGCACCACCCCCAGCAGCGCCGAGGCGACCACGAGACCGATGAAGATCATCAGCAGCCGGTCCAGCGACGAGACGTCGCCGGTCGCCGTCATCTGGTCCACCATCGAGCCGAGCAGCCGGATCGCGACGAGATCGAACGTGGTGGTGACCGCGAGCAGTAGCACGAGCGCGGCGAACGCCCAGCGGTACGGGCGGAACAGTGCGGCGGCACGGCCGAGCAGCCGCCACGACGAGCCCGCGGGGCGCGCCTGGTTGCGCATCATGCGTCCGCCGCCACCGCCGCCCATCATCATCGTGCGATCGCTCCATGCGCCGTCCGGTATCTTCGAGTCCGGACACCCCTCGAACATACTCCCGGGAGCGCGTTGATGGTCACGACACGAGAGACAGTCGGCTTCATTGGCCTCGGCATCATGGGGATGCCGATGGCGCGGAACCTGATGAAGGCGGGCTTCGGTGTCGTCGCGCACAACCGGACGATGAGCAAGGCGGCGGCGCTGGCCGCCGAGGGCACACAGGTCGCCGGGTCGCCCGCCGAGGTCGCGCGCGCGGCGCGAGTGGTCGTGATCTGCGTCACCGCCTCCGCTGATGTCGAGCGCGTCATGCTGGGCACCGACGGCCTCCCCGGTGTGATCGAGGGCGTCCAGCCGGGCTCAGTGGTGATCGATATGTCCACGATCTCGCCTGATGTGACGCGCCGCCTCGGCGGATTGCTCGCGGAGCGCGGTTCGAGCCTGATCGACGCGCCGGTGTCCGGCGGCGAGCAGGGGGCGATCAACGGCACGCTCTCGATCATGTGTGGCGGCGAAGCCGTAGCGCTGGATCGCGTGCGCCCGGTGCTGGAGGCGATGGGCACGAGGATCACCCACTGCGGCCCCTCCGGCGCCGGCCAGACCGTGAAGCTCTGCAACCAGATCGCGGTGGTCCTGAACAATCTCGCGATGGCGGAGGCGCTCGTGTTCTGCCAGCGCAGTGGTGTGGACCCGGCGGTGATGCTGGAAGCGATCGCCGCCGGTGCCGCCGGCTCCTGGCAGATCTCCAACCTCGGCCCGAAGGTGATCGCGCGCGACTTTGCGCCGGGGTTCAAGGTGGGGCTCCAGCAGAAGGACCTGCGGCTGGCGCTGGAGGCGGCGGACGGCCTCGACCTGCCCCTGCCTGGCACGGCGCTGGTCCACCAGTTGTTCCGCGCGGTCGAGCACGCCCACGGCCCGGACACGGGCACGCAGGCGCTGGTGCGGGCGCTCGAGGCGCTCACCGGTGTGGAGGTGCATAGCGACCGCCGTCCGGTGATCTAGCGCGATGACGCAGCCCGCGCGCTGCCTCGAGACCGCCGCTGCGCTAGTCTGGCCCCTCACTCACGAATGATGACCGAAGGCCCGAGGAGACACCGATGCGAACGATGCAGGCTGCCGTGCTGGACGCCGTCCAGACCCCCCTCCGTCTGGACGAGGTGCAGATCGACGACCCCGAGGCCGGCGAGGTGCTGGTACGCGTGGTCGCCGCCGGCGTCTGCCATTCCGACCTGCACTTCATCGAGGGCACCTACCCCGGCCGCTTCCCGCTGATCCTGGGGCACGAGGTCGCGGGCGTCGTGGAGGCGATCGGCGCGGGCGTGACGAACGTGACGCCCGGCGACCGCGTGATCATGGGCTTCGTGCAGCCGTGCGGGCACTGCCGCTTCTGCGACTCCGGCCGCCCGAGCCTCTGCATCACGCCGAGCGCCGCCCGCCCCGCCGACCGTCCCGCGCGCCGGCGCGGCGGGGACCCGGTGAACGCGATGACCAACATCGGCGGGTTCGCGGAGTACTCGCTCACACCTGCGAACGGCCTGATCAAGGTGCCGGCGGGGGTCTCGCTGGAGATCGCGGCGCTGGTCGGATGCTCCGTGACCACGGGCTACGGCGCGGTGGTGAACACGGCGAAGGTGGAGCCGGGTTCCAGCGTGGCCGTAATCGGCGCGGGCGGCGTGGGGCTGAACATCATCCAGTCGGCGCGCCTCGTCGGTGCGGAGCGGATCGTGGCCATCGACATGGTCGACCACAAACTGGAGACGGCCCGCAAGTTCGGCGCGACGGACACCGTGAACGCGAGCGCGGGTGACGCCGTGGAGGCGGTGCGCGGGCTCATCGGCGGCGGCGTGGACTACGCCTTCGAGGCGATCGGCCTGAAGGCCACCGCGGAGCAGGCGTACAAGATGCTGGGCCGCGGCGGCACCGCCGTGGTGGTGGGCATGGTGCCCCCGCGCGAGGAGATCAGCGTCTCCGCCCGCATCTGGATGGAGGAGAAGACGCTCACCGGCTCGTTCTACGGCTCGGCGCGCTTCCACACGGACATGCCGCGCATCCTCAACCTGTACCTGCAGGGCCGGCTGGATTTGGACAGCCTGGTCACGCGTCGCTATCCGCTGGCGCAGATCAACGAGGCATTTGCCGCCCTCAAGGGCGCCGAGGTGGCGCGGAGCGTGCTGACGATCGGCGCGGAGTAGGCAGCGAGCCAGGCGGGCGGCCTCAGCCCTCTCGTCCGTCCACAGCCGTCGCGACTGTGGACAAAAGATCTGTTGAGGTGTTTACTCAAGTACATGGTTACGCTACGCTCGCGTCGCGGCGGGCCGGTCCGATGGGGTGTGGGTGACGAGTGCCCCTGCGGGGGTGTTCGATCCCGTCTCTCCTCACCGTACTCGTCGTTACTGCTCTCCCCGGAGCGACGAGCGCCCTGCCGGCGCCGGCACGCCTCTCCACTCCAACCGAGGCACC
>JAQCKI010000054.1 GCA_027592645.1 Chloroflexota bacterium | reverse complement strand
ACGGTGCGACTGGAGATCGAGCGCCGCCGGGCCGAGTTGCTGGCCGAGGAGGGCCGCCTGCGCCAGGAGGCGCGCGCCCGCGTCGGCCGCGAGTTTCGTGCCACAGAGCGTGCCCTGGAACGCGCTCGGCGCGAGGTGGAGGCGGCCCGCATCGAGCAGGCGCGCGTCGACCTTGCCCGCGCCCGCCAGGAGATTGAAGCGCTGCCCGTCGAACAGGAGCCCGAGCCGGAGGTGCTGGGCCCGGGGATCGCCCTCGAAGACATCGTCGCGGGCAGCCGGATCTGGCTGCGCGGCATGGACTCCCCGGGCGAGGCGATGGACGCGCCCGACGAGGACGGCGAACTGGAGGTCCAGCTCGGGTCGCTGCGCACGCGCATCCGCCTGGGCCTCGTCGCGCGCGCGGAGCCGCCCTCGATGGGCCGGGTCGCCCTCGCACGGTTCGCCATCTCCGCGCCGGTCGATACGGGTGACACGCTGGACCTGCGCGGCCAGACCACCGACGAGGCGATGCCACGGGTGGAGGAGTACCTGGATCACGCCTCGCGCTCTGGGCGGGTGCGGGTGCGGCTGATCCACGGGAAGGGGACCGGTACGCTTCGACGCGCCGTCCGTGAACGGTTGGAACGCCACCCGCTGGTGTCGAACTTCGAGACCGCCGCGCAGCCCGAAGGCGGCGAGGGCGTCACCATCGTCTACCTGCAAGAGTTGTAGGCTGACGGCCGAACCACCAGTCCGAAAGCAGGAACTCGATGCAGCCGATCTCAGACGCCATGTCGCTCTTCACCCACCAACGCGCCGTCCGCGCCTTCTCGGACCGCCCGGTGGACGACGTCACGCTCGGCCAGATCCTACAGGCCGCACTCCATGCACCGTCCTCCCAGAACGGGCTCCCCTGGCGCTTCATCGTGGTCCGTGACGCCGCCGTGAAGGATCCACTCTCCGACCTGTACGAGGAGTGCTACGCACAGGTGTACGGGGAGAACGAGCCCGACCGGGCTGAGGGCCGGGAGCCCTGGTCCAAAACGCCCGTCCTGGTCGCCGTCTGCGTGCCGGCGCCCAACGGCCGCACCAGCATGATGACCGGCGCGTCTGTCTACCCGGCCTGCCAGAACGCCATGCTGGCCGCGCGGGCGCTCGGCCTCGGGTCGGTACTGACCACCCTCTGGCGGCTGAAGAAGGATCCGATCTACGCCCTGTTAGAGGTGCCCGAGGGCTGGGAAATCGCTGCGATCCTCGCCCTCGGCTGGCCGGACCGTGCGTACGGTCCGAATCGCCGCCCGCCGCTTGAACAGTTTGTGATGCACAACCGCTGGGATCCGGCGCTTCAGTAGCCATCGACCGTTGTCTTTACCCGATCTCAACGGCGAATCTGCTGAATAAAGTGGCTCTTCGGCGCATCCTTAGGGAGTGATGGGTATTACCGAACACTGCGTCAACTGCGAAGAGGTCATCGGCAGCGTGCCGGTGTACCTCGATGGCGAGCCATACTGCTGCCACGGTTGCGTGGCCGGCGGCCCGTGCATGTGCACCCACCGCACCGAAGCGTCACGCTGGTCCAACCAGCACGAGGTGCGGGAGACGCGTGAGCCGGTTTCAGCCGCTGCAACGTCCGCCATGCCGACGCGTCCGGGGCAACCCGTAGAGGTCGCCCTCCGCATCGCGGGGATGATCGACCAGCACTCCCTGTTGAATCTCGCGACCGTGCTGAACCACACACCCGGGCTGACCGCGGCGTCGCTCACGGGCTTCGATGGCACCGAGGCCTGGTTCCGCGTCGTCGCCACCTCCCCGGAGGCGCTGGTCGCCGCGTTGGGGCGGGTCCCCGGCTATTCGTTCAACGCGGAGGTGGCACATGGTGCCGTCGCCGCTACGTCTGTCGTCCCGCTTGTTCCGGATTGGGAGCCAGCGGACTCATCTGTCCTGCCGGCCCGCCCGCGTTTCCGCGTCTTCCGTCGCACCGAACCCGGTGAACCGGAAACGAATGTGCGCGCACAGAGCGCTACGGCGACCGTCGCACCGCACGACACGGTCTTCGCCACCCCGCAGGAACGCCCGGAGCCGTCGCTACTTCGCGCGCACCGCACCACGCTGATCGTGCACCCGATCCAGTCGTTCGCGTCACTGAACCAGTTCCAGTCGGCCGTGCGTGCGCTACCGGGCGTGGTCAACACCAGCATCCGCCGGTTTCACAGCGGCACGCTGCACCTCACCGTCGACCATGAAGCCCTGATCCCGCTGGCGTCCCGCCTGTCCGGGATGAACGCCCTGCCGTTCCGGGTCGTCCGGGAGACCGATGACGAACTCGAGGTCGTGCTGGGCGCCTAGCCGCTCACCGCCCAAGCCTGCCGCCCCCTAGAACGCCCGCGAGACCGCCGTGACGCCGTCAGTGACGTGACACGTGTCGTTCATCGCGCGCAGCGTTGGCCGTCCGGGTACGCCCTCCACCGTGGTCAGCGACGTGTTGTCGATGCGAATCGAGGGCGTCGATGCGCCCGACAGCCCGATCACGTGGCCTATGACCTGCGCGATGGTGCCGCCGTGCGTGACGCAGATCGCCAGGTCGTCCTCGTGCCGCGCGAGGATCTCATCGAACGCCGCCGCCGCCCGCTGACGGAAGTCCAGCATCGGCTCCGCATCCGGGACACCGGCGGCCCAGTCCTCGCCGTGGCCCGCGCGCATCCCCCAGCGGGCGGAGGCCTCCGCCCACGTCAGGCCCTGCGCCTGCCCGAAGTAGTGCTCCCGCATCCCCGGCGCATCGATCACTGACATGCCCAGGGCGGTAGCGACCGCCTCCCCAGTGGCGCGCGCACGCATCAGCGGGCTGGCGTACACCGCCGCGACGTCCAGCGAGGCGAGGCGCGCGGCCACCTGGCGCGCCTGCGCCTGCCCCACCTCGGTCAGCGGCTCGTCCGACCAGCCCTGGATGATGCCCAGCAGGTTGCCCCGCGACTGGCCGTGTCTCACCAGGATCACTGTCACCGGTGTGCCTCCTCGATCAGACCCAGGAACTGGCCCAGCATGCGCGCTGTGGCACCCCAGATCACGTGCTCGCCGTACTGATAGGCGGGGGTGGTCTCCATCGCCCCCTCCCAGTCCGTCACCTTCCAGATGTGCGAGGCGGGGTCGAGCAGGTGAGTGACCGGCACCCACAGCAGCTCGCTCACTTCGCGGCGGGCGGTCACGGTCGCGGTCACGCCCTCCTCCACCAACCCCACGAACGGGCGGATCAGGTAGTTGGAGCCGCGCGTGAAGGTGTCGTCGAGCTGGCCGAGAATCGTGACCGCCTCAGGCGGCACGCCCACCTCCTCGTGCGTCTCCCGGAGCGCGGTGTGGAGCAGGGTGAGGTCGCCCGGATCGTGGCGGCCGCCCGGGAAGCTGATCTCCCCGCGGTGGTGGCGGACGGTCTGCGTCCGCACCTGGAAGACGATGTGCTCGTCGCCAGGGGCGCCCTCCAGCAGCAGGAGCACGCCGGCGGCGCGCCGATCTCCCACGGGGATCTCCACCGCCCGATGCGTGGCGAGGGCAGAGCGGATGCGTTCGCGCACGTGGTACCTCGCCTCGGGGTGTTCGGTGGTGGGCCAGCCAGGATTCGAACCTGGGATCGATCGGTTATGAGCCGACTGCTCTAGGCCGCTGAGCTACTGGCCCCCCGTGGAGCGCCATACTAGCGCGCGCGGCGGGATGGCTCTTCACCGAGTCTCAACGGAGCAGGTTGCCTACCAATCCCCACCAACGGGTGCGGAATCCGATACCCTCTCGGCATGGGCGGGACAAATCTCTCAAATCGGCGCGCCGATGCGTCACTTTCTGGCACCGATCAGGGGCTTGAGGACGTCGCCGTGATGGTGGACGAGGTGTCGAACGTGCTCCAGGTCATCCTGGGGTATTCGCAGATCCTCCACGAACTGGACGATGACGAGCGGCCGGCCGCGATCGAGTCGATCCGCGTTCAATCGGAACGGCTGCGCGTCATCCTGGCGGATCTCACCACCGCCTCCCGTACCGATGCCGGCGACGTGCCGTGGAAGTACCAGGAGCCGGTTCGCTAGGCGACGGAGTCAGCCTGCTCCCCGCTCCGTGGGTCGAGCAACTCCTCGAACAATCGTCTCCACCCCGACAGGTCACCCGGCTTCTGCGCGGCCGCCGAGGCACCTCCGCGCAGCGCACGTTGATGATCCTCCGGCGAGAGCACGGCGGAGAGCATCACCAGACAGAGGTCTGGGCGGGCGGCCGACAGACGCTCGATCAGGCCAAACGACTCGCTTCGCCCGAGCACCCGGTCAATCAGGACGAGCGCACCGCTGCTCACGTCCAGCAGTCGCGCCTCAATACCGTGCGGGTCGGTGAAGACCGTCACCGCGACGGACGGCGCCACCTGGGCGAGCACTCGGCGCGAGATGATCGCGTGATCCACCTCGTCGTCCACGATCACGACGTCCGTGAACGCCATCAGCGGTCGCTCCCGCCGCGGGCACTGGTCGCCAGCGGCAGGCTGATCTCCAGGTGCCCATCGGCGCGGTGAACGCTGCCACCCATCCGCTCGATCAGTACCTGCCCGACGGCGAGTGCCTCCACTGCTCCACCGGCGTACTGCTGGATGGAGGCGGCGAACGCGGTCAACGGTGCCCGGTCAAGATCCTCCGGAAGTCCCGTAATGCGGAGCGTTACGCGCTCACTATCGATGCGCGCCATGATCGCGCCGTCCTCCGCCGTCCTCCGCCGTCCTCCGCCGTCATGAACGCGTCGAGCGCTTCGCGCGCGGCGATGAGATCGACGTCGAGGCGCACCTCATCGAGGCTGACGGACTCGTACGACACGTTGTAGCCACCGAGCAGCATCCGCAACGGCGTCGGTGCGACGGCAAGGGTGCGGCGTCGAGCGCGGGAGAGCGCGGTGAGGGCGGCCAACATCCGTTCAAGGTCAGTCGCACCGTTGCGCAGCGATTCCAGCGCGAGGGTCGCGGTCTCATCCGCCCCTGCGGCGGATGCGCTTGCCTCATGCGTCTGTTGCAGCAGGTCGACACCAAGCAGGATCGTCAGGAGCGGCGAGCGCAGGTCATGGGAGACGGAGAACAACAGCGAGTCGATCAGTGCCTGGGGGTCAGGATGGGCATGATCTGCCTCGGGGCGGCTCATCGTCACGCGTGGCTCCCATCATCGGGTGATCGAACCGACCCTAAACGTCTTTGCCCCCTGCGCCATCAGGGCTCACCCGGAACCGCCGCGGCACGGCCCGCCGATGATGCCCGTGTTGCCTGACAACCGCAAGCTATTCCGTCAGGCAATCGGACCAAGTGTTCCGCCGCCCAGGATGTGCATATGCAGATGTGGCACTGCCTGACCCGCATCGCGCCCGCAATTCATGACTAACCGGTAGCCACCTGCCGCCAGTCCCTCCCGCGCGGCGATGCGCGTCGCCGCCACGACCATCCGCCCCGCCCAGCCCGCATCCGCCTCAGTCAGGCCGGCCGGGGAGGTCGGTGGCGCCCCTCGTGGAATCACCACGAGGTGTACCGGCGCCGCCGGAGCAATGTCGCGGAAGGCCACGAACTCGCTGTCTTCGTACACGCGCGCGCTCGGGATCTCCTCGCGCAGGATGCGTGCGAACACGTTGTTGGGGTCGTATGCGGCGTCCGGGGTCACTGGTTCAGCCTCCTTCACGGGATCGACCTGATCATTCGACGTTAAGACGGCGTGTGCGTAGATTGCCGGAACGTTGGAGCGTCAGTGGGCACCAGGATGACTTCCCCCGCCACGCTCGCACACCCCCGCCTCGCACCGCACTCCCCGGCGCGCGCCTTCGTGCGAACACCCCGATGATCGCCGGGATCCGGCGCACAATCAGCGGCGGGGCGCTCAAATCGCCCCAATTCCGCCTGCTCCTGGGCGCCGGCATGGCGATGCAACTGGGGCAGTGGATCCAGCGCGTCGCGCTGCTCTGGACGGTGTACGACCTGACCGGCTCCGCTGTCCAACTGGCCGGCCTGGGGTTCCTTTCGAACATCTTCGTCCTGGTCCTCTCGCCGTTCGTCGGCCCCCTTGCCGACAAGTACGGTGCCCGCCGCGTCCTACTCGGTGCGGCCATCGGCCAGGCGATTGGCGCGATGATCCTCACCGGGGCGGTCTTCGGTGGCTTCGTCTCGATCCCGCTGCTCTACGTCATCGGCATGGGGTTCGGCATCGGTCAGTCGCTCAACGGCCCCACGCGCAACCTGCTGGTGTACGACACCGTCGGCCGCGACCTGCTCCGCAACGGCATCGCGCTGAACAGCCTCACCGGCTCCACGATGCGCGTGATCGGCCCGTCATTCGGCGGCATCATCCTCGGCCTGCGCGGCGCGGACCTCGCCTTCGGCCTGCAGGCGGTGCTGCTGGTGATCGCGGTCTGGCTCGTGTGGGTGTTGAACGTGGACAGCCGCCGCGCCGGCGCGACCGAGGCTTCAATGTGGCGCGCGCTCGCGGGCGGCATCGGTCATCTGCGCGTGAATGCGCCTGTCCGCATCAACGTGCTCACCGCCTTCATCGCCTCCACGCTGGTCTACCCGTACGTCCAGTTCATGCCCGTGTTCGTCCGCGAGAACATGGGCGGCGCCGAGGCCCAACTGGGGCTGCTCTTCTCCGGCGTGGGGATCGGCTCGCTGGTCGGGCTCTGGTACGTCGCCGCGGGCCGAGGAAACATGGCGGCGATGCTCTGGGCCGGCGCGATCTACATGGGACTGATCGGTGCCTTCGCCATGGCCACGAACTTCTGGGTCGGCTTCGGCCTGCTGATCGTGGCCGGCGTGGTCCACTCCATCTTCTCGGGGCTCAACCAGGCACTGGTGCAGTTGAACTCCGCCGAGGAGTACCGCGCGCGCATGCTCGGGATCTACTCGATGAGCGGGGGATTGGAGCCGTTCTCGTTCCTGGCGCTGGGTGTGCTGATGGATCACATCGGCGCGGGCCCCGCGATGGCCGGAGCCTGCGGCCTGGCGACCGTGGTGGTCGTGGTGCTCGCAATCCGCGCGACGATGGGCGCATTCGAGGCGCGCCCGGCGCCTCAGCCACCCGCGACGTAGGCGAGGTGAGCGAGGTGAGCGAGGTGAGCGAGGTGAGCGAGGTGAGCGAGCGTAGGGGGCGTATAGGGCACTCGCTGGACCGCCAATGCCCACATCTTCCGTGAACACCGGGCTTGCTTGTTCACGGCTGACCCCCTGACGCACGCCGAACTCATCAACTACGTCCGTACCATCTGCGGACGACGCTCCTCGCCTACCAACATCAGCTTGAACGTTTCGCGGGTGAGCACATTTGCATCGGCATCGACCACAGCGATCCGCATCGTCAGCGAGCCATCAAGACTCACCGGACGGGTGAATTGTCCCCCGGTCGCTCTGGGACTGAAAAAGTCAAGAGCCGAAGCTTCTTTGTTGCCCCGCAGAACACGGTCGCCCGCTTGTATGAGTTCATCTAGGTCATTGGTGATCTGAGCGAGGTCGACGGTCTCCGGGATTTGCCCCACGGGAACATGGCGAGCGTCGTGGAGCCGCCACTTCGCGTAATAGCCCTCCTCGACGCGATCTGTACCCGAGAGCTCATCGACGTAGACGGCGACTGCGGTGCCAGTTCCAGAATTCCGGATGTTGACCCGCCACATCGCAGGCTGGGTGATCGACGCGTCCTCGATTGTGAAGTGCGACTGCGCATACGCCTCACATTGATCGGACCAGGTGTCGAGACGAGCAGCCCAGGTCGCGGCTAACGTCTCGGCCTGCCCAATGTCCGCCGGGATCGACTCGTCGAAGGTGACGGCGATGAATGTGGGTCGCTCGGCGAGGTACGAGGCAACGATGGTGCGCCAAGCCTGCATCTGCGCTTGAAAGAGACCACGGTCGTTTACGCGCCGCGACCCCTCGGTAAGGGCATCGGTAGCACGGGTGAGATTCCTCGCGAATCGTCGGACCAGTTCAAGATCTAGCCGGGCGTCAGCGAGCCACAGTCCAATTGGATGACCCCCAACGACCCGAATGTCCCGCTCAACGGGCGAGGCCACGTCGCAGACCACCTTTACGCGGAGTGACACGTCCACGAAACGGACATCCTGTGGGTGTTCGAACCCCCGCGGAGACGCGTTTGTTCTTGGCACCGACAAGGCATTTAGACCGAATGGGCTAGTTTGTGGATGGCCCCATAGCCCGAGGAGAGGAGTGTTAGCGAATCCGCCTGTAGCGATGCGTCGGACACGATGTTGGCTCAGATCGTTCGGGATGGGGCTGTCTGGATCGAACCAGGCGGCGTAGTACGGAAGGCCCGGGGCATTCTTTAGCCCCGATATGGACTCAACGATGACTTCGAACGAGCCCGGATCCGTCCGATTCCGCACATGCAGATAGGCCGTGAGTCCCGCGTGAATACGGGCTTCAACTTCGTACCCGGCATCCCGATCATGCGCGACCGGAACGGCTACCGCAGTCCCCGGATCTACCGTGTCTGGTGCATTTGCATGAGGTCGTCTCTGCCCGAAGAAGATGCCTACTAGCAAGGCCAACGCTACTCCGACGACAACAGCTCGCGTGACAGCCCACCCCACGCCTGGGATCGAGGAAAGGTCAACTCTGCTGAAGTCCACACCTATGGACGGAATAATCTCCCGGAGAACATCCACGGGGGGCTCACTAGTAAAGAAGCCAAACCACCCTGAAATCGCGGCGGGACCAACAAGGACGAATACCACCAAAGCGATCAGTGCACTGGCCCACTTCGGATGTCGAGTGACGAATGGCACCCGCGCGCTGTTCGTGACGAGCCAGTCGATGAAGCGTTCCATGTCGGAAGTCTAAACGACTCTGCGACTCCGCCGAGCCACGCCGCCGAACGTCAGCCGACCGCCAGCCTCAGCCGTTCCGGGCCGCGCAGCAGCAGCGTGCCGCCGCGCTCCAACCCGCCCTCGAGCGCGCCGAAGGCCGGCCAGCGGCCGAGCAGCGCGGTGAACGCCACCTCCGCCTCCAGGCGTGCCAGCGGCGCACCGAGGCAGAAGTGGATGCCCTGACCGAACGAGAGGTGCCGGTTCGGATCGCGATCGATCACGAACGCCTCGGGATCCGCGAACTGGCGCGGGTCGCGGTTCGCGGCGCCCACCATGCACAGCACCACGTCGCCGGCGGCGATGGCGCGCCCATCGATCTCCACGGCGCGCGTGGTGAACCGCGCGAGGCCCTGCACGGGGCTGTCGTACCGCAGCATCTCCTCGATCGCCGTCGGGAGCATCGTTGCGTCGCTCCGCAGCCGAGCGAGCGCATCCGGGTGATCGAGCAGTGCCGCAACGCCGTTGCCGATGAGGCTGGTGGTGGTCTCGTTGCCCGCGACCAGCAGCAGAATCGCGAACGCGAGGATCTCCTCCGGGGAGAGCCGCACGCCGCCCTCCTCCGCCTTCACGAGCACGGAGATGAGGTCGTCTCGCGGCGCCTGCTGACGCTCGCGGATGAAACCGCCGAAGTACTCGACGATCTCCTGGACGGCACGGCGCGTGGTCGCCTGCATCTCCTCGGACTGCACGAGATTGGTGGTCGCGGCAATCGCGTTCGACCACTGCTTGAAGCGCTCACGGTCGGCGGGTGGCACACCGAGCATCTCCGCGATGACGATCACCGGCAGCGGCTGCGCCAGCCCGGCCATCACGTCGAACTCACCTTCATCCGGCGCCGCTGCCAGCAGGTCGCGCGCGATCTCCTCGATCCGCGGCCGGAACTCCTCCACCCGTCGAGGCGTGAACGCGCGATTCACGATCGAGCGCATCTCGGTATGCCTCGGCGGATCGACGCCCAGCACCGTGGAGACATCGCCGACGGGCGAATCGCGGCGTTGCTGCAGCAGCGCATCGGCGAGTGGGCCGCGCGCGTTGTGGGAGTCGGACGAGAACGTAGCGTGGTCACGCGTCACGGCCAGGCAGTCCTCGTAACGCGTCAGCACCCACGCCTGCAGCGCCTGGCTGCGGTGCACCGGATCGCCCTCGCGCAGGCGCCCATACTGGAGGTACGGGTTGCGCTTGAACGACGGGACGAACGGGTTGAACAGCGGTGCCGTGGTCACGATCTCAGCCTATCGGCCCTCGTGGCGGTGTCGAGCGGCGCGTGGTGGACACCTCCGCCTCGAGGGATATCGTAGATCGTGAAACAGAACACAAACGAGGTGCCTCCATGCCTCCCCGGGTGATCACGCGCCTGCCCGTTGTCTTTCAGGCGTCCACCTCGCGCCCGCCGTACGGGCGGCTCCGCCGGCTGGTGCCACTGACTGCCACCGTCGTGGGCCTCTGGCTGCGCTGGCGCGTGCTGCGCCTGAAGCGGCGCATCTTCGGCGTCGAGGCGATGGAGGGGGCGACCCACGAGTTCCACCTCCGCTCCGCGGAGGCGGTGGTGCGCCGTGCTGTGCGCCAGCAGGGGTTGATCATCAAGACCTGCCAGTTCCTCGGCAGTCGCGCGGACGTGCTGATGGACGAATACGTCCGCACGCTGTCGCTCGTCCACGACCGCGTCCCGCCCCGCACGTGGGAGGAGATGCAGCCGATGATCGAGGACGAACTGGCCGGCTCCGTGGACGACCTCTTCGCGGAGTTCGACCGCGAACCGATCGCCGCCGCCTCGCTCGCGCAGGTGTACCGCGCGCGCCTGCACGATGGCACGCCGGTGGCCGTGAAGGTGCAGTACCCCGGCATCGACCGGATCGTGGCGTGGGACCTGGAGATCATCGACCTGCTCTCGCGCATCTGGGCGCGGCTTGAGTCGGTGATCGATTTCCGCCCGATCGCCCAGGAGATGCAGCGCAACGCCCCGGACGAGGTCAACTTCGTCCACGAGGGCCGCGCCGCCGAGGAGGTGGCCGCCCTCCTCGCCGACCGCGACGACGTGGTGATCCCCGGCATCTACTGGCACCTGAGCACACGTCGCGTGCTGACGATGGACTACCTGGACGGGATCAAGATTACGGACATCCCCGCGCTGGAGGCAGCAGGTGTCCGGTCGCCGGAGGTGGCGCACACCCTCATCGACCTGTTCAACACGATGATCCTGACGCACGGCATGTTCCACGCCGACCCGCACCCCGGCAATCTGTTCGTGATGCCGCCGGAGCAGCCCGGCGGGAAGGCGCAAATCGGGCTGGTCGACTTTGGCCTGACCAAGCGCATCCCGGCGGAGTTCCGCGATCAATTGATCGTGCTGACCAGCGCCATCGTCGCGGAGCAGCCGGAATTGATCAGCGCCACCATGGGCGACATGGGCTTCCGCACGCGCGAGCAGAACGACGAGACCTACACCGCCCTCGGCGAGGCGTTCCTGGGCGATGTCCTGCGCTCCGGGAAGGCGTACGCGGACCAGGCGATGGTCGCCGAGATCAACCAGCGGCTGGGCAAGGTGCTGCGCTCGAACCCGCTGGTGGACGTACCCGGCGACGTGATCCTGATCGCGCGCGTGATGGGCCTGCTCTCCGGCCTCGGCCGCTCGCTGGACTCGGAGACGGACCTGCTGGAGGCACTGATGCCCTATCTGGATCCGGACGCGCAGGCGGCCTCCTAGCCGCGCCTCCGCGCCGGCTTTCTGACAATTCCCCCACGACCCCTTGACCCTACCAAATGAGTGAACGACCGTTCATTTCGCTGAACGTACGCTCATTCACTGTTCGAGGCCCCTCGGACGGGATGCGGCGGGACGGAGAGCATCGTGGCAAAGGTCAGCGACCGCTACCTGGAGGAGCGACGGCAGGAGATCCTGGCCGCCGCGCGCACGGTGTTCGTGGAGAAGGGGTACGCCGCTGCCACCATCAATGACATCGCCGCGCAGGCCGGCATCGCCACCGGCAGCATCTATCGCTACTTCCCCGGCAAGGCCGACCTGATCGCAGAGGTTGCGCTGGACTGCTTCCACCGCGACATGGATCGCTGGCAGGTGCTGGGCGCCGAGTCCGGGAGTCCCGCCCGGGCGCTGCTCCAACTCGGCGAGGAGACCCGGGCACGCCTCACTTCGGACGAAGTCCACGAGGAGGCGATCCTGCGGCTGGAGTCCTACCTGGCTGCGGCCCGCGACCCGGAGTTGCGGGCCCGCCTCAACGCCTCGCTGGAGGAATCGAACCAGGTACTCGCCTCGCTGCTTGCGGCCGCGCAGCAGCAGGGGGAATTTGACGACCGTATCGATGCCTACCGGCTTGCGGTCTTCTTGCATACCGTTGGGTCCGGCATCGGGACGCTGAGCGTGCCGAGGCGGGGCCAGTTGGACGTCGACGGCGTCTGGGATGTGCTGAAGACGCTCATCCTGCCGCTGTTCCGCGTCGATCTCACCACGCTTGCGACATCATCGGAAGGACACACGGATGCCTAGGCTCGGATTCACCGGCCGGCTTTCCTACTGGAGCGCGCGCCACCGCTGGATCGTCATCGGCGCCTGGGTGGCGTCGGTCATCGCCATCGCGGCGGCCGGGAGCACGGTGGGCGGCGCCTACACCACCGACATCACGTTCACGAACGACCCGGAGTCGCAGACGGCGCGCGACCTGATCCGCGGCTTCCGCGGTGCCGATCCGCTCTTCGAGCAGGTGATCGTGCAGTCCGACACGCTGACGGTGGATGACCCCGCCTTCGGCGAGTTCGTCGCCGGGTTGCTCGCCGAGTTGCGGTCGCAACCCGAGTTCTTCGTCCCCGAGCAGTCGTTCTCGTACTTCGAGACGGGCGTCGAGGACCTCGTCTCCGCCGACCGGCGGATCACGCTGGTCCCGGTGCTGCTGAACGCCGACCTGGACACCGCCCCGGCGGCGCTGGCGGTGCTGGAGGAGGCGATCCACGCGCGCGCGGACAGCGGCTTCAGCATCCTGTACGGCGGCTTCGGTTCCTTCAACGAGGACTTCAATCGTGCCGCCGAGGAGGACCTGGGCGCGGAACTCCGTGCGCTCCCGATCGCGCTCGTCATCCTGATCCTGGTGTTCGGCGCGGTCACCGCGGCCCTGCTGCCGATGGGAGTCGCGTTCACCGCGATCGGGGCCACCTTCGGGCTGCTGCAGATCCTGAACAACGCCTGGCAGATGTCCGCCTTCGTCCCGAACGTGACGCTGATGATCGGCCTCGCGGTCGGCATCGACTACGCGCTGTTCGTCGTCGCACGTTTCCGCGAGCAGCGCCGCCTGGGCTACGAGTTGTACGAGGCGATTGGTATCGCCGGTGACACGGCGAGCCGTGCAGTCTTCTTCTCGGGTGGCACCGTGGTCATTGCGCTGATGGGGATGTTCATCGTCCCCACCTCGATCTTCCGTGGCTTCGCCGTGGGCGCGAGCATGGTGGTCATCCTCGCGGTGATGGGTTCGCTCACGCTGCTGCCGGCGCTGCTGGCGGCGCTGGGCGACAAGGTGAACTCGCTCTCGCTGCCGTTCGTGAAGAAGGGCGGCCTAGACGATGACACCGGCTTCTGGGCCGGCGCCGCACGCTTCGTGATGCGCTACCCGCTGCCCATGGCGCTGCTCTCCAGCGCGTTCCTGATCGCGCTGGCGATCCCGTATTTCTCCATCAACCTCGGTGCGTCGGGTGCCTCCGCCCTCCCCGAGCACTACAACACCCGCCAGGCATTCGAGGTTCTCGACCGCGAGTTCCTCGCGGGCCGCGCCCAGCCGGCGGAGGTGGTTGTTCAGACCACGGACGCAACCCAGCCGGCGATCCAGGCGGCCTTGGACTCGTTCATCGGAGCCCTCACCGCGGACCCGCAGTACGCGGTTCTCAACAGCGTCTCGTACAGCCCGGACAACACACTGGCCGTGGTCAGCGTGGCGCTGCCGGGTGACGTCACGAGCGACGAGGCGATCGCTGCCATGAAGCGGATCCGTACCGACTTCGTCCCGGCGGCCTTCGGCGAGGTGGACGCACGCGTATATGTCGGGGGGAACACGGCCGGGAACTCGGACTTCTTCGACCTCGTCGGCGTCTACACGCCGTGGGTGTTCGCGTTCGTGCTCGGCTTCTCGTTCGTGCTGCTGATGATGATCTTCCGGTCACTGGTGGTGCCGGTGAAGTCGATCATCATGAACCTGCTCTCCGTGGGCGCGGCCTATGGCGTGATCGTCGCCATCTTCCAGTGGGGCTGGGGCGCTGACCTGCTCGGCTTCCAGACGGTCGATGCGATCGAGGCGTGGCTCCCGCTGTTCATGTTCACGATCCTGTTCGGCCTGTCGATGGACTACCACATCTTCCTGCTGAGCCGGATCCGCGAGCGCTTCGATGAGACGGCGGACAACACCGGCTCGGTCGCCTTCGGGCTGCGCACGACGGCGAACATCATCACCGGCGCGGCCGCGATCATGGTCGCGGTCTTCGGTGGGTTCGCACTCGGCGACTTCGTGGTGTTCCAGCAGATCGGTGTCGGCCTGGCCGTCTCGGTCTTCCTGGACGCGACGATCGTCCGGACGATCCTGGTGCCGGCGACGATGCGCCTGCTGGGAGACACCAACTGGTACATGCCATCGTGGCTGCACTGGCTGCCGGACCTGCGCGTCGAGAAGGAGCCGGTCTCCGCGCTTGAATCGGAACTTGCCGCCGGGAAGATGT
>JAQCKI010000053.1 GCA_027592645.1 Chloroflexota bacterium | reverse complement strand
CTTCGGGAGCTTCGCCTTCGGCACCGAGTCGTAGGCGGCCAGGTACGGCTTCACGTCCAGCACCGGGGTGCCATCGATCAGGTCGAGGCCGTCCACCACCACCGTGTCGCCCTCGATCGCGACCAACCGGCAGACGGAGACGCTGATCGGGTTCGGGCGGCCGCCACGGAGGGCGAACGAGCCCTGGATCGGGTACCGCGGGTCGCCGGCGGGGTAAGCCTGGCGACGGTGACGAAATTCCTCGGGCATCTCATGGAGCCAGCCGAGGACGATCACGTGCGAGTAATCCTCGAGCCCCAGCAGGGCCTCGCCCAGCCCGGGATCGAGTTCGAGCCGGGAGCGCACCTTCGCCCAGACGCCGCGCGCGGCGTCCGCCTCACCGTTCCTGACCACGCCGATGGGGCGCACCGGAATCTCGTCCATCCGCCCATTCTAGGGGCGCTGGAGGGCCTCCCAACACACCCCCTGCCGCCGAAGCCCTCGATCCCCGGAAGTGGCGGAATCACGCCATATTCGGGGATTTCGTGGTACCCTGCAGGGGCATTCGAGCGGCCCCTCACCCTCCCCGGGAGACATTCCGCCGGTGCCGCGATCGACTTCGGATGGACAGCGACGCCGCGCCCTCCCGGGGCAGCGAATGAACGGGGTTCCATGACCACGACGGCACCACGCGCCAGCAAGGACTCCTCCTCCTACACCGCGGACAACATCCAGGTGCTGGAGGGTCTGGAGGCGGTGCGACGCCGCCCGGGCATGTACATCGGCTCGACCGACCAGCGCGGCCTCCACCACCTCGTCTTTGAGGTCGTCGACAACTCGATCGACGAGGCCATGGCCGGCTATTGCGACCGCATCGAGATCACGATCGAGCCCACCGGGCACGTCGCGGTGCAGGACAACGGCCGAGGCATCCCCGTGGGCAAAGTCGCCAAGACCGGCCTCTCGGCCGTCGAGACGGTCCTGACCGTCCTGCACGCCGGCGGCAAGTTCGGCGGCGGTGGCTACAAGGTCTCCGGCGGCCTGCACGGCGTGGGCGCCTCCGTGGTGAACGCGCTCTCCTCTGAACTGCAGGTGGAGGTCCGCCAGGGCAGCGCCATCTACAAGCAGTCCTACAAGCGCGGTGCCCCCCAGGACACCCTCAAGAAATCCGGCACGACGAAGGCGGATGACACCGGCACGATGATCCGCTTCCTGGCGGACGACGAGGTCTTCGAGACGCTCGACTACGACTTCGAGCGACTCGCCCAGCGCTTCCGCGAGATGGCCTACCTGACGCGCGGCGTGATGATCAAGTTCGTGGACCTCCGCGGCGATGGGCAGGAGCGGTCGTACTACTTCGACTCCGGCATTGAAGCGTTCGTGCGCCAGATCAACAGCACACGCGGCCCCCTGCACCCGGATCCCATCTACGTCCAACACGAGACCGAGAACGCCATGGTGGAGGTCGCGTTCCAGTACAACGCGACCTTCGGCGAGGTGCTCTACTCCTTCGCCAACGCGATCAACACCATCGATGGCGGCTCGCACGTCACCGGCTTCCGCTCCGCCCTCACCCGCGTCCTGAACGAGCACGCGCGTCGCGCCAAGTTGCTGAAGGACACCGATCCGAACCTGACCGGCGACGACGTGCGCGAGGGCCTGGCGGCGGTGATCTCCGTCAAACTCTCCGAGCCGCAGTTCGAAGGTCAGACCAAGACCCGCCTGGGCAACCCGGAGGTGAAGGGGCTCGTGGAGTCCGCCGTCGCCGCCGGCCTCGCCCAGACGCTGGAAGAGAACCCGGGCATCGCGCGGCGGATCGTGGAGAAAGCGCTCACGGCCTCCCGCGCCCGCGAGGCTGCACGGCGCGCCCGTGACTTGGTGCAGCGCAAGGGCGTGCTGGAAGGCTCCAACCTCCCCGGCAAACTCGCGGACTGCTCCGAGAACGACCCGGCCCAGTGCGAGTTGTACATCGTGGAGGGTGACTCGGCCGGTGGCTCCGCCAAGATGGCGCGCGACCGCCGCACGCAGGCGGTGCTGCCGCTGCGCGGCAAGATCCTGAACGTGGAGAAGTCGCGCCTGGACAAGATGCTCGAGAACGAGCAGATCCGGAACATCATCACGGCGCTGGGCACCGGCTTCGGGAATGACTTCACGACCGACAAGCTCCGCTACCACAAGATCGTGATCATGACGGACGCGGACGTGGACGGCGCACACATTCGTACGCTGCTGCTTACGTTCTTCTACCGCTTCATGCCGGAGATCATCTCGGCCGGCCACCTCTACATCGCGCAGCCGCCGCTCTATTCGATCACGCGCGGTCGCAACGTCACGTGGCTGTTCGATGAGCGTGCGCGGGAGCAGTACTTCAAGGACCACAGCGACAAGGGCATCTCCATCCAGCGCTACAAGGGGCTGGGCGAGATGAACGCGGAGCAGCTGTGGGAGACCACCATGAACCCGACCAACCGGGCGCTGCTCCGGGTGGAGGTCAACGACGCCGAGACGGCGGACGACCTCTTCAACACGCTGATGGGCGACGACGTGGCTCCGCGCAAGAAGTTCATCACCACCCACGCCCTCGAAGCGACGCTCGACGTCTAGCGCGGCGACGTACATGCCTGCCTGGCCGGACCGCTTCTTCGTGGAGTTCGATACGGACGCCCACTGTCCGTTCCCGTTCACGGACGACCCGATCGTCGTGCTGTTCTTCGCCTCCTGGGCGTACAGCGCGGAGTTCGGCGGCGCGCATGAACTGGCGGAGGCCGCCCAGCGCCTGCGCCGAACCGGCACCGACCTGAAGCCGTTGCTCCGTTACGCCGACCGCAACGTGGAGACCGAGGTGGACCGGCGCGAGTTAGAACGCTCCTGGCAGCCGGCTGCCGACCTCGCCGGGTGCGCGCGTGCCGTCGCGGAGCGCTGGGAGCACCCGGACGAAGGGCTGGCACCGCTGATCGCCGGCTACGAGCACCTCGCCCCGCGCCTGCGTGAACTCGCCGCGATGTGCGACTGGGCGGCCGTGCGCAATGCGAACGTGCGCCTCTCGTTCGACCTTGAGAACACCGAGCAGCGGTCACAGCGCCCTGCGGGGATGTAGGGCCGCGCTAGCCGACCCCGGGCTGGTAGATCACCGGCAGCGGCTGGCCGCCATCGCGCATCAGGTCCTCGGGTCGGTGGTTGCAGCCGAAGAAGACCAGCACCACGCGTCCTTCCTCCAGCACCAGCCGAGTGCCGACCGGCTCGCCGCCCATCACCGCGCGGAAGTTGATGTAGACATCGCCCACCGGCCAGTACGGCTCGGGCCGATCGTAGTTCGGCGCCTCCACCACGGAGTGCAGTGCGCCGGCATCGGCGAGGAAGTCGGTGAGCGTGGAACCGGCGTCGCGGACGAAGTAGCCCTCGCACCCCGCGACGGGTAGGACGCGCGCCGCGGTGCCGTTGGTCTCGCCCTGCTCGCACTCCGGCGGCCCCCCAGCACCCATGCCCCGAGGGGTCACGCACGCCGTCTCCTGCCACGTGAGCAACGCCGCGAGCGCCCTGGCGTCCCGCGCCTCCACGGCGGCGATCACCGCGTCGACCTCCACGATGCCGGTGGGCGTCGAGGGTGTCGCTTCCGTCGGTGCAGCGGTCGGCGACGGGCTGGCGGTGGCCGTGGCCGTGGGCGTCGCGGTTGGCGTGGCGGGCACCGGCGCAGGGTCGTCCTCGACGCACGCACCGAGCAGCAGCGCGACCAGCGCGATGAACACGAGCGCAGCGCGTGGGTGCCTCACGAAGTTCGCCTCGGCTCTGCCGCACCATGGGCGGCAGCTGCCGTCTTCCCGCGGAAGAGGCCGACCGCGGCCACCGTGGCCCAGACGCCCTCGAGCACCACGAACGGCCAGAATTGGATGATCACCGCCGCCGCCCCGGCCATACCGGCACCCAGGAGGTTCAGCGCCAGGTAGGCCTTGCCCTTGGACCTCATGGCGCCGAGCAGGTTCGCAAGGAACGCGAACAGCAGCAGCCCCACGCCCACGGTGGCCAGTGCGTCTGCGGTCGTCATTCGTCGCGCCTCCCGGCCCATCCATCCGCCTCGTGATCGTAGGCGCGCGGGTGGTCGGGCGCATTGAGCGACCGCGCGACCGATGCGACGATGCCAGCGATGAACCAGTCCCCCCACACGAACGAGGCGACCCGACAGGTCGAGTACGAACGCTGGCTCGGCGGCACGTCGCCGGCGGCGTTCGCCATCCGCTGGTTCATGGGGCCGGGGCAGTGGTTCGCCAACACGCCACTCCTGAAGTTGCCCGAGAACCTGAAGTTGGACGCCACCGCCCGCGTGCTGGACCTGGGCAGCGGGCGCGGCTGGCTGATGCGGATGCTGGACGACCAACTCGGCGCGGACACACCGCCGGTGGGCCTGGATTTCTCCCGCGAGGCGCTCCGCCTCGCCCGACGCGACGAGCGGAACCCGCGTCGCGAGGCGGGCCTCGTACAGGGCTCCGCGACGGCGCTGCCGTTCCGTGCCGGTGCCTTCAACCTGATCCTGTGCGGACACCTGGTGAAGCACCTGGACGATGTGGATCTGACCGGCCTGATGCTGGAGATTCGTCGCGTGCTGGAGCCGGGTGGCCTGGCGCTGCTCTGGGAGTTCGGGCCGACGGGAAACCCTCGGCTGGACGCGTGGAACGCGCGGGTGCTCTCCACCGGCGTCCGAGGGCCGCGCCTGCGCGCTACCGAGACGCTCAAGCGGTTCGCGCGCGACGCCGGCTTCCCGTTCGTCCGCGACGCCAACCTGCGGCCGTTCCTGCTGCCGCCGATCCCACGCGCCTCGATCCTGTTCGGCGTGCCACCCGAGGGCTACCACGGGCCCCAGTAGCGGCCCCGCGTGCCGCGTTCGCTACGCCCGGTACAGCCCCAGTGCGTCGACGAGTTCCCGGACGACTTCAGGCAGCATCTCGTCGGTCGGCTGACCGGAGGCGACGCGCGCTCGGATCTCGGTGGCGGAAAGGTCGCTCAGCGGCATCGGCAGCAGGTCAATCGCGGCGTCGATCTCCGGGACGGCCGAGCGCAACGCGTCGGTGACCAGCGGCTCGCCCTCCCGGTCGGGGCGGCGCGCCACCGCCAGCCGAGCGTGCTCGATGATCCGTTGTGGCTCATGCCAGTACGCCATGTCCGCCAGCGCGTCCGCGCCGAGGATGAACCACCACGTCTCGTCCGGCTCCCCGGCGGCCACCAGTGCCTCGAGCGTCTCGGCGGTGTAGGAGGGGCCGCTGCGCTCCACCTCGATGGTGGAGAGGCCCGCCCACTCGAGCTCCTCGATGGCGACCTGCACCATCGAGACGCGCGCACTGGCTGGGCTGATGTCGCGTCCGGCCTTCCGCCATGGATCGCCGGCGACGACGAAGATCACCTGGTCGAGATCGAGTGCCTCCTTCGCTGCCTGTGCGAGCGCAACGTGCGCCAGGTGCGGCGGGTCGAACGTCCCGCCCAACACGCCCGTACGCAGCGGGCGCTCGGCCGCGCTCAATCCTGCCACCGCACCTCGACCCCACCGACGCGGATCGTGTCGCCATCTTCCACGCCCAGGCGGCGCAGGGCGCGGGCGACGCCCATCCGGCGCAGACGGGTATAGAACTCCTCGCGCGGGTCGCGGTCGTGAAGGTCGAGCGTCTGCGCCAACCAGTTCGGCGTCGGCCCGTCGATGACCGCGACGCCGTCTTCGTCTACGTAGGAGTCGTACCGGCCGCGGCGCACCGGATCTGGCTCGATGATCGGGATCGCCTCGGACTCAGCGACGGCTTCGGCGTCCTGTGCCTGCCGCAGCACCGTCAGGGCCAGCGCAGCCAGCGCCTGCGTCCCTTCACCGGCCGCCGCGGAGATGGCGCGGTATGGGAAGCCCAACGCCGCGATCTCGCGCTCCAGCAGCTCGACACGGGCTCGACCGTCCGGGTCATCGATCTTGTTCAGCGCGACGATCTGCGGCTTCTCCGACAGACCATGGCCAAACGCATGCAACTCACCGTTGATCATCGCGAAGTCTTCGAGCGGCTCCTCGCGCGTCATGTCCAGCACATGCACCAGCACCCGGGTGCGTTCGATGTGGCGGAGGAACTCGTGGCCCAGGCCCACGCCCTGGCTCGCACCCTCGATGAGGCCGGGCATGTCTGCCGCCACAAACGTTTCGCCGCCGGCCAGGACTACGCCCAGTTCCGGATCCAGCGTGGTGAACGGATACGCGGCGATCTTCGGGCGGGCGCGGCTCCAGGCGGTCAGCAGCGTCGACTTGCCGGCGTTCGGCAGCCCAACGAGGCCCACGTCCGCCAACAGTTTCAGGTCCAGCCGCAGCCAGCGTTTCTGCCCCAGCGCTCCGCGCTGAGCAAACCGGGGCGCCTGTCGCGTGGAATTCGCGAACCGCTTGTTCCCGCGCCCGCCTCGGCCACCGCGCGCAACGATCGCGGCCATGCCTTCGACCGTGAGGTCGGCGATGACCTCGTCGGTCTCGAGGTCGTAGATGACCGTGCCCACGGGCACCCGCAGTTCCATCGACGGTGCGGCCGCACCCTTGCGCTGGTTCACGCCGCCGGCGATGCCGTCCTGGGCGCGCTGGGAGCGGCGGTCGGAGAACGCATCGAGTGTGCTCCGCCTGCGGTCGGCGCGGATGATGACGTCACCGCCTCGGCCGCCGTCGCCACCATCGGGGCCGCCGCGCGGGGTGAACTTCTCACGGTGGAACGAGACGGCGCCGTCGCCGCCCTTCCCCGCTACGACTTCGATCTCTACCTGGTCAATCACGAGCCCTGCCGCCGGTCATTCATCAACGATCACAGGTGGAGATGCCGGGGCATCCTGAACACGAGATCGAAGGAGGATCAGATCTGTAGTAGTCATCGTAGTGGTGTGAATAGTGTGGACGAACTCAGCGACGCCCGCGAATCCGCCGCGAACGGGCAAATCGGGGTACTGACAACCGGGGAGAGCAAGCGCAGTGATCGAGGATGAACGGTGCGGATCGGGCGATTGTGGATAACGGGTGGCACCGGTCGACTAGACAGAAATCACAAACCCGGGCATCTATCCACCCCCAGCGCCCTCTCTATCCACAAACTGATGCACACATCCATATACGTGTATGCGCGGTTACACGGTTCCTGACGAATGACGAGTTGAGGTGCGAGGGCCGTCAGACGGTCAGGCGGAGCGGCGCGATTGCTCGATGAGTTCGCGCAGGGAGGCGATGTCGCGGCGCGCTTCAGGGTCGACCGAGAGCGAGCGTTCCATCTTCCGCCAGCCGTGATGCACGGTGGAGTGATCGCGGCCGCCGAGGGCATTGCCAATCTCCACGAGCGAGCGGTGCGCCAGTTCCCGCATCAGGTACATCGCGATCTGGCGCGGGTAGGCGACCCGCTTCTCCCGGCTGACGGAGAGCAGCCCGGTGCGGTCGATCTCGAAGTAGCGGCAGACCATGTCGATGATCAGTTCCGGCGAAGGCGGCAGTTTCGGCTCGCTCGTCTCGAGCGAGGCCAGAGCCGAGTGCACCAGGTCAGGCGTCAGCGACTCGCCGGTCAGCCGGGAGTACGCAATGACGCGCGTGAGCGAGCCTTCCAGTTCCCGGATGTTGTTCTTGAAGCGCGCGGCGATGGCGTGCAGCACATCGTCGCGGACGCGGATGTTCTGCTCCTGCGCCTTGTGCCGGAGGATCGCGACCCGCGTCTCGATGTCCGGGGCCTGGAGGTCCGCGATCATCCCCCACTCGAAGCGGGTGCGGAGGCGATCCTCGAGTTGTGAGATGTGGGCTGGGCTCTTGTCGGAGGAGATCACGATCTGGCGGCCGGCCTCGTACAGCTCGTTGAAGGTGTAGAAGAACTCCTCCTGCGTCTGCTCCTTGCCGGCGATGAACTGAATGTCGTCCACCAGCAGGGCGTCCGCGGAGCGGTAGCGCGAGCGGAAGTCATCCATCCGGCGCTGCTGAATCGCGGTGATGAGCTGGTTCGTGAACGCCTCCGCGCTCAGGTAGACCACCTGCATGCCGCGCTCAATGAAGTCATGTCCGATGGCGTGCAGCAGGTGGGTCTTCCCCAGGCCCGCGGCGCCGTACAGGAACAGCGGGTTGTAGAGGTGGCCCGGGTCGCGCGCCACGCCCTCCGCCGCCGCGAAGGCGAGGCGGTTGCCGGGGCCCACGATGTAGTGCGCGAAGGTGTACCGCTCGCGCAGACGCGGGCGAGGCATGCTCGGCCGGATGATCGGCTCGCCCACGTCTTGCAGCGCCGCGACCGCGTGATCCAGGCCGCGCAACGGCTCGAAGCGGATCGTGATCTCGTGTCCCTGAAGTTCGGCGAGCGTGCGGAGGATGGACGGGCGCAGGCGCTTGTGCAGCCACTCCGTCACGAACTCAGAGCGCGTCCCGATGGTCAGGACGTCATCTTCCAGGTGGACGCCCGCGGTGCCCTCGAGCCACGTGTCGTAGTTCGCACGGGACAACTGGGACGACAGCACTTTGAGTGCAGCCTGCCAGAGGGAGGACGCGTCGTCGTACACCGGCCCTCGCCCTCCGTGCTCGGTGTCCCCGAACCATGCGCCACGCCGGCCAGGAGGCCGTCAAGGACGCACGATGCCACACCGGGGGCGATCTCGTCGCCCCGGTCATCCGCAGATGTCTGACTCTGAGGACAACCGCTCTCAGGAGCGGGGTGCAGGGGTCTGCCGAACAGTTCTTCGTTCTCCGTGTCCGTGGGGCCGCATGCCTTGCCGCAACCAGTGGGGCCCGCAACCGAACGGGCCTGACTCTAGCACCGGCGCTTTTCGCCGATCAAGGCTCTTACGTAGACTCGCGGCTTTTATTCACGCGCTCTTCATGAATTTCCGCCTGTTGCGGGGGATTCTGAGGGTGGCGGCTTCCCATGTCGGTATACTGCGCACGCTCGGACACAGATGAGCGCTGACCGATCTCCGGCGGCGCATCCCGCCGGGAGACCCCACATGCCGGACGACACCCCGATCACCGATACTGCCGAGGCAGGCTTGCTGCTCGCGATCGACATCGGCAACACGAGCGTCGCCATCGGCGTCTTCGATGGTGTTGAACTGCGCGCGACGTTCCGGATTGCGACCGACCAGGAGAACTTCCCGGACGAATACGCGATGCTCGTCCTCGGCCTGCTCGGCACGCGCGGCATCGACGCGGCCGATGTGACCGCGGCCGTGATGTCCAGCACCGTGCCGCCGCTCGTCGCCACGTTCCAGCACGTGTGCCGGAACCACTTCAACCTGGAGCCGCTGGTGGTCGGGCCCGGCGTCCGCACCGGGGTCCGCGTGTTGTACGACAACCCGCGCGAGGTCGGCCCGGACCGCATCCTGCACGCCGTCGCCGCGCTGGATGTCTACGAGCCGCCGCTGATCATCGTGGACCTCGGCACCGCCTGCGTCTTCGACGCGGTCTCGCGGGACGGCGACTACCTGGGCGGCGCGATTGCGCCGGGCATTGGCCTGGCATCACAAGCATTGTTCTCCCGCGCCGCGATGCTGCACCGCGTCTCGATCGAACGTCCCGGCAGCCCGATTGGCCGGAATACGGTGCATTCGATGCAGTCCGGGATCTTCTTCGGGTACGTGGAAATGGTGCGCGGGATGGTCCGCCGCTTCAAGGCGGAGATTGGCGAGGAGGCCCTGGTGATCGGCACCGGCGGCTACGTGAACCTGATCGCGGAGGAGGCCGGGTGCTTCGATTTCATCGAGGCAGACCTCAACCTGACCGGCCTGCGCCTGGTGTACGAGGCGAACCTGTGACCGCCCAGCCGCTCCCCGAGTCGGCCCCTGGCCGCCCTGGCGACCCGCTGCGCGGCGCGCACGTGGTGCTGGGGGTCAGCGGCTCCATCTCCTGCTACAAGGCCGTGGAGGTCGCCTCACGGCTCGTGCAGGCGGGCGCCATCGTGGATGTCGCGCTCACCAGCCACGCCGCGCAGTTCGTCACGCCGCTGACCTTCCGCTCGATCACCGCGCGGGAACCGTACCTGGACATGTGGCGTCCCGATGGCGAGGCCGGCGAGGCGCACGTGGAGCTTGCCCGCCGCGCGGACGTGATGCTCATCGCCCCGGCGACCGCCTCCACGCTGGCGCGGATCGCCCACGGCCTTGCGGACGACTTCGTGTCACTGACCGCCCTCGCAACGGCCGCACCACTGCTGGTGGCACCGGCGATGGACGCGCAGATGTGGGAGCACGCCGCCACGCAGGCGAATGTCGCAACGCTTCGCGAGCGGGGTGTGCAATTCCTGGGCCCGCTCTCCGGCCGGCTCGCCTCCGGGCGTACCGGGATGGGGCGGCTGGTGGAGCCTGAGCAGATCGTGGACGCCGTCCGCGCGCGCCTCGGCACCCAGCGCGGCGACCTTAGCGGCCGCCGCGTCGTGGTGACCGCCGGCGGCAACCGCGAGGCGATCGACCCGGTGCGCTACATCGGCAACCGCTCCAGCGGCAAGATGGGCTACGCAATCGCGGAGGCGGCCCGTGACCGAGGTGCCGAGACCGTGTTGATCTCCACGGTCTCGCTCCCCGTCCCGGTGGGGGTGCGGGTGGTCGCGGTGGAATCGCACGCCCAGATGATGGAGGCCGTCCTGCGCGAGTGCGGGCAGGCGGACGCACTGGTGATGGCCGGGGCTGTGGCGGACTACCGCCCGGCGAGTGCCGCCGACCACAAGATCAAGCGCGAGGCGGCGGGCGACATCGTCATTCCGCTCGTGGAGAACGCGGACATCATCGCCTCCACGCCCACCACCTCCACCCGCGGGACGATGGTGAAGATCGCCTTCGCCGCCGAGACGGACGACCTCATCGCGAATGCGGTGTCGAAGTTGAAGAAGAAGGGTGCGCGGATGATCGTCGCGAACGACGTCTCCGCCACGGACGCCGGCTTCGGCGTAGACGACAACCGCGTCACGATCCTGAACGACGAGGGCGTTCGTGAGGACCTGCCGCTGATGACGAAGTACGCCGTGGGCCACGCGATCCTGGACCGGCTGCGCCCCTACCTGCAGAACTCGCTGCTGGGGGCGTAGCCCTCTGCGGTGCCGCTGTTTAGCGGCCCTCGGTCTCCATTTGCCGCACCAGCACCTCGAACTCCTGCCAGTGGTTCACCGGACGGACGTGCGCGCCATACTCCGCCGCCCGAGGGCTCATCCCGGCGCCGACGAACAGCGCCGGCAGCGTGGGGTGCTCCACGAAGTCGTCGAAGTTGCGCGCGGTGTCATCGAACAGCACGGCCAGTGAGTGCTCGGTGGCGGGGGGTGCCTTGGAGCCGCGGTTGGTCCAGAGGACGGACGAAACGGGCAATGCGTACCGCTCCAGCCACGCGTGGAGGTAGGGCATCTCCCGGTCGTAGCGGGAGGTGAGGACGACCAGTTCGTGCCGCTCTGCCAGCCGCCGGCTCACCTCCAGCGCCTCCGGCTTGGGCGGCATTGCGAGCGTGAGGTCGGTCTCCAGCATCTCCAGGATCATCGCGTCCCACACCTCGGCGCCGGCGATCGGGCGGCCCGGCTTGCCCTCGGCGTGCAGCGCGCGGAGATCGAGGCCAAAGCGCTGCTCCACCTGCACCACCAGCAGTGCGCTGAAGTCCGCGATCGTGTCATCGAAGTCCAGGCCGATGCGCATCGTCAGGCCGGTTCCGCGGCGGGCTGGAAGAGTTGCAGGGCGTTGCCGTCCGGGTCCGCGAAGGTGGCGACCCAGCCGCCCCACTCCTCCTGGTCCGGCAGCCGCCGGAAGGCGACCCCGGCGGCGATGAGCCGGGCGACCGTCGCCTGGATGTCCCGCACCAGGAAGTTGAACATCACCCGGTCAGGCTCCGCGGAGCGACCGGTGACGCCATCGTGCACCGAGACGATGAGCCGCACCTCGTGCGGGGGCGCGCCGAAGAAGAAGCGCACCCGGTCGGTGCGATCCGTTTCCGGCCGCAGCCCGAGCGTCTCGATGTAGAACGCACGCATGGCCGGATACGCCCTGGCAGAGGTCCACAGCGAGATGCTGGTCAGCGCGCCAAGCGCGGTGGTGTCGGGGTGAGGGACGGTCACGCGCGGGCGCGTCCCTTCACGAACTGCACCAGCGTGCGGACCGGCGTGCCGTTGTTGCCCTTCACCTTCCAGCCGCGGTCGGTGGTCGCCGCCATCACGCCGGCAATGTCCATGTGCGCCCACGGCGTGTCGCCCGCGAAGCACTCGATGAACTTGGCCGCGGTGATGGAGCCGGCCAGCCGCCCGCCGGTGTTCTTGATGTCCGCCACGTCTGACTTGATCGATTCGAAGTACTCCGGGTCCAGCGGGAAGCGCCAGATCTTCTCGCCACTGATGGCGGAGGCCTTCTCCAGTTCGGCGTAGAGGCGGTCGTTGTTGCAGAAGACGCCGGTGCGCACGTTGCCCAGCGCCACTGACATGGCGCCGGTCAGCGTGGCGACGTCCACCACGGTGGTGCAGCCGTTCTGGCGCGCCCACACGATGGCGTCCGCCAGTACCAGCCGGCCCTCAGCGTCGGTGTTCAGCACCTCGATCGACTGGCCGTCCATGGCGTAGACCACATCGCCGGGCTTGGTGGCGGAGCCGCTGGGCATGTTCTCCGTGCACGGGGCCACGGCCATGACGTTCACGGGCAATTTCAGCCGTGCGATCGCAGAAATCGCGGCGATGACGCTGGCGGCGCCGGTCATGTCGCCCTTCATTGCCTCCATGCCCTCGGCGGGTTTGATCGAGATGCCGCCGGTGTCGAAGGTGATGCCCTTGCCCACCAGGCCGATGTAGCCGCCGCGCCGCCGCAGGCCGGTGTAGGTGAGGACGATGAACTTTGGTGGCTGCACGGAGCCGTTGGCGACGGACAGGTAGGAGCCCATTTTCAGCCGCTCCGCCTCCGCCCGCTCGATGATCCGGCACTCGATGCCGAGTTCATTCGCCATCTGCTGGGCGCGGCTGGCGACGATGGTGGGGGTCATCAGGTTCGACGGCTCGTTGCCCAGGTCGCGTGCGAGGTTCGTTGCCTCGCCCAGTATCACGCCCTCCGCCACCCCGGCGGCGCTCTGTCGCGCCTTGCGCGTGCTCTCAACGATCGTGACGTCGCCCACGGTGTTGGCCGGCCTGTCGGCGGCTTTCGTGTGGTGGCGGTCGAAGCGGTAGAGGCCCAGGATGAAGCCCTCCGCGATGACGCGACCCACGTCGGTGGCGTCGAGGCGGCCGGATTGCTCCTGGACCGAGGCGGCCACGGTGCCCGCGTCGATGTCCCTCAGGCGGCGTGCCAGGTTCGCGGCGCGGTCGCGGATGCCGTCTAGGGTCATCTTCGGGCGCTCGCCTACGCCAGCGATCACCACGCGCTTCGCCTTCAGCCGCCGGCCGGGCGGCAGCACGGTGATCTCGCCCCCGATGCCCTTGATCAGGCCGTCGTTGAGCATCGAGGTAATGGTGCCGCCCATCAGCGCATCCACGGCCGCCAGGTCGCCGGTCAGGGTACGGATCCCCTGTGCGAGCGGCAGCACGTAGGTGTCCGCGGCGATGTTCGTGATCGGCCCGGCGGCGGCGGTGATCTGCATGGGGGGTGCTCCTCAGAGTGCGTCCGGCGGCGTGACCGCGCGGAGGGTGGTCGTGTCCGCGCGAGCATACCGGACGTGTGCAGCCAGGGCGTGCGGGAGCCACGTTCAGGCCGCAATACCCGCCCCCGCAGAGTATGATTTCGCGGTGGCTCCTCGACCGACTGGCGGCGGGGAGGGCCGGACGACTGACCATGCGAGTACGTCTCTACCGCTACCTCCACAGTGCCACCGCGCCCACACGCAGCAAACTCACGTGGTTAGACACGATTGAGGTTGCGCTGGTGGTGGTGGGGTTCCTGGCGTACTTCCTGGTTCGCGGCTGCGTCGTCGATCGGACCGGGGAGGCGCTGGAGAACGCGCGCTGGATCATCAACCTGCAGAAGTCGATGGGCATCTTTGTTGAGCCCGCGATCAACGAGTGGGCGCTGGCCTCTGACCTGCGCGTCCAGTTCTTCAACTTCGTCTACTTCTGGCTGGACTTCCCGCTGATCGTGGCGGTGGGCTTGTTCTTCTTCTGGAAGAGCCGGTTCCACTACACGTTGCTGCGGGACTCGCTGCTGATCTCCGGGGCGATCGCACTGGTCTCCTACCTCGTGTTCCCGGTGGCTCCGCCGCGGTACCTGCCGGAATGGGGCTTCGTGGACACGCTGGAGGCGTTCTCCAACCTGTCCTACCAGGCCCAGTCCATGCAGCCGTTCGTGAACCCGTTCGCGGCCGTGCCCTCACTCCACGTGGGGTGGGCGCTGTTGCTCGCCATCGTGGTGTTCATGGCGACCCAGAACTGGATCGCCCGGGTCCTCGTGGTTGCGGTGCTGGCGGTGCAGACAGTCGCCGTGATGGCGACGGCGAACCACTACCTGTTCGATGCGCTCGTCGGTCTGATGGTTTCGCTCGGCGCACTGATGGCGGCGCTCTGGCTGCAGTCCGCCGGCTATCCCGCCTTCCGGGCGTGGGTCGGCGGCCGCGCCTCGCGGCTGGAGGCCCAACGCCTCCGCTGTGCGCGCACCCGGGTGTAGCCCGCTCAGCCTCCCGAGGCTTCCACGACCCACGCCAGGCCCACGAAACCGGGGCCGAGGCGCGTCCCCTGGTGACGGGTGATCGCGGCGGCATGCACATCCGCCTCCGGCCGGTGCCGGCGGATCCACGTCGCCATCGCTTCGCCGGCGGGCTCCACGCCGCCGTACATCACGGCGACCCTCAGGCGCCCGGTGACCGTCTCGGTCTCGGAAGCGAAGCGGTCGCGCAGGGCACGCAGGCCGTCGTCACGACGGGAGGGTGAACTGATCAGCCGGAACCCGGGGCCCACGATGCGAACCAGGAGCCGCTGCGTCGTGCTGCCGCCGTCCGCCCCGGCGATGGAGGCGAGTTCTGGGTGCTCCACCAGCGCCAGCGCGCCCGCCTCCGCGGGCCGGGAGCGCTCGAGGGCGTCCGGGAAGGCGTGCCCGGCCGCCAGCGCCTCCGCCAG
>JAQCKI010000052.1 GCA_027592645.1 Chloroflexota bacterium | reverse complement strand
TCCGGCGGCGTTCACGCGCGGGAGATCGAGCGACGGGTCGTTGGTGGAGGTGAAGCGCACCCCGGCATAGCCGTTGAAGGTGGCGATCGCCGCCAGGGACTGCCCTTCGAGTGCGAAGTCGCCCGCATAGGGAATCGACTCACCGGTGCTGGAGGCGCCGGAGGTGCGGGCGTTCAGTTGGAGGTGGATGTGAGCCGTGCCGCCGTTGCCGGCCTCGCCATCGTTCGCGACCGTGCCAATTTGCTGTCCGACCGTCACGGTCTGTCCGCGCTGCAACTCAGGCAGCGCGTGGACGTGGCACATCAGCAGGTTCAGGTCGGACGTCCGAATGGAGATACACGAGTCGGAGTTGTACCCCACCGTGCCGCTCATCGGCGCCAGCAGAGGGGTGCCCCCCGTGGGACCGTCGATCCGCCAGAGGTCGAGCGCGTACGGGTCGACGCCTGTGTGGGTCGGTGTGTTGTAGCCGGCCAGTACTTCCCACTGGGTACCGACGGGGGCGGGGAACTTGAGGCCGGGACCGGCCGCCGACGCCTCGCCGCTCCATGCCACCGTTGAAATCAGTCCAGCAATGACCAGCACAGCGGCCAGCACGTTCACGCGTCGCATCGGCGTCCCCCTCGGATCGGGCGCCAACGTGGCGCGCACACCCCTCCTCATCGAGGGGGCTCACTAGGGGAACGGAGCTGCCATTGGAACCGTTCGGGTGGTGGACGCCATGAATCACGAAAGTTATAAGCGAGAGTGCGGCAGGGGTTCGTCCGGAGTTGCTTCCGAGAGGACCCAGGTATGACTGCGCTCCCACTACGCCCGGCACCATTCGCGACTGAAGTACGCCTCATCCTGACGGCGGCGATGGTGATGTTCATCTACACCGTCGTGATCGGCATCCTCAATGGACTCGACCTGGTCGAATTCGATCGCAAGGTGTTGTTGGCGCACCTCCACATCGGCACGCTCGGCTGGATCACCATGGCGGTGTTCGCCGGAAGTCTCACGCTGTTCGGGAGCGACGAGGCGGCACGCCAACCGTGGCTGATCTGGACAGCGCGACTCGCGCCGGTGATCGCGGCGCTCTACAACGTCGCCTTCATGACCACCGCCGGCATCGCGCGGCCGATCCTGGGCACGCTCATGATGCTCGTGATCGTAGTCATGGCCGGGTGGGGTTTCTCCCAGGCACGCGGTCGAGTGCTCAGCGTCCCGCATCTCGGCATGCTCGCCGGGCTGGCCACCTCCGTGGTTGGGGCCGTACTCGGTGTGCTGCTCGGCCTGCGCATCTCCCACCCGGATCTCGGCATCGCTGAGACGGTAGGCGAGGCCCACCCGGCCACGATGGTCGTGGGTTTCCTGATCCCCGTCGGGATGGCATTCGCCGAGTGGGTGATGCGCCCCGGCAGCATCGCCGAACGCGCGTCCCGCCTCGGGCAGGCGCAAATCGGCCTGCCATTCCTTGGCGGCGTCGCCGTCATGCTGGGGATTCTGCTGGACGCCCTGCCGCTGATCATGCTCAGCCTGCCGCTCGAGCTGGGCGGGCTGCTGATCTTCCTCTGGCGCATCGTCCCGCAGGCGCGAGGCGTCTCGTGGCTCACCGCCTCGACCGAACGTCACGGGGTGGTCGCCGCGATCTTCCTCGTCGTGAACATCTCGATCTTCGTCTACCTGATCGGCAACTACGCTGAGGACTTCGAGGCGACCCCGCGCCGCCTGCTACTGGCGCTCGACCACTCGATCTTCGTGGGCGTGCTCACCATCGCGATCATTGGCTACATCGGATCGCTCTCCCGTGCCGCGCGGTCGCCGATCGTCGACCATGTGGTGTTCGGAGGGATGACGCTCGGCGTTTCAGCCTTCGTGGCCGGCCTGCTGGCGGATCAAGACGTGATGATCCGCGCCGGCAAGCCCGTCCTCGGCGCGTCAATCCTGCTCGGCCTCGCAGTACACATCATGGGCATGGTGCGGGCGGGGGCACTGCCTCCTAGTCCGCGGCGGTACCCGCGGGAGGGTTGCGGCACGGCGTGACCGTCCCGCCATCCGTCGGTACGATCTTCCCGATGACCGCCCGCTGCCTCGCCCTGCTCCTGGCGACCTTCGCCGCGGTTGCCCTGCTGGCGTGCACCTCGACGCCTGCCGCATCGCCCGAGGGCGGCGACCCGGCGCTGTTCGCCATCGAGCCGGATCTGCGCGTGGAGATCGCCATGCACGACATCCGCTTCGAGCCGTCGACGTTCGAGGTGGACCGGGGTGCGCTGGTGGCGATCGCTCTCGAGAACGCGGGCGAGATACTCCACGACTTCACGCTGGAGCGCACGGACATCGCGCATGGCTACCGCATCGAAGGCGAAGCAGCGCACCACCACGCCGAGGGCGGGGGCCCGCACGTCGCACTCCGCGCCGGGCAGCGGGGCGAGCTGCGGATGCGCTTCGATGAGCCGGGCGAGTACGTCTTCTATTGCGACGTCACCGGCCATCGCCGTGGCGGCATGACCGGCATCATCACCGTCCGCTGAGGACTGACACCCGATCCGCGCTACTCGCCCGCCTCCCGGTGGGCGCGCGCGCGCTCGACGCTCAGGTAGAGGCGCCGGCCCTCGCCGCCTTCGGGTTCCGCGGTGATGGCGGCAGTGTTCGCTGCGCGCACCATGCGGTCCGAGTACGACGAGTAGATGTGAGGGGTGAAGCCCTGCATCTCCTGCATCTGCTGGATCGAGTGCTTCATCATCCGCAACTGGAACGGGTCCTGGGCCGCCACGCGTTCCGCGTAGGCCATCGTCGCCGCTTCCAACTGGTCGGGCGGCACCACCTCGGACACGAGGCCCCACTCCTTCGCCTCCTGCGCGTCCAGGAAGCGGTTGTCGTACATCAGGTACATGGAGCGCCGCGCGCCGATGTCCCACGGCACGGAGAAGTAGGCGAAGTTCGTCGGCAGGAACTGCGCGTCGTCGGCCGCGAAGATGACGTCCATCGCGGACGCCAGCATCCAGCCCGCGTAGATGCATGAGCCCTGCACCATCGCGATCGTGGGCTTCGGGATCCGCCGCCAGCGCAGGTGCGGGTCCACGTCCATCCCGCGGGTCCGAGGGTAGCGCTGCCCCATCGTCTCGCCGGCACGCGTCTCCCGCATCGCTTTCGCGTCCGGCGAACCCAGGTCGTGTCCCGCCGAGAAGGAGGGCCCGTCGCCGCACAGCACGATCACGCGCACCGTGTCGTCCGCGGCCGCCTGCTCAAAGGCCGCGTCGAGTTCCCCGATCATCTGGGCGCTCAGGGCGTTCCGGTAACGCTCCCGGCTCATGCGGATCGTCGCAATCTGGCCGTCGTGGCGCGTCTCGTACCGGACTCGGGCTTCCTCAACCATCGGGCTGCTCCTCGTGCGCGTGGCGTGTCGCCGCCATCCTAGCGGCGTGCGGTAGCGCGCGGTGGGGGCCTGCACTTGCGGCGACGGGGCATAATCGCCCCACCACATACGTACTGCCGATGGAGGCAAGGGCCATGCCGACCGCATCAATCAACGGCACCGATATCTACTACGAGACGTACGGCAGCGGTTTCCCGCTGGTGTTCGCGCACGGCGGCTTCGGTGGCCTCGGCACCGGCGCGGGCGGCAACGTCCCCGGCTGGGTGGAGCGCTTCAGCCAGCACTTCACGGTGATCCTGCCGGACCGCCGTTCCTCGGGCCGCTCGGCCTTCCCGGACATGCCACACACCATGTCGCTGTTCGCGAGCGACATCAGAGAACTGCTGCGCCACCTGGGGCACGAGCGTGCCTTCGTCTGGGGGACCTCCGCCGGTGGGCCCATCGCCACGACGTTCGGCCTCGACCACCCGGACGCCGCCGCTGGCCTCGTGATCGCCGAGACCGCCCCGTGGCTCTCCCGCGACCCGGACCTGCTCGGCAAGCTGCGTGAGCGCATCGAGGTGCTCGCCACGAAGGGCGTGGACGCGGCTTACGAGGCGCGACGCGAGGGCGGCACGGTGGGCCTTAACCTGTTCGCGGCCCAGCGCCCCGCGCAATCCGAGGAGGAGCAGCGCCAGCGCGATGAGCGTCGCGCTGCGATCCAGGCGCAACTGGCGCAGGTGCCGAAGGAGGAGCGCGTCTTCAAGTACGGTGCGGAACTCCGCACGTACGCCGCGCACCTCGACTTCGACGCGACGAAGCGCTTCGGGGAACTGAAGATGCCCGTCCTGGTCGTGTACGGCACCGGCGACACCGTGTACCCGGACATGGACTGGGACGGCCTCGCGAAGGGCATGCCGAACGTGGAGGTGCGCCTCTTCGACGGCCTGGAGCACGGTGCTGCCAGCAACACCCCCGAGGGCGAAGCGGCGATCCTCGACTTCTTGAAGCGCCACGCGAAGTAACGCCTGGCGTCCGCCGCTACCCCCGCCTCGTCGCCGCAGCCGCGCGCGAGGCGAGGTCGCGGCGCGCCCACGGCAGCAGCGCCTGCTGGCCATACTGTTCGGCGTTATCGATTGCCTGGAGCGCTTCGATGTCGCGGTACGCCTGCGCGCGCTCCATGCACGCCACATCGAGCGTGCCGCGGTACGCAGCCAGCACACGCTCAGCGAACGGCCGGCCCCACGCCTGGATGATCCGCGCGAAGTCCACGGCGGGGTCGGTGATCTGCACGCCCTCGAAGTCCAGTACCGCAGCAATCGTGCCGTCTGCGCCGAGCAGCACGTGCTCCGACTTGAGGTCGGCGTGCACGAGCACCGGCGGTGGGAGCACCCTCGACGCGCGTTCGAGCCGCACCCCCGTCGCGCGGATCCACCCCTCGGTGCGCGGAGGCAGCAGCGCGGCACAGCGGTCGATGAGCGGCGACCACACCTCGGGCCACGGCTCGTGCGGCACCGCGAGTCCCGCCGCCTTCGCTGCGCCCGCTAGTGGGTGGAGCCGCGTCAGGAAGTCGCCCAGTTCGAGCGTCAGCCGCTGCCGAGCGGCCCGTCCCACCGGCCGCGCCTCGGTGCCATCGACGTAACGGTACAGCCCGGCCAGCAGTCGACCTTGTTCGTCGCGCAGCAGCCGAGAACCAGGAGGCACGGGCAGCCCGTGTCCCGCGAGCAGTTCGTTGAGCCGGTGCTGCGATTCGATCACTGCGGCGGCGTCGGCGTGGCGGGGTACGCGCACCGTCCAGTCACCATCGGGCGCGGGGACGCGCCAGGCGGTCACGTCCCAGCCGGCACCGGCCACGGTCGCCCTCGCCGGGTCGCATCCGGGCAAGGTCGCGTGCAGCGCCTGTGCAACCTCGGGCGTCAGGGCAGGGCGGTCATCAGTTGGCATGTGGCCATCATCGCGCGTCGATGTTTCAGGCGGGGGCCCTCACTCCCCGCCCCACCCTCGACTACGTCCGCTGACGTGCCGTCTTGAACCATGCGTCCTCGTCCGTGAAGCGTGCCGCGTTCCATGAGAGCGCGGCGTTCAGCCCCTGCTCAGAGCGTATCCGGTTGTACTCGGTGATTTCCGGTGACGACTCCGCGCTGGCGAGCGCGTTCGCCTCCAGTTCCAGCGACCGTTCGATCACCTGGCGGAAGCCCATCTGCTCGTACGCCATGTTGATCAGTTTCTTGTTGTACTCAACGGTCGGCGCGGGCAACTTCGCGATCGTCAGCGCCATCGCGCGCACGGCGTCATCGAGCTGGTCGCGCGGCACCACCTGGTTCACCAGCCCGAGGCGGTGCGCCTCGGCGGCGCTGATCAGGTTGCCGGTGTAGAGCATCTCGCGCGTCTTCGTCGGGCCCAGGATCCACGGCCACACCGCCGGGATGTACGGGCCACCGGTGCGGATCTCGGGCGCGCCGAACATCGCGTCCTCCGAGGCGATCCGCAGGTCGCAGAAGGACGCCGTCGCGCAGCCGCCCGCAATACAGAAGCCGTGGATCTGCGCGATGATCGGCTTCGGGTTGTTCCAGAACACGTCCCACCACGCGGACGCGCTGAACCCCTTGCCGTGCATGAACCGCGTGCGGATCGTGTGCGCGTTGGACGGCCCACCGCCGCCGCTGAGGTCGAAGCCGGCGCTGAATGCGCGCCCGTTCGCCTTCAGCACGATCACGCGGATGGAGTCGTCGTGCCAGCCGGCATCCTCGAAGGCGTCGCGCACCTCCAGTTGCAGCGCCTGCGAAAGCGCATTCACCTTCTCCGGCCGGTTCAGCGTGACGTAGGCGATCGGCGCCTGCTTCTCGTAGATGATGTTCTCGTAGTCCACGGGGCACCCTCCTTCGCCGGCCCTTGATGTCCGGGGGCCATCGTTGTGCTGACAACGTGCATGATGAGGATGCCCGTCAAGATCCGTCGTCGCCGAGCACGGCCCGCTCCCGATGGCACCCCCGTTCCGTGGCTGGATCGCGTATAACTCGCTCGCGACGCCCCGTCTGACCGTGCGGCGTGCATGACGATGGAGGTCTCGATGGCGTATCGCACCGACCAGCAGGAGAGCATTGTCGCGGAGACCGTGATGGTCACCGGCGCCGGAGGCGACCAGATCCGCGCCTTCTTCGCGCGCCCCACCACGCCCGGCCCGCACCCGGGCGTCGTCCTGATCCACCATGCCCCCGGCTGGGACGACTGGTACAAGGAAGCGACGGTCCGCTTCGCGCGTCGGGGCTACGCCGCGATCTGCCCCAACCTGTACGAACGCCTCGGTCACGGCACGGTGGAGGATGTCCAGGTGCTGGTGCGCTCCGCTGGAGGCGTGCCAGACGCGCAGGTCGTCGAGGACGTCGTCGCCGCCGCGAAGTACCTGAAGGCGCAACCGGACGCGAGCGGCAAGGTCGGCCTCATCGGCTCTTGCTCCGGTGGGCGTCACACCTACCTCACAGTCTGCCAGAGCAACGAGTTCACCGCGGCCGTCGACCTCTGGGGCGGCGGCGTGGTGATGAAGCCCGAAGACCTGAACGCCAACCGCCCGGTGGCGCCGATCGATATGACGCCGAACCTCCCGTGCCCGCTGCTCGGCATCTTCGGCAACGACGACCGCTCACCGTCCCCGGAGCAGGTCGACCAGCACGAGGCGGCGCTGAAGGCGGCAGGCAAGCAGTACGAGTTCCATCGCTACGACGGCGCCGGCCACGGCTTCTTCTACTACGACCGCCCCGCCTACCGGCAGGAGCAGGCCGTGGACGCCTGGGGCAAGGTCTGGGCGTTCTTCGAGAAGCACCTCGCCTAACCGCACGAACGGACGGGAGCACGCCCATGTGCACGAACATCATCGAGCAGGCCACGATCACCGGTGCCGCGAAGGGCGCGGATGGCTGGTTCCGCATGAAGACCGCGCTGGTCTCCTACGACCACCCGATCCACCTGACGGACGAGCACGCGCTCAACATCGACTTCCTGGAGTCGCCCTCGGGCGCCCGGGTCGCGGTGGAGATGGACGCCGCATCCGCGCGCGCACTTGCCGCCGCGATCACCGAGGCGATCCGTCGTGCCGAAGAGGCGGACGCGATCGTCCAGGTGGCGTGAGCCGCGTGCCAGCCGGAGCGGTGCCTACTTCGGCGCGTGCTTGTCCAGGAACGGCGCCAGCGCGGAGTTGAACTCCTGCGGCTGCTCCCAGTAGACGGAGTGGCCGGCCCCGGCGAACTCGTGAAACTCGGAGCCGGGAATCTCGCTCTGCACGGCGCGCACGACCTCGGGCGCGGCGACGGGATCCTCGGAGCCTACGAAGAACATCGATGGCACGCGGATCGCGGCGAGTTGCGCCTTCGTGGCGGGCGGCGCGGGCGCCGCCTCGCCGCGCGGCGGGTTCAGCGCCTGTACCTGCTGGTAGAGGAACGTGCGCACCGGCTCGTTCCGCAGGAACGAGGGCGCCATATAGCCCCGCAGCAGCAGCCCGCCCTCACCGGCCTTCGCCAGCCGCTCCTCGCGCAACTGCGCGCGCCGAGGCTCCAACTCCGGCCACACGAACGCGCCCAGTGTGTCGCACATCACCAGCGCCCACACGCGCTCCGGGTGGCGCAGCGTGAACTCCGAGGCCGTTCGACCGCCCATCGACTGCGCCACGACGGCGGCGCGCTGGATGCCCAGGTGATCCAGCAGTGCCGTCAGGTCGTCCGCGTAGCGCGTCGAGCCGGCCTGCGTCGGGTCGGTGGATTGCCCGAAGCCGCGATGATCGACCGTGATGCAGCGGTAGCGGTCACAGAACACCGGCACCTGCTGCCACCAGGAGAGGTGGTTGCCACCGGCACCGTGCAGGAACACGACCGTGGGGCCCTCGCCCGTTGATTCGTAGTACAGGTCGATGTCGTTCAACTTCACCAGTGGCATAACGTCTCCCTCCGCGCGATAACGTCGCGCATCATACGCCTCGGCCGCACCGTCCCGAGGGCTACCAGGTCACCGACAATCCGAACGACGTGACGGTCACGCACGACTTCGCGACGTTGGACGCGGCGCAGAAGTTCATGGCGAGCGACGACCTGCGCACCGTCATGTCGAATGCCGGCGTCGCCGGCGCACCCGACGTCTGGTACACCGAGCGCACCTGACATCCCGTCAGCGCATGGACGCGAGGCCGCTCGACGGCTTGGCTTCGATGAATACGCCGCCCCAACCGGGGCGGCGTTGTGTTGTCGGTCTTGGCCCGGTGGCAGGGCCTCCTTCGCAGGATGCGCGGCGATTCTGATCTCGGATCAGCAGATGTGGCTGGGTCGGCGCTTAGGCTGCCTCTTCCGCCTCGACCTGCCGCACGAGATCCATGAAGCGCCCGAGCGTGTTCAAGCGCTCGCCGATGTTGTCCCCGGCCGGTGAGACGCGAAGCGAGGTGATGCCGCCGTCCCGGTAGGCGCGGATGCGATCGCGGACCATCGCGTCTGTCCCGAGGAAGTTGGACTGAACGACAAGCTCGTCGGGGATGAGCACGGCCGCCTCGTCGCGTCGTCCCTCCGTCCACAGTTGGAGTACTTCGTTCGCGAGGTCGCCGTATCCCTGACGGGCGTACGCCTCGCGGTAGAAGTTGTGCTCAGGCGATCCCATTGCCCCCATCTCGAAGGCGAAGCCCGGTTTCCGCGGCGTCACAAGCGCGTCCAGGTCATCGCCGAACTGCACGACGCCACCGGCCTGTCGTTCGATGGCGTCGAAGGAGCGACCTGCTGCTTCCGCTCCCGCTCGGATCTCGTCCAGAAAGACGTTCGCGTGCTCGGCGAGGAACGACGAGGCGAACCAGCCGTCCGCCAGCTCCCCCGTCATGCGGAGGCTCCGTGGACCGAGTGTCGCGAGGTAGATCGGGACCGCCCGCGGAGGGGCAGAGAGGCGCAGCGCACGACCCTCGCCGTCGGGCAACGGGAGTTGGTAGACCTTTCCGCCGTAGCGGACGCGTTCCCCGGACATGGCGATGCGCAGTACGTCCACGGTTTCGCGGAGCCGGGAGTATGCCGGGTTGAAGCGGACTCCGTGCAGCCCCTCGATCACCTGTGGTCCGCTCGTGCCCAGGCCGAGGATGAACCGACCATCGGTCATCGAAGCGAGCGACAGTGCCGTCATCGCCAGGACCGCGGGGGACCGCGTCCCTACCTGGGCGATTGAGCAGCCCAGCATGATGCGCTTGGTGCTGCTTGCGAGCCGGGCGATCGGCGTGAACGCATCCATACCCCACGTCTCGCCGCCCCGCGCGCTATCCACGCCGAGGCGTTCGACCTCGGAGAGCCAGGTGGCGGCTTCGCTCCAGTTTCCGTTGGCGAGGCCGAGACCAACCGCCACCTTCATCGGACTTCCCGTCCCGGATAGCCGGCGGCTGTCTTGACCTGCTCGATCTGGCCCTTGTGATCCAGGTCGTGTGTGCGCTGGAAGAGGTACCACGCGCGCGCGTGGAGCTCTCCGAACATCGAGTGGCGCGCAGTAGGAGTCAGCGGCGGCCGCGGCGGCAACTCGAGAATCGCCGCGGCCCACTCGATGCCGTCGTCGCGCAGCTCGGCACGCAACTGATCCATCGACGCGGTCGTCGTCTGCCGCGGTGGCTCAATCCCCGACGTATCCCCCGGCCTTCCGGCGGCGAGCGCCCGCACGACGCCTCTGGTGCTCCGCGAGTTGTTCAAGATGTGGAGTGCTACCTCCTTGATGCTCCAGTCGTCTGATCCCGGGGACCACCCGGCGGCCTCGTCGCTCACCTCCTGCAGGGCGTTCAGCAGTTCCAGCCGTGCCTGTGTCGCCCGTGGCCACAGTTCCGCGAAGGAGTACCGCTCCCCCTGGGCTTGATAGTAGGCATACATGCGGTCGTACTCGGCCTGGACTTCGGGACTGGTCAACTTCGGCGCTCCTTCGTCATTCGGGGCGTACCACCCGCTTGCTTACCCGTTCGTTGTTGGGCCCACGGCGGTCCCGGTGACCGCGACCGCGCTGCTCGCGGTTGCCAGTGGCGCGCTGACGACCGGCCCTTCGAGCGCCGCCACGGGCTCCTTCGCCCGCGGCTGCCGTGAGGCGAGAATCAGGAGGCCGGCGAGGAGGTACGCCCCCGTCAGCACCGTGAACGCACCGCCGTACTCGCCTGTGCGGTCGAAGACTATTGCGACCGAGATCGGTCCCATCGAGCCGAAGAGGATGGTGAACGGCACCCCGAGTCCTCGCACGGATCCGAGGTACCGGCGGCCGAAGTACTGCGCCCAGATGAACTCGCCAATCGGGATGGTTCCGCCGAAGCCGAACCCCCACACGAAGAATCCTCCGAACAACAGCGGTAACACATCGACCCGAGTCGCCAGGATGATCAGCGCCACCCCGGTCGCCGAGGCGCCGAACGCACAGGCCGCGAGGCGGCGAACGGACACGCGTTGCAGCGTCCAGCCCCACACGAACTTGGAGCATAAGTTTGCGGCGCCGGTGAGCATCAGCCCCACCGACGCCTGTGCGCGCGTGAACTCCGCATCGGTCACGAACGGGATCGCATGTACGAGCATCGCGGCCATCGCCGCCTGGTTGAGGCCGAGGCCCAGGACCAGCAGCCACAGCGCGGGCGTGCGAGCGGCCTCGGATCGCGTGTAGGAGTTCGCGAGGTCGCGGCGGATCGTCTCGAGCTGCCGGCGCTGGGCCGGAGTGGGCTCGGCCGCTGCGACGCGGCCGTCCGGGGTGAGTCCGTGGTCCTCCGGGCTGCGCCTCATGATCAGTGCCACGGGGATGACCAGCGCCCACACCAGCACGCCCATCGTCGCGTACCCGGCGCGCCAGCCGAAGTTGTCGACGACCTGGGTCATGGTCACCGGCATCACCAGTCCGGCGAGGGAGACCCCCATCGAGCCGATCGCGATGGCCCACCCTCGACGCAGCACGAACCACTTCGAGATCGTCACGTTCACCACGAGCGGGCCGATGAGTGCGAAGCCCAGGCCACCCGCCAGCATTGGCAGGGCGATGAACTGCCAGACCTCCGTGACCCTCGAGATCAGGATCAGCGACAGGCCACAGGTGAAGCCGCCGACCAGCATGAGCGGCCGCGGACCGCGACGATCGATGAGCGGACCCACGAAGAACCCGGCGAGGCCGCCCATGATGAAGGCGGCGGATCCTCCCACGGTGAACTGCGCGGCCGACCACCCGAGTTCGGTAATCACCGGCCGCAGGAATACGCCCGAGACCTGCCCGCCGACGCCGATTGCCACGAACTGGCCGATGACCGCTCCGAGCACGATCCACCAGCCGTAGTGCACCTGCCCGGGGTGGCGGACCGAGCGAACAACGCGCGTCAGCATTCGGGCGGCCTCTTCGGCTGTGAGTTGCTTGGTGCAACGCACAGTAGGGCAGACCGTTTCGCTGTGCAACTGACTCTGCTACAGTCAAGGCATGCGAGGAGTGGCGCTCTCAGACCTGCACTGCTCGGTGGCCCGCGCGCTCGACATCGTCGGCGAGCGATGGACGCTGCTCGTGCTGAGAGACGCGTTTCAAGGTAAGCGGCGGTTCGAGGAATTCTCTCAGAGCCTCCCGATCGCTCGGAACGTCCTGGCGAGCCGCCTCAAGACACTCGTCGAGCACGGAATCCTCGAGCGCCGGCAGTATGAGGAACGCCCCCCACGCTTCGAGTATCGCCTCACAGACAAGGGTCGCGACCTCTACCCGGTCATCGTTGCGCTGGTGCAGTGGGGCGACCGCTACCTGGCCGGGGAAGCCGGGCCGCCGCTCGACATCTTCCATCGGGACTGCGGTGGACACGTCGGCGTCGACGCCGTGTGTCGCGGCTGCGGCGAGGTGATCAGCGCGCGAGATGCGAACGGCGTCTACCGAGCCCTCCCCGGCCTTGCCTGATTCGCGCCAACTTCGCCGGAGCCGAGGTGATCAGCCCCACAGTGGCCCGGTGGCCCGCCTTACTCTGCGGGATGCGCCGCGAAGAACGGGCGCAGCGCGGCGAGCACCGCCTCCGGCTGCTCGTGGTGCGCCCAGTGGCCGGCATCCTCGATCCACGCGGTGCGCGCGTCACGGAAGTACTTGCCGGCGTCCGGGCGCTGCCGAGAGTTCGACTGCCGCGCGAAGAGGTGCAGCGTCGGGCACTCCACCGCCGCCCAGAACCGCTCGAGTTCGTCCTTGCGGATCTCCATCGAGGTGCGGCCGTTCACCCACCAGTCGTACTTCCACACGTAGCCACCTTCCACCGGGCGCGCCGCCCAGCGGGTGAGGTGGGGCGAGAGGTCTAGCGGCAACTTCGGGTTTGCGTCCCGCACGCGCTCCTCGGCCGCCGCCAGGTCGGGATACACGCGTGGCGTCGAGGATTCGTAGGAGCGCACGCGGTCGCCCCACTGGCGCAGCCAGCGCGGGCCCATCTCCTGCGGCTCGGACGGGTTCAGCGAATGCGTGCCCTCGATCACCGCGAGCGAGGCGAAGTGCTCCGGGAACGTCCCCGCTGCGATGAGCGACACCGACCCGCCGTAGGAGTGCCCGAGCACGCGCGCGGGCGCGCCCACGAGGTCGATCAACTTCACCACGTCCAGCGCGTTGTCCGGCAGGCCGTAGGTGCCGCCGATCGTCCACTCAGAGTCGCCGTGCCCGCGCAGATCGAGCGCCACCACGTGGTAGGTGTCCGACAGCGCCTCCGCGATACCGTCCCACGCCCGCGCGTGATCCTTGCCGCCGTGCACCAGCACCATCGGCGGGGCGTCCGAGTTGCCCCAATCCCAGTAGGCGATCCGCACGCGCTGCGATTCGAAGAAGTGCTGCGTTGGCTCGGCCATGGTGGGATTCCCTTCGGTGCGCTACTCGCCCAGGACTTACTCGCCGAGGAACTGGGGCGCGCGGCGCTCCGCCGTCGCCTTGACGCCCTCGCGGAAGTCGTCGGTGCGGCGCAGCCAGTCCTGCTCCACCTGCTCCGTGTCCACCGCCTGGCGCACCTCGTCGGCCAGCCCGCGGCGCACCGTGCGGCGCGCCGAGCGCATTGCCAGCGGTGCCGACGAGGCGAGTTGCGCGCACAGCGCCAGCGCCCGCTCGCGAAGTTGCTCGACGGGTGCGAGTTCATTGACGAGGCCGATGCGCAGCGCCTGCTCGCCCGAGAGGCGCTCGCCGGTCAGTAGCATCCGCCACGCCGCCTGCTGCCCCACGACGCGCGGCAGCGTCGCCGTCAGCGCGAAGTCCGGGTGGAAGCCGAGTTGTACGAAGTTTGCCGTCAGCATCGAGTCGGGAGTCGCCACGCGGAAGTCCGCCGCCATTGCGACGCCCAGCCCGCTGCCGATCGCGTTCCCCTGGACCGCCGCGACGATCGGCGTGCCCGCCTCGAAGATCCGCACCGCCTCGCGGTACAGGTGCGCGCGCCCGGTGCGGTTCCCCGTCGGTGGAGGCCCCTCGGCGGCCCGCCCGAGTTGAGCGCCGGCGCAGAACGACTTCCCGTCCGCGCACAGCATCACCGCGCGCACGTCCGTCTCGCGGTCCACGTACTCCAGCGCGTCCGCGATGCTTTCGATCAGCGGCAGGTCGAAGTAGTTGTGGGGCGGCCGCTGGATCTCCAGCGTCGCAACGTAGCCATCGATCGTCAGGTTCAGGTCGGTCAGTTCCGGCAACGACATCGCACCACTCCTCGCGCGTCCGCTCGCTCACGAACGCCGTGCAGCGTAGCGCAGCCGGGGGTGCGAGGGGTGAGCGCGGCGTGGGCGGCCTAGCGGCCGCGACGGCGCTCGCGGTCCCCGTAGGAGCGCAGCGCGCGCAGGAAGTCGATCCGGCGGAAGGCGGGCCAGTACACGTCGCAGAAGTAGTACTCGCTGTACGCGCTCTGCCAGAGCAGGAACCCGGACAGCCGCAGTTCACCCGACGTGCGAATGATCAGGTCGGGGTCCGGCACGTCCGAGGCGTACAGGTACCGGCCAATCTCGTCCGCATCGAGCGCGCTCGCGACGCTCTCCAGCGAATCGCCACCGGCAACGTGGTCGCGCAGCAGTTGCCGCACCGCGTCCACGATCTCCTCGCGGCCGTCGTAGCCAACGGCGACCAGCAGCCCGCCGCCCTCGTGGTGCACCGTGGCCTGCTCGACCCGTTCGATCGCCGCCAGCGTTGCCGCTGGCATGAGGTCGCGACGCCCCACGGCACGCACGCGGCGTGGCCGCTTCGCCTTCGCCTGCGCCTCGGCGAGGCCGTCGATACGTTCCTCCACCAGCCGGAAGATGCCGGCCAGTTCCTCCGCCGGGCGGTTGAAGTTGTCCGTCGACAGCACCCAGATCGTGATCACGGGAATCTCGAGGTCGTCGCACCACTGGATCAGCCGCTCGATCGTGGCGACACCCTGCCGGTGTCCCTCGTCCACGGAGCCCATGCCGGCGATGCGTGCGAAGCGGCGGTTGCCATCGGGCAGCACGCCGACGTGCTGCGGAATCGCCCCACGCCGGACAACGCCCTCCAGCCGGCGCTCGTACCAGCGATACACCAGGCTCAGCAGCATGAGTCGTCCCCTCGGCGCAGCCACCGGCGCGGCGACGTCGCGATGTCTTCAGACGATTGTGGGGTGGCGACCCGGCAGGGTCGAGGCGTGCGCCTCGGCGGTCGCCCGGGCCGGCCCGCTACGGCTTGTCCTGCGGCTCGGGCGTGCCGCGTCGCGTCTGTTCGTCGGCGACTTCGCGCTCCCAGTACTGGTCGGCGGACTTCTGGGCCGCCACGTCCGCCTTCGAGTGCGGCGCCTTCTCGGGAGCCTGGACTTCCTCCTCGGCGACCTTCCGTTTCCAGTAGTTCCGAGCCGAGTCCTTCGCCTTCGCCGCCTCGCGCTCCGCCGGTGACTGCCGCCGATCGAG
>JAQCKI010000051.1 GCA_027592645.1 Chloroflexota bacterium | reverse complement strand
CCGGCTGAATCCGGTCTCGCGCGACCAGATCTGCGTCCGCGGTCGCTTCCACTACGACGCGATCCCCGCGAAGCAGCGCCTCACCCGCGCCCTCGCCCGCACGGGCGACCGCCTGCTCCCCGTCTCGCTCGATGACGCCGTCGCGCGCGCCGTCGCAGACGTGCAGGCCGCGAAGGCGGCCGGTGGTGCCGGTGCCATCGCGATCCTCGGCTCGCCGCTCGCCACCAACGAAGAGGCGTTTGTCCTCGCCCGCATCGCTCGCGCGATCGGCACGCCGCACGTGGACTTCTCCACCGGCGCCACGCACCGCGCGGCCGTCGCTGCACTGCGCGGCGCCTTCGGCACCGAGCGCATCCCGGCCAGCCTCACCGATATCGAACGCAGCGCGACGATCGTCGCGGTCGCGCGTGACCTGGAGGAGTCCCACCAGGTCGTCTCGCTCCGCATCAAGGACGCCGTCGTGAAGCGCCAGGCGCGCCTGGTGCTGGTCTCGCCGACGTGGTCAGAACTCGAGCGCAACGCGCACGCCGTGGTGCGCGTCTTCCCCGGCGAAGAGGCCGTAGTGACGCAGGCGCTGGTGGACGGCGCTGCCGCTCCCGCCGGCGTGGACGCCGCTCAGTGGGAGGCCGCGCTGCACGCGATCTCGCTGGCGAAGTCGGACGCCGAGTCGCTCGCCTCGGTCATCGTTGCGCCGAACGCACACGATGGCACGCTGGCCGGTGAGACGGTGAAGGCCGCCGCCAACCTCGCGATCGCGCTCCGCGGCGAGCGTGGCGCGTTCCACCTGCACTACCTGCCCGCCGAGGGCAACGCGAACGGTGTCACTGATGCCGGCGTCACGCCCGGTGCGAACGGCAAGTCGTTCGCGGAGATCATCGCCGCCGCGCAGGCGGGCGAGATCAAAGCCGTGATCCTGCACGCCGACAACCCGCTGCTGAGCGCCCCCGGCACGCCGGCCATCGAGGCCGCCTTGAAAGCGCTCGACACGCTGGTCGTGATTGACTCCGTCCGGTCGACGGCTGCCGAGCACGCCTCGGTGGTGGTGCCGGAGAGCGCGTTCTTCGCGAAGGACGGGACGACGACCAACGGCGACCGGCGCGTGCTGCGGCACCGCCCGGCGCAGCAGCCGAAGGCGACGTCCCCGGATGGCCTCGGCACGCTGATCTCCATCGCCAACGGCTTGGGCGCGGCGCTCACCTACACCTCCGCCGCCGATGTCGCCCGCGACGTGGCTGCACAGGTGCAGGGCTACCCGACGTACGAGGCGATCGCCGCCGCGCCGGGCAACACCCGCGTGGTGACCGAAGCCGGCCTCTTCGCGAAGTCGCAGCCCGTCGCCGCTGCCGCCGCCCGCCCGGACGGCACCGCCGTGATCACCGGTCGCTCGCTGTTCACCTCGTGGGAGGGTGCTTCCACCCGCTCCGAGGAGGCCGACAAGATGCACCGCGAGGAGGCCGCGTGGGTGAACCCGCGCGATGCCGAGGCCGCTGGCATCCGTGCCGGCGACACCGTGGAACTGACCGGCAACGGCGTCACGGTACGCATCGCTGCGCGGATCGATGACGGCGTAGCGCCGGGTACGGTGTACGTGCCGCACTACTACGACGCGGGCGCGGTGATGGGCCTCTGGTCGCTCGCCGGGCAGGCGGGTGGTGTCGCCTCCGTGCGCGTGAGGGCGCTGCAGACCGCGTAGCCCGCCTTCGGCCCGATCGCACCCTGTACCATCTCCGTATGACCGGAACAGATGCTGTCGCTTTCGTGCGGCTCACGGTGACCCGTGAGCCGGCACTGGCCGAGCGCTGGCGCGACGCGCTGGAGGCCGCCGGTATCGAAGCGTTCGTGGAGATCGATGATGCCTCGCGCGCCCTCCCGGGGCGCTCCGCGCTCGTCGGCATCGGCGTGCAGCCCCTCGCCTTCGTCTACCCGGTGAGCGTCCCCGCCGAGGATCGCGAACGCGCGGCCGCGGTCCTCATCGACCACGGCTGGGACGGCGGCATCGAGGGCGGCGTGCGGTCGCAGGAGATGAGCCCGCGCTCAAGCCTGCGCGCCGCGCTGCTCGCGGTCGGTGCGGGCGTCCTGGTGATGATCTGGCGATGGGCGCTCTCGTGACACGCCTCCGCCTCTTCCCGCTGCAGACCGTGCTCTTCCCCGGCATGCCATTGACGCTGACGGTGTTCGAGGAGCGGTACAAGACGCTGATCGCCGAGTGCCTGGAGACGGACGAACCGTTCGGCGTCGCTCTGATCCGCGATGGTGCGGAGGTGGGTGGCCCGGCTGTGCCGTACTCCACCGGCACCATCGCCCGCATCGTGCGCGTTCAGCCGGCGGCGGAGGGTCGCCTGACCGTCACCGCCCGCGGCGTGCAACGCTTCCGCGTCACCCAGTTGTACGACGACCGCCCCTACCTGAGCGCGGACATCGAGTACCCGGTGGACGAGGTATCCGAGGTCCCGGACTCGCTCATCGAGCAGACCCAGGATCGCTACCGGCAACTGCAGCGCCTCCGTCACACCATCGCGAACGAGTACCACCGCCAGGTGGACGTGCCAGACTCGCCCGGGCCGCTGGCGGACGCCGTCGCCTCGGCGGCCCACGGACTGGTGCAGCCCCGGGAACTCCAGCGACTGCTTGCCACACTGGATGTGCGGAAGCGACTCGATCGCGCCTCGGATGTGCTCGCATCGTTGGTCACGGCCACGCACCAACAGGCCGCCGCCGTGGTCGCACAACGCTGGGCCAGCCCGGACCGCCGCAACTAAGGTACGGTCAGCGCAGCCTGTGGATAAGTCCAACTGATCACCCGCAGGCGTGAAATTGCCCGTGCCCTCACCGTGTGTGAGGGTACGGGTCGCCTCGATCGGTTCGATGATCGAGGGGAATCCTGCAGAAACGGAGCGCAGGCGGCGTCTCTGTGCGGGATCGCGCGGAAGCGATCGCGCCGCCTGTCCGAGACCAATGATCGACCCACCCTTAGGGCGAGGGGCCTCCCGGCAAGTGGGCGGACTGCTCCTTCGCGATGACCTCAGCGTCATCGCGGCTGATGAGTCCGCGTGTGCACTGATCGGCGCTCCCGCACCACTGTCGCTAGCAGAGCGCACCCTGCAGTCGATCATCGCGGCGGGCGATTCCGCTGTGCTCGATGGGCTTCGCCTGGCCATGGCCACCCGCGATACCTGGGTCGGGACACTGCACTTCACCTTCGCCCGTCCGGAAGTGGCGCTGCAGTGTCGCCTCCAGCCCGGAGCGCCCGGCGGCGCCACCCTGCTGCACCTCGCGGCGTATGAGGCGCACCACGCCCCCTCCGAGGCTTCCGATGCGCCATGCGCGCCCGCATCGACGCGCTGGAAGCCATCGCTCAACTGGACAACGCGCATGCCGCGCGGGCCACGCTTCAGGCCCTGGATCGCACCGTGCCGTTCGACTGGGCGGCCGTGGTGCGCTTCCGCCCGGCGGACGGCGGCGCGGAGGCCGTCGCCGTGTACCCCTCACCGATGGCAGGCGTCGCCCCCGGCCTCCGCTGGCAGCCGCTGAGCGCCACTGAGGCACGCCTCCGTGACACCGGCCAGCCAGCGCTGGACAACGACGTGGTATTCGAAGGCCCCGGCCCGCTGGCGGGCCTGGCGGGGTACGGATTCCGTGCGCGGTTGCTCATCCCACTGCACGCCTCAGATCGCGTCGCGGGCTACGCCATGCTCCTGCGCCACCGGCCTCATGCGTTCTCGCCAGCCGAGGGCGTCCACGCCGAGTCTGTCCTGCGTCCGCTGGGACCGGGCGTAGTTGCGCCGATGGCTGAGGCGGCCGGCACGCCGTCGCCCCCCGCCGCGGCGCCGCGGGCGGAGCCGGCATCGAGCGTGCGGGGCACGGAGGCACCCGCAGCGGAGGTGCCGCCGCGCCTCAGCATCCTCGGCGAGCTCGTGGCGGGCGTGGCGCACGAATTGAATAATCCGCTGACGGCGATCCTCGGCTACGCGCAGATCCTCGAGTCGCTCGAAGGTGCGGAGCGCGACGAGGCGATCCGCACGATCGAGGTGGAGGCCGTGCGCGCCTCGCGAATCGTGAGGAACCTACTGTCGTTCTCGCGTCAGCGTCCACCGGAACGACGGGCCGTGGACGTGGAGCGCATCCTGCGACGCGTCATCGACCTGCGTCGCTACGCGCTGGAGGTGGAAGACATACAGATCCTGCCACGCTTCAGCCACGTGCCGGAGGTCCTGGCGGACGAATCGCAGTTGGAGGAGGCGTTCCTGCACCTGCTGGTCAACGCGCAGCAGGCGCTGGAGCGCCGCGGCGGCCAGGTGACCGTCACCACGACGATGCAGCAGGACATGGTGCGTATCGCATTTGCGGACAGCGGCGGGGGCATTCCGGAGGAACTTCGCGGCCGGGTCTTTGAGCCCTTCTTCACCACGCGGGAAGTCGGCTCCGGGCAGGGCATGGGCCTGGCGATCGTGCACGGCGTGATCGCCGCGCACGGCGGACGTGCCTGGGCGGAGGCCGGCCCCGGCGGGGGCGCGCAGATCGTCCTCGAACTGCCGGTGATGCATGAGGGCAGCGGGCCGCGCGGGCCCGTGCCGCTGGTTGCGCCCCAGGTGCACTAGTCAGCCGCGCCAGTCGGTCGTGCCAGGCGGGGGCGTGAGAGCGTCGCGGGAACGATGGCAAGGCAACGGCCCCGCTTGCGCGGGGCCGTTTCGAGGTCGTTCGATGCGAGCGGCCTAGTCCTCGGTGTCCATCGGGTAGCCCGCAGCGCGCCACGCTTCGTGCCCGCCGTCCACGCTGTAGAGTTCGGTGAGGCCGATGGCGGCCGCGAACTCCGCGGCCACGGCGGAACGCTGCCCGGACTTGCAGATGAAGATGATCGGGCGATCCGTCGCCAACTTCGAAGACTGCGCCATGGTCGCCATGTGCTGAATCTGCACAGAGCCAGGGACATGGCCCTCGTGGTGCTCGTGCGGCTCGCGAGAATCGATCACCTGCACGTTGCCGGCGTCGATCATTTCCTTCGCCTCGTGGACGTCAATCCGCGTGAACGGTTCGTCCGGACGCTTCTCGGCCATCTATCCTCCTGCCGGGCGCACCCGTAGTGCACTCCGGATCCGTACGCAGAGTTAGGGTCATCTCAGATGTCGATTGTACCAGCGCCAGCCCTCGTACTCGGCATCGACCTCCGCAGCGGGCCGCGCTACCCCACCGGCGTGGCAGTGATGGACGCGTCGCTCCGCTGCCGGTTAGTGGCGAAGGCCCGCGCGGACGAAGAACTGTTTGCGCTGGTGGCGGCGCACCGCCCGCGCCTTGTCGCCATCGATGCGCCACTGGCCCTGCCCGAGGGGCGGGACTGCACCGACCAGACCTGCGAGTGCGCCCGGTTCGGCATCATGCGTCAGGTCGACCGCATCGCCGCGGCGGAGGGCTACCGGCCGTTCCCTGCCCTGCTGCCCTCGATGGTGAAGATGACGCTCCGCGGGATCGCTCTACGCGAGCAGCTGAACTCTCAGGGCGTCGAGGTGATCGAGTCGTACCCCGGGATGACGCAGGACGTGCTGGGCATCCCTCGCAAGCGTGCCGGTGTGGACGGGCTGCGACGCGGCCTGAAGCGCCACGGCGTGTTGGGATTGCCGCGACGTCCAATCTCGCACGACGAACTGGATGCGGTGACGTGCGCCCTCACTGGCTGGCTCTATCTCGAGGGCCGCACCGAGACGATGGGCTCGGGCCTGCCGGTGCCGCTGGTGCTACCGGACCGATCACTCACTTGGTGAACGCAGTGATCCCGCCCGTGACGAGTGCAGACAGTACAATCGCGCTCATGCCTCCCCAGTGCCCTCGGCCCGTGCAGTGAACGCCCGTCCGCGCGTCTTCATCGCGCGCCGGCTGCCGGGTGGCGATGCGGTGGGCAGTCCCCTCGCGCGGGTGCGCGACGCTGCCGAGGTCGACCTGTGGGCCGATGACGCCCCACCAGCGCCGGACGCGCTCCGCGCACACGGTGCGGCGTGCGACGGCCTCCTCACGATGCTCACCGACCGCGTCGATGGCGCACTGCTGGACGCCTGCCCGCGCGTCCGCGTCGTGGCGAACCTGGCCGTGGGCTACGACAACATCGATGTCCCCGCCTGCACGGAGCGCGGCGTGCTGGTGACCAATACGCCCGGTGTGCTGACCGACACGACCGCGGATATGACCTGGGCGCTGCTCATGGCCGCCGCACGCCGCCTGCCAGAGGGCGAACGCGCCGTCCGTGACGGTGAGTGGGGGCCGTGGCATCCCACGTGGATGCTGGGCCACCGCGTCACCGGCGCCACGCTCGGCATCGTCGGCCCGGGGCGCATCGGTGCAGGCGTCGCGCGGCGTGCGCGGGCGTTCGAGATGCGCGTCCTGTACCACGGGCGGCGCGAGGTGCCGGACTTCCCCGGCGAGTTCGCGCCGCTTGACCAGCTGCTCGCAGAATCGGACTACGTCTCGGTACACACGCCGCTGACGCCGGAGACGGCTGGCATGTGTGACACCGCGTTCTTTGCGCGGATGCAGCCACGCGCGATCTTCATCAACACCTCACGAGGTGGCGTGGTGGACCAGGCCGCGCTGACACAGGCGCTGCACGATGGGGTCATCGGTGGCGCGGGGTTGGACGTCACCTCACCCGAGCCGCTGCCACCAGACGACCCGCTGCTCGCAGCGCCCCGGCTGGTGATCGCGCCGCACCTCGGCAGCGCGACGGACGAGACACGCACGAAGATGGCGCACCTGGCCGTGGACGGGCTGCTGGCGGGCCTGGCCGGCGAGCGCCCGACCCACCTCGTGAATCCCGAAGCACTTGCTGTGAGGGGCCGCCGGTGACGCTGGAGCAGGACGCGCAGGGCAAGTTGTGGCTGGCCGAGATGCTGTGGCGCCTCGGTGCCATTCAGTTCGGCGACTTCAGCCTGGGCCGCACCGTGCGCAACTCGCCGGTCTACGTCAACGCGAAGCTGTTGATCTCACGGCCGGATGCGCTGAAGCGCACCGTGCGACTGATCGAGGACGAGCTCGAGATGGGCATGGTGCTGCGCAAGCCAACGGTGCAGCCGTTCGATGCGATCGCCGGGGTACCGATCGGTGGGCTCCACGTGGCCACGGCGCTGGCGCTGCAGATGGAAAAGCCAATGCTCTACCTGCGGCCGCCTCGCGATGCGCAGGAGGTAGTGGCACCTCACGTGGAGGGCATCTACCGCCCCGGCCAGCGCGTGCTGGTCGTGGACGACCTCGCAGCCGGTGGGGGCTCGCTGGTGGAGACCGTGGTGGGCCTCCGCGAGGCCGGACTGCTGGTCACCAACTGCGTGGTCCTCATCGACCGCGAGCAGGGAGCGGGCGCACGCCTGGACGCGATCGGGGTGCGATTGCACCCGATTTTGAGTCTGGAGGTCATGCTCAACTTCCTGCACAATGCAGGTCATGTGACCCGTGTGGATCTTGACCGGACGCTGGCATACTTCCGGCGCGAGGGTGAGCCGCGCTCCGAGTTCGACTAGCGGAGAGGCGAGACCGAACGCGCAGCCGCAAACAGACGTTCCACTAGCGTCGCCCTGCGCCCTGATGCGCCGTACCTGGAGGAACCCATGCAGTTCGCTGCCCGCTGCCGGGCCCCCATGCTGGGCGTCTTCGCGCTGACGCTACTGGTGCTTGCCGCCTGCACGACCGATGACCCACCGGTGGCGCCCGCTACCGAGTTGACCGCGACGGCCGAGCCGGCATGGCGCGTCAGCGCCCTCGAAGACCTTCAGGGCTACCGCTACACCGTCGACGTCTCGCTCAAGCCGGAGGGGCTGGCGACTAGCGCGGACATCCCCACGGGACTGCTGGAGCCGGGCGGCGCGCTGACCCTGAACCTGGAGGGCGAGTTCCGCTCCCCCACCAGCGAGCACACGCGCACACGCTGCTCGCTGGGCCCGCTGGCGCTCGCGCTCGAGAGCATTCGCATCGAGGAGCGCGTGTGGACGCGCGAGGGCGAGGGCGCGTGGCGCGAGAGCACACTGGATCCCGGCGCCCCGCACCCCCTCCTCGGTGACCTCGACTACCAGCCGTCCAGCATCTTCCGGGTCGACGAGTCGTACTCGCTGGACGACCTGACCGAGCGCCTGCTCACGCTTGAGCACCAGATGGAGACCGTCAACGGCGAGGCCGCGCGCCGGTACAGCATGACGCCCGAGCAGTTCCGCGAGGTCTTCCAGTCCGATGAGGACGTCCTGCCGGCCGAGGCCGGCGCAGATGCCACGTTCACCTTCGATGTCTGGTTCTCGGAAGCGCTCGGTGTCCCCGTGCGGATGATGATCATCGGCTCCGGCGGCGATGGCATGGAGTTGCTGCGCCTGGACATGAACCTCACCGACCTGGACGACGCTTCGATCAACATCGCCCCACCGGCCTGATCGGCGGCGGCGCTCACGAGGCCTCCGTGGCGCCGACCACGCTGGGCGCGGGGAGCCATCGCCACACGACGAGCAACAGCACAGCGATGCCGGCGACCTGTGTGCCCAACAGCGCCGCGGTGAGGCCCACCGTCTCCGCGAGGAGCGCGACGCCCAGCGCCAGCGGCACCAGCCCCATCACAGAACTCACCGCCGTCACTGCGCCCGGTCGGGACGACTCGGTCGTCAGCGCGGCGCTGCGGACAATCGGCCAGAACGCCGCGAAGAGGAATCCCAGCGGCGCACCAATCGCGAAACGCGCCCAGGTGCCGGGCACCAGGTACCACGCCGGGTAGAGCAGCAGCAGTCCCATCGCGCAGGTGATCATCACGCGGCGCGGTGCGGCCCGCTTCAGCCACCGATCGAGATAGAGCACGCCCACGAGCGAGATCGCCGTCTCGAACATGACGTAGAGGCCAACCTGCACCTGGCTCATCCCACCTTCGTCAACGAGCCAGATCGCGCGGAACACCATCGGTGCCTCCGCGATCCCGTGGACAAACAGCAGGAGCAGCCAGATACGCGCGGCGCGGTCAGCGGCAACGGCACGCAGGTTCTCGGCGAACGTGCGCAGCAGGCCGCCAGAGGCCGCTGACGCCTCCGATCCGCTCTCATCCGCCTCGGTGGCCTCGCCCGGCCTCGGGAAGCGCGTGGTCGCCAGCAGCACGCCATAGACCACGCCCCACGTGCCGAGGCCCACCAGCAGCCATCGCCAGTCCAGCCCGGCCCACAGCCACGCGGCCACGAACGCAGGCCCGAACAGCGCGCCGGTCGTGTCAAGCGCCGTCGCGCGGGCGAAGACGCGGCCGGGCGCGGAGGGGTGCGCCTGCACCAGTACCACGTCCGCCGTGTGGGCCAGTGGGCCGGAGGCGAGGCCGTAGACCGCGAAGGCCAGCAGCAACACGAGGAACGTGGGCGCGAGCCCGACCATCACCGTGGAGAGGCCCACGCCGGCCGCGCCCCACGCCAGCAGCCAGCGGCGGTCCCAGACATCGATCAGCAGCCCACTGATGGGCTCGATCGCGGCCGCGACGTAGTCGAGGGCGAGGTGGAGCAGCCCCACCTGCGCGTAACTCAGGCCCAGCGTGGCGCGGATGGTGGGCATCAGCACGTCGGTCGCGCCGAACAGCAGTTCATCCGTGAAGCGGCCCAGGAAGGCCAGGCGTGTGGCCCGGCGGGGCACGTTCGGGTCCCGTTCGATCGGTTCGCCCAGGAGGCGGAAGGTCATGGCAGCGGCTCTCTCATGCGTGAAGACACGGGGATGAGGCCCGGTCCCAACTCAGGGACGGGGCGAGAGAGTCGCGCGGAGGCGCTCGGACCTAACGGGGGACGGTTTGCGGGGCTCGCGCGGTAGACATGCGGCGCTCCTCTTGCTTCCGGTTCGCTGCGGCGCACGTTATCACGCGCGATCAGGTGTACGGGTTACAGCAGGCGACGGATCGGCTTGCGGCCAGGCCGCGGGTCATAACTGGACTTAAACATGTCCAGCTTGTCCCGCTCGATCAGGTACTTGCCCGCGAACAACGTCGCAGGCACGCGCCCCTGTTTGATCAGGCGTCGCAGGCTCTGTGGGTGGATGCCGAGCTCACGCGCGGCTTCCACGAGATCGAGGTACTCATCGAACGGGGAGTCTGGCACCGTTGCTTCCATTTCGTTCGGCTCAATGGATCAACTGTGTAGACGGTACATTCCAGATGTGGATATGTAAAGCGATCTGTTGCATCAGGTAGGCAGATGTGCGGAGGCGCTTCGGGACGCCCCGGGAGGTGCCTAGATGGCCCGCACGGCGCTCGCGCGGACGCGACTGACCGCGCCGGGAAGTTGCGCCGCGACGTAGTCGATCTGCGCCTCAGTAATCGAGGGCCAGAGCGACATCCGCAGCGACCCGATCGCCAGGTCCAGCGGTACGCCCATCGCCAGTAGCACGTGCGAGGGCTCCCAGGTGGCCGAAGTACACGCCGCGCCCGCCGAGCAGGCGATGCCGAGCGCGTCCAGTTCCGCCACCAGCGACTCGCCCTCCAGGTCGGAGAAGCAGACGTGGAGGTTGTGCGGCAGCCGCTGCGTGGGGTGACCGTTCAGGCGCGCCTCCGGGCAGGCGGCACGAACCGCATCGAATAGCCGGTCGCGCAGCATCGAGGTGCGAGCGGTGAACGCCTCGCGCTCCTCCTGCGCCAGCCGGAGCGCGGTGGCCATGCCCACCACGCCGGGCACGTTCTCCGTGCCGGAGCGACGTTGACGCTCCTGCCCGCCGCCGGAGAGCAGTTCCAGGAACGGCACGCCTCGGCGGACGTAGAGCAGGCCCGTGCCCTTGGGGCCGCCGAACTTGTGGCCCGAGAGTGACAGCAGGTCGACTCCGAGCGCATCGACATCGAGCGAGTGTGAATTCGGCGCCTGTACGGCGTCCGTGTGGAACGGCACCTGGCGACCGAGCGCCTGCGCGCGCTCCTTCACGGCGCGTGCGATGTCCGGCAGCGGCTGCACCGTCCCCACCTCGTTGTTGGCGTAGGCGACGGAGACCAGCGCGGTGTCGGGCCGGATCGCGGTCGCGACCTCGTCCGGGGTCACCAGTCCATGCTCGTCCACGGGCAACACTTCAACCTCGAAGCCGAAGCGTTCCAGGAACTGGAGCGAGTGCAGGACGGCGTGGTGCTCCACCTCGGTGGTGACGATGTGACGGCCGACGCCGGCCTCCGCCTGCGCGAAGGCGACGCCCTTCACGGCCGTGTTGATGCTCTCCGTGCCGCCCGAGGCGAAGACGACTTCCTCCGCCAGTGCACCGAGGATCGCTGCCACATCATCGCGGGCGCGCTCCATGGCATCGTGTGCGCGACGGCCGGATTCGTGATGCGCGGAGGGGTTGGCGAAGTCGCCGGTCATGAACGGCAGCATCGCCTCCAGCGCCTCCGGGCGGAGGGCGGTCGAAGCGGCGCTGTCCAGGTAGATCGTGCCACCGGGCGGCGTCTGGCGGGAGGAGTCGCTCATACGTGCAGGGTACACCCCACCGGGGTATCCGCGAAGCCGGTCTGGCCCCGTGGAGGTACCCCGAACACTGAGTCTTCGGCTACTTCTTCTTGGAGGCCTTGCCCTTGCCCACCTCGGCGCGCCAGGTCCAGTAGGCCGCCGCCCGGCCGAGCGCGTTGGCACCCCGCTGGAACGTCGGGTAGACGGGGAAGCCCGCCTTCGACACATAGCCACGAGCGCGCACGAGTATCTCCGCGTCGCCGCTCATGACACCGCCGTCCGGCATCAGGCAGACCACCGGCAGGTTCCTGGTGTCGCGGTACTTCCGCAGCAGGTCCAGCATCTGGTCCATGCGCTCGGTGCCTTCGTCGAAGCCGCGGGAGCCGAGTTCAAACGCAACACCACCATCGATCGCCTTCTCGTTCGTCAGGACTTCCAGGATCTTGGCCAGGTTGTCCGTCTCACGGCCAATCGTGGAGGAGGCGTCGAACGGGTTGCGGTAGGAGCCGCCAATGGTGATGAAGAACTCGCTGAGGATGTCGTACGACTTCTTGGAGAGTTCGGGCACCTCGAAGCCGGCGCGCTCGAACTGGTCGGTAATCGCCACGGACTGGCCGCCGGTCATGGCAACCAGCGCCAGGTTCCGCTTCGGCGTCGCCGGCGCGTGCACCAGCGCGGCGATGGTGTCGATGGCGTCCTCAAGCGTGTCGACGCTGATCGCGCCGGCCTGCTTCACCAGCGCCGACCAGATCGCGTCGTCGGAGGCGAGGGAGCCGGTGTGGGAGCGCACGGCGCGTGCGCCAGCACGGCTGCGACCGCCGCGCCAGAGGACGACCGGCTTCTTCTTCGTGGCGCGCTTGAGCACCTCGAAGAACTTGCGGCCGTTCCGGATGCCCTCCAGGTACATGCCGATCACCCGGACTTCCGGGTCGTTCAGCATGTACTCCAGGTAATCGCCCTCGTTCAGGACGACGGCGTTCCCGATGGAGATCGCGCGGACGACCTTCACACCGAGGCGCTGCGAGCCGATGGACATGGCAATGCCGTGCGTGCCGCTCTGCGACACGATGCCCACGTCGCCGCCTTCGCCCTGCTCCTGGGCGGCGGAGAACTTCACGCCCAGGCGGCGGTTGTAGATGCCCATGCAGTTGGGGCCGACGAGCGGCATGCCGTCCGCGGCGCAGACGTCATAGATGTTCTGCTGGAGCTTGACGCCGATCTCCTCGCCCGTCTCGGCGAAGCCGGAGGTGAACATGGAGATGCCGCCCACGCCCTTGGCGACGGCGTCCTTCAGGATGAACGGGGTGACATTGCGGGGAACGGCGCAGATCACGAGGTCGATCTCGTCTGGAATCTCCAGGAGCGAGCGGAAGTTCGGGACGCCGCGCTCCAGGATGCCCGGGATCTCCTTCTCGTCCAGCTGGACGGAGTAGACCTTGCCCGTGAACGCCTTGAGGTTGGTGATCCAGTTCCAGTTGGGGCCCTTGTCCCCCACCACGGCCACCGTGCGCGGGTTCAGCGCACGGTGGAGGCGGGCAGGGTCAATCGTGCCGGCGTTGCCGATCATGACTTCGCCTCGGCCAGCACCACGCGTGCGTCCACCGCCAGCGCACCCTTCCCGTAGGCGAAGACTGGATTCAGGTCCAGTTCCGCGATCTCCGGGTGCTGCGCGACAAAGTCGGAGACCTTGAGGATCAGCGACTCGAGCGCGTCCAGGTCAGCGGCCTCGCCGCCGCGAACGCCCTCCAGGATCGGGAAGCCACGGATCTCGCGCACCATCTGGCGCGCGTCACGCGGCTCCAGCGGCACCACGCGGAAGGCCACGTCCTTCAGCACCTCCACGAAGACACCGCCGAGGCCGAACATCATCACCGGCCCGAACTGCGGGTCGGTGGTGGCACCCACGATGACCTCGGTGCCTTGCTTCGCCTGCTGCTGCACGGAGATGCCATCGATGCGTGCACCCGGCGCAGCGGCCGAGACGCGCTCCATCATGGTCTTGAAGGCCGTGCGGAGCGCCTTCGCGGAGTCGATCCCGACGGCGACACCGCCGACGTCTGACTTGTGGGCGATGTCTGACGAGACGATCTTCAGGACGATGGGATAGCCCATCTCCTCCGCGTACTCGACGGCCTCCTTGGCCTTCTTCGCGACCCTGGCGCGCGTCACGGGGATACCCGCGCCGTGCAACAACTCCTTGGATTCCGCCTCGGTGAGAAGCGTGCGCCCCTCGGCGCGCGCGGAGGCGATGACATCAACCATTCCGTCATCTCCGATCGATCTCGCGGTAGATGCGCTGACAGAGGGGCGCGCGCGAGGGGCGCGCCGTCGGGCGCATGGTAGGTACGGCCCACCCACGCCGCAACAATCGCACGGAAACGCGGCGATCGGGCTTCCTGATGGTGCACGGAAGCATCGCGACGCTTGCGCGCCTCCCGCGCCGCCGGGACGATGGCGACATGCCACTGGGACGCTTCGGCTCATTCCGCCTGCGCACCACTCGCCGTGAGGCCGAGGTGGAGCCGGCGCGCGCGCCGGAGCCGTCCAACCGACCGCTGCTGGTGGCCGGCTTCGGGAACCCGGACGACCAGTACGCCCGCACTCGTCACAACGTGGGCGCGTGGTGCCTGGCACTGCTCGCCCGGCGCCACGGCGTCGAGTTGAAGCGCGAGGGCCGCGTCAGCAGCGCTCGTGTCGACCTCGGGGGCCACGCGCTGCACCTGGCGCGGGCGCGCTCGTACTACAACGAGGCCGGTGGCCCGCTGGTGCAGGAACTCCGCCGCCTGAAGGGCCACCCGACGCAGCTGCTGGTGCTGCTCGATGACCTCGACCTGCCCGTGGGGCAGGTGCGGATGCGCACCAGCGGCGGCACCGGCGGGAACAACGGGATGAAGTCGATCTCCAATGCGCTGGGGACGCAGGAGTTCGCGCGCATCCGCATCGGCATCGACCGCCCGTACGACCACGGCGCGCCGGTACGCGACCCGGAACGCGTGGCGGCGTGGGTGCTCGCCTCGCCGACGGGCGAGGAGCGCCGCGCACTGGAGGCGGCGCTCGAACGAGTCGCGGACGCCGTGGAACTCGCCGCGACGGAGGGGTACGAGGCGGCGATGCGCTTCCTGCACCAGGAGCCGGGAGCGCCCGCTCCGCCCCCCACAGCGCCCACCGCATAGCAGCGTCAGCCGCGCCGTCCTACACTCGATCTGGTCACAGCAACCACCCCGCGAAGGGCCGCCACAACGTGGACGGCCCCGTCCGCGCGTGCGCGAAGGAATCGGATGAGCATCGAACTTGGGGCGCTGTTGCCCGCACTCGGGACGCTGGATCCGCTCACCGACTTGTATGCGCAGGTCGACGCGGGGCGCCCCGCGCGCCTGGGCGTCCCCGACTCCGCGAAGCCCGCCAGTGCGGCGCTGCTGTGGCGGCGAACCCGTCGCCCGCTGCTGCTCGTCGTCCCGCGCGAGGTCGATGCCGAGTCGATCGTGGAGCAGGTGCGCGCGTGGGTCGGCGACGCCGCGATGCTCTTCCCGGGGCGCGCCGCCCTCCCCTTCTCACGCGACGGCCATGACCCGGATGTCGCGTGGGAGCGCATCGGCGTGCTGGCGCGCATGGCGCGCCCGGGCGATGCGCCACCACTCGTGGTGGCCTCGGCGGCGGCGGTCGCGGCACACACGTTGCGCCCCGCCGACCTCGGTCGCGGCCCGGGCACGGTCGCGCGTGGCCTGAGGCTGGGGCTGGAGGCGTTCGCCCTCGCGCTCGTGGAGGCGGGCTACGAGATGACCCCGCTCGTGGAGTCGCCGGGCCAGGCGGCGCGG
>JAQCKI010000157.1 GCA_027592645.1 Chloroflexota bacterium | reverse complement strand
GGAAGAGGCGCCCGAGCCTGCCGCCGATCTGAGCGGCAGTGTCTCGAGGCGCCTCGTGGATCTCTTCGTCGCCGGGCTCGTGGCCGGGCGTGTCTTGATGCTCGCTCATACCCCCAGTGTAGACACCGAGGCGAGCGAAGACCTGAGTGAGCGCGTTATTTGCCCGCCTCGCGCTCCTTGGCGCGCTGCAGGGCGCGGACGATCATGCCCTTCTCGGGCACTGGCTTCCAGCCGGCCATGGTGTTGAAGTAGCGGACGCCAGCCGAGCGCTCTTCGGGCTCGCGCTCCATGTACTCCACGTCGAAGCCGTCCACGCGGATCGTCGGTGAGCCGATGCAGCGGGCGTCGATCGACTCTTCGTCCGCGCGGATGACTGACTCCTGGACTTCAATCTCAAGGCCGGCCTCTGCCACGGCCTCTTTGACGACCTTGCGGATCTCGTCGTGCCACTTCTTGCCGAGTTCGGTCAGAACCATCGTGACTTCCACGGTCGAATCCCTCCTGCATGGCCGAGGCGATGTGCGCGGCCGAGATTGTACTGATAGAGCCGTCGCGCGGTGCGCGGTCAGGCGGTGGTGCCGCCCTCGGCGGCTGCATCGTCGCGCAACGGAGCCTCGTGCGCCAGACGGTAGCGAAAGTCGCAGAACGCGGCACCCTGCATGATCGTCTGCGTCCGGTCGAGGTGAAGGTCGTCCGAGTAGCCCTCGGACAGGGCGAAATCGCGGCCACACGAGAGCAGGAAGCCCAGGTCGGACGCTCCCATCCCGCGGTACATCTCTGCGAAGCGGCAGCCGACGACGTTGAAGTCCAGCCGCTCGCCGTCCTGCCGCAGGGTCTCGATGGTGAGGTCGCCGCCGGCACCGCCCCAGGAGTCCTTCACGTGGGTGAAGCCCTCCAGGTCGGCCCGCCCGAGCGCCTCCGCCACGCGGCTGCCCTGCTCACGGGCGATCTCCGCGATGACCTCGCGCGCCACGGCGTGGGCGCGTTCGCGGCCCATCTCCTGCTCCAGGCGGCGGATGAACGGGATCAGCACCTCCGCCTCGATCCCGCGCTGCTGCAGCAGCGTGATCGGGCGCACATCGGGCGGCGGGTCGGAGGTCATCGGAGGTCCGTTCCAGGAGCGGCGGATGTCGCGGCACCCGCGCCGGAGCGCCACGCGTCGACTACGGCGTCATCGTGTGGGAACGGCAGCGGTGGCAGCGCATCGGGCGCGAACATGCCCACCTCCAGCGCCTCGTCTCCCGCGACCGGCTCCCCGTCCGTGATCGTACCGGCGTAGGCGATGAACACCACCGCGCTCCCGGGCTGAGAGTAGACGCCGAGTAGGCGGTCGAGCCGCACCGTCACGCCCGTCTCCTCGCGCACTTCGCGGAGGGCGGCGTCCTCCACCACCTCGCCGGCGTCCACGTAGCCGGACGGGAACGCCCAGCGACCGTAGGCGGGCTCGTGGTTACGGCGCACCAGCAGCAGGAGACCGCCTCGCTCCGCCAGCACGCCCACAGCCACTTTCGGGTCGGGGTACCAGGTGAAGCTGCAGCCGCTGGCGGTGCAGACCGGCCGTTCGAGGCGGACCTCGGTCGGCGCGCCGCAGCGCGGGCAAAATCGAGCGGGGACGGGCAACGGCGGCACGGTCTGACCTACCCCCACATCACCACGCGGCGGAACTGCTCCAGGTAGCGGCCGTCCGGCTCGCGCCAGTGGTCCAGCATCCGCTTCATGAAGTCGCGCCCCTCGGTGAACTGGCTCGCGTGCGCGATCAGCGCGTCGATCTTCGTCTCGACCACCTCGGTGATGTCGACGTCGAACGTCGGGTCGTTGGAACCCCAGAGGTACAACTCGCGCACCTTGTGGGTGGTGAGGCCGTCCGCGAGGTGCTCCGGGAAGTTCAGGCGGTCGCGCGCCGTCGGGTAGACCGCGTCAACTGTCGCGAGGCCCGTGAAGCGGTGGTCGTTGTGGTTCACGAACGCGTTCTTGATGATCACCGGCTCCGGGTCATGCGTGTACACCGCGTACGGCTTGAACTCCCGGATCTCGCGCGTGATCGCCCCCAGCAGGGCGCGTGAGTAGACCAGTTCGCCGTCCGTGAAGCCCAGGAAGCGCACCTCCGGCACGCCGAGGATCGCCGCGGCCGCTCGCTGCTCATCGGCGCGGGTCGCGACCAGCGTCTCGGTGGTGTAGGCCGGGTCATCGGTCCCCTTCGAGCCGTCCGTGACGACGACAAAGCGCACCTCCCAGCCGGCGCGCGCCAGCAGGCATGCGGTGCCGGCCGCGCCGAAGTCGGCGTCGTCCGGGTGGGCGGCGACCACCATCGCGCGGCGGAACTCGCCGTTCGTCTCGTCCGGCTCGCCCGGCCGCTCCTTGCCGAAGAGGTCCTCGAGGCCTGCGCCCATGCCGTCTCCCTGCCGCTACGCCGCCGCTGATCTCGCGAATCGCATCGATGGTACGCGGGACGAAGGCTGCGGCGGCGTGTCAATGATGCTATCCGCCGGATGAGGGGCGGGTTAGCGTTC
>JAQCKI010000156.1 GCA_027592645.1 Chloroflexota bacterium | reverse complement strand
GCCGGGCTGGCACTGTCGCCCGTCGCGGGCTTGGCACCGCTGGCGCAGGCACTCGACACCGCGGTGCAGGGCACCCGCGAGCACGTGCGGACGCTGGCGGAGGCGCTCCGCGGCTTCGTGGACGAGGTGCACGAGGGCTCCGGGAGCCGCTTCGACCTGACGCTCACCGCCGGACGGCGGTCGCACGGATCGTGGGAGGCGGTGGAGCAGGGCGCGCTGAACCTGGATTTGGGCTTCCACGTCCTCGGCGAGCGCGTCTCGCAACTCCGCGAGGCGATCGCCGCGCTGCCAGAGGGTGGTGGCGTGCACGTCGAGGGGCTGCGCGCGGAGTGCGGGCGCCACCTGGAGGCGCTGGGCGCGGCGCGCGAGACGCTGCGCCAGGTGGTACTGCGGCCCGACCGCGACGAGATCGCGTGGGTGACGCGGAACGATGGCGACCTGCGCCTGAACCGGGCCCCGCGCGAGGTCGCCGCGCGGCTGAAGGCCGACCTGTACGCGGGTCGCGAGTCGGTGCTGGCGACCAGCGCCACGCTGCAGGCGGCCGGGTCGTTCGACTTCGCGGCGGCTCGCCTCGGCCTCACGGAGCCGAAGACGCTCGTGACGCCCTCGCCGTTCGACTACCGGCGCGCGGTGCTGACACTGCTGGCGGACGATCTGCCGGAGCCGGGGATGCCCGCCTACGAGAGTGCACAGCACGACACGCTGGCGCAGGTGATTGAGGCCGCGCAGGGCCGCACGCTGGTGCTGTTCACGTCGCATCACTCGGTCCGCGCCGCGAACCAGGCGTTGCGTACGCGGCTAGGGGAGCAGGACATCCTGGTGCTGGCGCAGGGCGTCGATGGCTCGCCCGCGCGCCTGCTGCGACTGCTCATGGAGCGGCCACGCTCGGTGATCCTCGGCACCGCGGCATTCTGGGAGGGCGTCGATGTGCGTGGCGACGCGCTCTCACAGATCGTGATCGCGCGGCTGCCGTTCCCGGTGCCCAACGACCCGGTGTACGAGGGCCGCGCCGAGCAGTTCGATGACCCGTTCCGCGAGTACGCGCTGCCGCTCTCCGTCCTGCGCTTCCGCCAGGGCTTCGGGCGGTTGATCCGCGGCACGGAGGATCGCGGCGCGTTCGTGGTGCTCGACAGCCGCATCGTTCGGCGCGGCTACGGCCCGCAGTTCCTCGATGGCCTCCCGGACTGCGAGGTGCGCACGGTGCGCGCCGATGCGATCGCCCCGGCCGTCGCTGCGTGGCTGGACTGACGCGATGGCCGGTGTGACACGCGGCGCATGGGCGCGCGGTCTGGGACTCACGATCGTTCCGGCCGAGGCCGAGGCGCTGCTCGCCGACCCCGGCCTCGTGCGCGCGCTGCTCGATGGCATCGACCGCGGGAGCAGCGGCCCGCTGCCGGAATGTAGCCATCCCGCCGACTGGTACACGGTGCGCGAGGCGGGCGTCACGACCGCCATCGCGATCGTGCGCCGCGACTTCCCGTCACCGGGCCGCGCGGCGCTGCTCGGCATCGCGGTGGCGCCGGCGCATCGAGGTCGCGCGACGGCGACCAAGGCGGTGCTGGTGATCGAACGGAAACTGGCGGCAGAGGGACTGGCACCGCTGCTGGCGCGGGTGCCACGGACGAACGGTCGCGGGCTCTACTTCATGCTGCGCACCGGCTTCACACCCGTGCCGCCCGAGCATCGCCCGGACGATCCCGGCGACGCGACCTGGTTCGCCCGACACGAGACACTCCGGGCGTAACGGGCGACCTACCGCCCGCTCATGTCGTCCTCGGTGTCACCGGCGGCCGCCGTGCGATCCGCTTCGGCCTGGGCGCGTCGACGTTCGAGTTGCTCGCGACGGCGATCCTCCGTCGCGCGCCGCGCCCAGGCGCGCCATGAGAGCGCCGCCACGAGTGCGAAGCCGATGACCATCGCCAGGTCCAGCGTGTCCAGCGCCCCCGCAGAGAACGACTGCGGTGCGACCCGGCCGATCAGCAGGCCGGCCAGGAACAGGAACACGTAGCGCAGGCGCGACGGCCGGGACGCCCTCACCGGGACGTTCGGCTGCGTGGCCGCCGCGTGCGAGGCGGGGCGGCGCGAGGCACGTTCCCGGCGGGCCCGACGGTCGCGGCTCACTTCGCCTCGTCGCCGTCGGTGCGGTCAATGCGCTGGAAGCGGCGACGGCCGGGCGGAGGTACCTGCGGGGTGCCGGGGCGCGGCCCCTGGTCGCCCATCATCATCCGCGCCATCGTCAGCGCACGCTCCTCGCGCGTCATGCCGGCGGTCGCCTCTTCCTCGATCCGGTCGATGCACGGCCGGCAGAAGGTCTCGATGCCCAGCGTGTCACCGACGACCGCGTCGCCACAGTCGATGCCGGGACGGTCCATGCGGCGGCGCAGGTGGAACCCGCGGCCGCAGCGCATGCACTCGGAGATCAGCGACGGATCGTCCACGCTCTCGCCGCAGACACTGCACTTCGTCTCGTGTGCCACGGTCACCCCCAACTCTCGCCACGGTGGAGGCGGCTCCGCACCA
>JAQCKI010000050.1 GCA_027592645.1 Chloroflexota bacterium | reverse complement strand
GGGACGAAGGCTGCGGCGGCGTTTCACCGCCATTTGACGGGGAGGGAGGGGCGGGTTAGCGTTCGTTCCGAACAGAACATTTGTACCGCGGGTTATCCACAGGTTTTCAGTATCTGTGGACAACCGAGCCGGGCCCCATGACCGCTGGAGGAGCCATGCCGAGCGACCTGTCCGAGAAGCAGCAGAGCATCCTTCGCTTCCTGGAGGAGTTCATCTCCGAGCATGACTACCCGCCGTCCATCCGGGACATCCAGGGCGGGTGCGACATCTCCTCCACCTCCGTGGTGGACTACAACCTGAAGCGGTTGGAGGAGAAGGGCTACATCCGGCGTGACCGGGAGGTCTCCCGCGCGATCGAACTGCTGAACGGGCAGGGCGAGCGCCGCCGCCGCACGCTGCAGGTGCCGGTGCTGGGCAAGATCGCCGCCGGGCTCCCGCTGCCGGTGCACCCGGACAGCATGGCGCCGGTAGAGGTGGTCGATCTCACGGATGACCTCACCAACGGCCGCACCAACCTCTACGCCCTGCGCGTCCAGGGCACCTCGATGATCGACGCACTGATCAATGACGGTGACCTGGTGGTGCTGGAGCCGCGGCAGGAGGCCAACCCGGGCGAGGTCGTGGCTGCGTGGATCATCGACCGCGAGGAGACCACCCTCAAGAAGTACTACCCGGAGGGCAAGCGCGTCCGCCTGCAGCCGATGAACGCCACGATGGACCCGATCTACGAGGACGCCGACAACGTCCAGGTGCAGGGCCGCCTGGTCGCCACCATCCGCTCCTTCTAGGCGCCCTCGAGGCGCAAGTCAGCACTGCGGGCCCGGCCCGCCCTCGACGCCGCGATCAACGGATCGCGGCATCGTTGATCCACGTGTGCGCACGACTGCGTGCATAGCGCACGTGATGGAGCCTGACGGTTCCTGACAATCAGGCCGCACCCACCGAACGAACCCGCCCCCTCGATCCGTTGTCTCTGTAGAAGACGCCGCCTCTGCGCGCTCCCCGCACCCTTGATCGCGTCGTCGCTGCCCTCGAAGGGAGGGAACGCCACCATGGTGAGTACGAGTTTGAGCCTGATCCTGATTGCCACGGGCGCCATCCTGACCTGGGGTGTCGTCGCCACGGTGGCCGGCCTCGATCTGAAGGCGATCGGCGTGATCCTGATGGTGGTCGGCACCGCCGGCCTGGTGCTGTCGCTCGTCTTCTGGAACCAGTACTCGCCGTTCATTCGGCGAACGCGGGTCATTGAGGTTCAGCCCGATCCGATCGACCGGGTGATCTAGTGGCCCTGCTCGCACCGCCGGTCGTCGAGCCGCTGCTGCGGCGGATCCGCGAGGTCGACTCCGCCCCGGCGATCGAGGCGGCACTGCTCCCGCGAGAGCCGTCTCCGGAGTGGCGTGATCGCTTCCGCGAGGACTACCTGGCGGAGCGTCCCTGGCTGACCGACATTGACCCGCTCGAAGATCCCCTCGAGCCGAGCGACGTGCCGGTTCCGCCGGTGTGGGCCGCCCTGCGTGAGCGCTGGCAACAGTCGCCCGTCTTCAACCGCCTCGTCGTGCCGCTGCTGATCTCGCTGGCGCCCGTGCTCCTGGCCGGCATGCTGGCCCTGGCGTGGCCCTCCCCGGCATCCTCGGCGGCGGTATCAGGCGATCCGGTGGTCCCCGCCGTCGTCCAGACCGCGACCTTGAGCCTCGATGTCATCGATCCGGCGGGCCCCCCATCATCGGTTCCGGTCGACCGTCCGACGAACTCGTTCGAGATCGGTCTGAGCAGCGTAGTGCCCGGTGATCCGGCGACGTTCGTGGTTGAATCGGCACGGTTCGCCACCTGCGTCGCGGTCGTGGAGCACGGCGGCGGCGCGGCGCGCCAGGTGCTGGGCGAGGCTACGGGGCGAGGCCTGATCTGGACCTGGTTCGTGCCGGTTGGCGCATCCTCCAGCGGTGGGGCGGTGATGCTGACGTGCGACGGGCGAACCACGCGGATCCCGTTCGGGCTCGATGCACCACCGATCGGACGGCTGGCACCGACTGCCGCCGCGGCGTTGTCGGCTGGTGCATCCGAAGACCACCCTGAGCGATAGCGACCAGGGCATCTCGCGCATCGCTGCGGTAGGCTTCGGTGCATGGATGAGCACACCGAAACCTCAACCGAACCGGCACCGGATGTCCCGCTGATCTCGGTGCGCGACCTGCGCGTGACGTACAAGACCAACGGCCTGCCTGTCCCCGCCGCACGCGGCATTTCGTTCGACGTGCGCCCCGGCGAGGTGCTGACATTGGTCGGCGAATCCGCGTCGGGGAAGTCCACAATCGCGCACGCCATCCTCGGGCTGCTACCGGACAACGCCACGGTCAGCGGCGAGATGTACTACCGCGGCCAATCGATCCCGGACATGTCCGCGGCCGAACTGCGACGCCTGCGTGGCACCGAGATCGGCATCATTTTCCAGGACGGCCGCGCCTCCCTCACCCCCACGATGCGCATCGGCGAGCAGATTGCCGAGTCGTTCCGCGAGCATCGCGGGATGGCGATGGAGGAGTCACTGGATGCGGCCGTGGAGGTCCTCGCCCGGGTCTTCTCCGATCCGCGCCGGATCGCGGACGCATACGTCTTCCAGATCTCGGGGGGCATGGCGCAGCGCGTGATGATCGCGATGGCGACCGCGCTGAAGCCGAGCGTGATCATCGCGGACGAGCCGACCGCGAACCTGGACCCCGCCGTGCGGCACGAGATGCTCACCGCGATCGAGGAGATGCGAGACTCCGGTACCGGGATCCTGGCGATCACGCACGACTTCGGTGTCGTCGCGCGGCTCGCCGACCGCGTCGGCGTGATGTACGCGGGGGTGCTGGTGGAGACCGCCGATGTGCGGACGACGTTCCGCACGCCGAAGCACCCGTACACCTTCGGGCTGCTCGGGAGCATCCCGACGCTGGCGCCGCGCGGCCGGCTGGTAGCGATGCGCGGCAATCCGCCCGACCTCACCACACTGACCGATGAGTGTGCGTTCTTGCCGCGTTGCAACAAGGCAACCGGGGAGTGCCGCACGGCCGGCGAGCCCGCGCTCACCGTCGTCGAGGGATCGTCCGAGGGCCATCTGGCACGCTGCTACAACCAGATGGCGGTGCCGTTCCGGGAGTAGCTCTGGGCCGCCACTAGCGGCGCGGCCGCGCGTTCCGTGGGGCGAGCGAGGCGAGCCGCACGATCACCAGTTCCAGCGCCAGCTCCTCCTCCAGCCGCCCCGTCTTCACCGCGTAGTCGCTCTCCTCCATCGCACGGAGGGCGGCCTCCACGGTGGGGCGCTGGGTGGCGCGTGCCTGGCGCATCAACTTCGTCAGCGGGAAGCCGCGCGCCTTCGTCGCCGCCGTGACGTCGTCCGGGGAGCCGCCGCGCTCGAGAATCTCTGTGGCGCGGATCAACTGGCGCAACTGGCGGGCGACCAGGATCTGCACGTGACCCGGTGTCTCCGACTTGTCGTCAAGCATCCGGCGCAGCAGGCGTAGACCGTTTGAGGCGTGACCCTCCACGATCGCGTCGACGAGTTCGAAGATGCTCTCTTCGCGCGAGTGTGGGGTGAGCAGGCGGACATCCGCCGCCGTGATCGTGCGAGGGCCGGCGTAGGTCTGGAGCTTCTCCAGTTCCGTTGCCAGTCCGCGCAGGTTCGCGCCCATCAGATTCGCCAGCGCCTCGATCGCCGCTGGCTCGATCGAGACGCCGGCCTTCACCGCGCGGTCCTGGAGCCACTGCGCGACCTCCGAGGGGCCGCCACGTGCCCACATTTTCAGTTCATCGAAGCGCTGCACCTTCACGTTCGGCAGCGCCTTCAGCGCGGCCAGCAGCGGTGACTTCGTCACCGGGTCGTCGCGGTCGTCCCGCTTCGGCACCTCGATCATCACCACGTGGTTGGTCTCGGGCATCTGCGGCAGGAAGTCCAGGAACGGCTGCCACGCGGTCTCGACGCCACGCCGCGCGCCGAGGGCGGTGAGCAGCCCCTCCACGACGACCAGGCGCGCCTCGGCCAGGAACGGCATTGCGGAAGCGTGCTGCAACAACTCCTGCGGTGTCAGACCGCGGCCGGTGAGCGTCGAGGTGTTGGACGCGAGCGAACCGTCCCCGTTGAGGGACGCACGGATCTCGCGCAGCGCCTCGGACGCACGGAACTCGTCAGGGCCGTACAGGACGTGCAGCACGTGGATGCCCCCGGGCCCGGCCTGCGGCCGGACGGCTAGTCGATCTCGAGCTGCCAGCCGAACCACGCGACGAGGGTGGTGATGAACAGGATCGCCGCTCCCGGCCACAGGAGTGTGGGCAGGAAGTCGCCCTCCTTCGCCACGGCCTCAAAGCCGGCCCAGCCCGCAGTCAGGACGACGCCGGGGAGGGGCAACCAGCGCGGGAAGCGCGGGTCCTCGTCGTCCACGAGCGCCTGGCGGAGGAGATCACCGGCGGTGACGGGGCCATCTGGCGTGCCGCCTTCCTGCTCGGTGGGTTCTTCGCTCATCCGTCCTCCGCTGCGCCCCCCGATGGTACGGCCGGGTCGTCCGGGGCGTCGACGATGATCGGGCGCGCCTCCACGTCGCCGGCCCGCAGCCACGCCGCATAGACGGCCGAGGTGGCCGCGGCGAACACGAAGCTGCCGATGACCAGCGTGGCACTCAGCCCCAGCCGGTCGATACCGAAGCCCAGCGCCGGGAGTGCCGCGGCGTAGCCCAGGCCGGCCACGACGCTGGCGATCGATAGCGACGTGGCCCGCAGGCTGTCCGGCACGCGTCGGGAGACGTAGTCCACGAAGTGCGGCCACATCAGGTTCCATGCGAAGTTCGAGAGCATGAACACAGGGGCCAGCCACAGGAGGCCGGTGGCACCCGCCAGCAGCGCGAGCGCGCTCGAGGCGGGCACCAGCAGGAACAGCCGCCTGAGGCCGAGCCACCCGCCGAGGCGTGCCGACAGAAAGCCGGCGAGCGCGGCTGACGCCAGGTGCGCCGCGACGAAGCCGCCCACCGTCCACAGGGGCAGGCGATAGAAGTCCACGATCACCCGGGGCAACGTGATCGTCATCACCACCAGCGGAAGCGTGGTGAGCGTCATCAGCACCATCACCGGCGGGATGGAGCGTGAACGCAGCACCAGCCTGACCGCCAGGCGTCCGGTCTCCAGGTAGGTGTGGCGCGTGCCCGACCTCGGCGGTTCCCGGAGACGCCACGCGAGTACGACCGAAGGCGCGGTGAACAGGGCGCTCAGCACAAACGGGAATGCGAGCGGTGTCCAGATGATCATCACACTTCCGGCGACCGTCAGCACCGCCATGGAGGTGGTGACGAGCGCGTTCAGCCGACCGTTCCACGCGGTGAACTCGTCGCCGCGACCTTCTGCCTGAAGCGAGTCGAACAGCATCGCGTCCTCGGCGCCGGAGAAGAGCGACACGGCGAGGCCGAACAGAGCGAACGACACGATCAGCAGGATTGGCTCGGTCGCGAGGCCGAAGACGAGCATCGCCAGCGCACCGACCGCGCTGCCCGTCACCAGCGAGACGCGCCGCCCGAAGCGGTCCGCAACCATCCCGGTGGGTACCTCGGCGGCGATGGCGAACAGCATCGCGACCGTCTCGATCACGAGCACCTGGCCGAGCGTGAGGCCTCGTTCGTCCGTCAGGTAGAGGACCCAGATCGCCTCGCCGAGATACGCCCAGCGCAGCACCCACCACCACGGCAGGATGCGCAGGTTGCGTTGCATCGGTGTGGGCACCGGTGCAGGCGTGGCGGGGAGGGTGGTCTCACGGTGTGCGAACGCGCCGCCCGGTGGAAGGTTCCCGCCGGAGGGCTACACCCGGCGCGCGATGGTGATGATCTCCGGGCTGGTATCCGTCACGGGCGAGCGATCCCAGTCGCCGAACTGCTCCTCGATCTGGAACCCGGCGGCCGCGAGAAAGCCTGCGAGCGCGTCCCCACCGAGGAACCGCAGCGTGCTGGTGCTGACCTCAGGGCGCTCCCAGCGCTCGCTCGAGAACGTGTGCCTGAACGAGACAAGGTCGCCCGCTACCGCATCGACCTCGGTCTGGCGCCGCACGAGCACGCCCGAGGCGTCGCGGACCTCTCCCGAATACTGGCCGTGCCATCGCTCCCACGCGCGGTCGGGTGGGTTGCGCGTCTCGAAGGCGAACCGGCCGCCCTCGGTGAGTGCCGCGTACACCGCCGCGAGGGCCGTTCGCACGTCGTCGTCGGTGAGCAGTACCTGGAAGGCGTGGCCGGTCATCACCGCGAGGTCGAACTCGCGATCCCACCGCACCGAGGCGAGGTCGCCCAGCACCCACTCGATATCCGTGCGCCGCTGTGCCTGCTTCAGCATTCCCGGCGCAGGATCGAGGCCGCACAGCCGCCCGGTGTGGCCGGCCTCCCGCGCACGGTGCAGCATCACGCCGGTGCCGCAGCCAACGTCCAGCACCGAGGGAGCGGCCATGATCATCGGTGCGTAGAACGCGAAGTCGTCCCGGTCGCCGGGCACGGCGAACAGGTCGTATAGCGCCGCGAGGCGGTCATCGGCAAACAGGTGATCGGCGGGCATCGGTCCGTCGCTCTGTGAAGTGCGCTACGGAAAGAGGTCGAGCGCCATCTCGCGCACGATCTCAGTCGCCGCGCCCTCACCGCGCTCGTAGTTGAAGCCGCGCACGATGGCGGCGGGGATGGCGTCCAACTTGCCCATCACCAGTTCCGCCGCGCCGGCGATCTCGTCGGCGACGCACAGCAGCGTGACGCGTAACTCGTGCCCATCAAGGTCGCGCTGGCCGATGTAGTCGTGGAACGGCTTCATCCCGGCGACGCCGATTGCCACGTTCGTCTGGCCGAGGCGCCACGGCCGCCCGAAGGTGTCCGTGATCACGATTGCGACCTCGATCCCGAGGCGCGCGCGGATCTGGTCGCGGATGCCTCGGCAAGAGGCGTCCGGATCCACCGGCAGCAGACAGACCAGGTCCTGTCCGCCGGTGTTGGAAGCGTCCACGCCCGCGTTGGCACACTTCAGGCCGTGGTGGGTCTCCGTGATCAGCACGGGGCCTGCCTGGCGGATGATCCGCTTCGACTCCCGCAGCACCGCCTCCACCACCCTCGGGTCCTTCTCGGTGCGCTCCGCGTACGCGAGCGCGAAGGCGCTGGGCACGAAGTGATCCATCGGGTAGATGCGGCCCTCCTGCTTGGAGACGACGCGCTGGGTGATGGCGATCACATCGCCCTCCTCCAACGGCGTCCCCTGCGCGGCGGCAGCATCGATGATCTGACCGGCGAGGTCATCGCCGGCCTGCACCATCGGGATGTTGCGGATGCCGATGACGCGGACCTCGGGGGCGGACGTGGGGGGCATCGGTCGCCTCGTTCTCTCGTGCTCGTTGCTACTCGTGGAGGCCGGCGATGCGGACGCCGGTGTGGGCCTTGTACCGACCGTTGATACCGATGAGGAGGATCGTCAGGCCCTCCACGAAGCGGGAGAAGCGCAGCGGCCCGGCATCCACCGCGTTCACGCCGGCGATCTCGGCGGCGAGCGCCATCACCACCTGTTTCGCCTCCGCATCGCCGCCGGTCACCAGCACGTCCGCGTCCACCGAGGCGGCAGGATCGAGCAGCACCTCGGCGGCGAGGTTGTGGAAGGCGCCCACGATGCGGGAGTCCGGCAGGATCTCTGCCGCCTCCTCCGTCGCGGAGCCAGCGGCAACGTCGACGGGGCGCGGGCCGCGGTCGAAGTGCACCGGCACCACCGCGTCCACCACGATCTTCCCGGCAAGCGCCCCCCGTAGTGCCTCGAGCGTGGCGCGATGCGCCGCGTAGGGCACGACGACCACGACGATGTCCGCATCCGCGACGGCGCCGGCGTTGTCTGCGCCGGTGATCGTGTCGCGCCCGAGGCTGGTCGCGAGTTCGCGCGCCGCCTCCTCGCCTCGCGCTGCCTCGCGCGAGCCGATGGCGACGCGGTGGCCGGCGAGCGCGAAGCGGGTGGCGAGCCCACGGCCTTCCGGGCCGGTGCCGCCCACCAGGGCGATCGTGTGGGGCATGGAGGCTTCCTGTCTGTTCCGAGGCACTGCTTCCGGCCGTCCGGCGGCGGGGCGTACCATCCGACACGCGAGCCCGGTGGTGGCCGCCGGCGCGCCGTGCGCCGCTATCCTCGCAGCCTTGCGCCGAGTTCGGAAGCCCCGGCCTCGAAGGGACACCCGATGCCGCCGTCCGAGACCGACGCCGCCATCGAAGTGCGCGGGCTATCCCATCGCTACGAAGCCGAAGACGGGCCGCTCCAAGCCTTGTCCGGTGTCGACCTGCGCATCGCGGATGGCGAGTTCGTCTCGCTCGTCGGGCCGTCCGGATGTGGCAAGACCACGCTCCTGCGCGCCGTGGGCGGACTACTGGCTCCCGAGACGGGCGAGGTGCGTGTCCATGGCCTGACGCCCGCTGCCGCGCAGCAGGCGCGCCACTTCGGGCTGGTCTCCCAGGACCCGGGGCTTCTCCCGTGGCGGAACGTGGAGGCGAACGTGCGCCTGCCGCTGGAAGTCACCGGCGCCCGCGCAGACGTGGGTGCGCTGCTGGCGCGCGTGGGCATCGAGGGGTTCGCCCGCTATATGCCCCGGCAACTCTCAGGCGGGATGCGGCAGCGGGTTGCCCTCGCGCGCGCCCTGGCGCACGGCCCGCGCGTGCTGTTGATGGACGAGCCGTTTGGCGCGCTGGATGAGTTCTCCCGCGAGGCGATGCGGCTGGAGCTGCTCCGGCTGTGGGAGGCGGAGCGCAGCACGGTGCTGTTTGTGACGCACTCGATCCGAGAGGCGGTGCTGCTCTCCGACCGAGTGGTGGTGATGGGCCCACGCCCGGGCCGTGTCCTCGCGGAGATCGAGGTCGGGCTGCCCCGCCCACGCTTCGAGGCGCAGGAAGAGACTCCCGAGTTCGGCGTGCTCGTCGCAAGGATCCGCGCGCTGCTCCGGGAGGCCGCGTGAAGCGTCGGACGGCCGGCGCACGCGCGCGAGAGGTGGCACTGACGGTGCTGCCCGCCGCCACGTTCCTGGCGGCGCTGCTCGCGGCCTGGGAGGTCTGGGTGCGTGTGCGCGAGGTGCGCTCGTACCTGCTGCCACCGCCGAGCGATGTCTTCCGTGCCCTCGCGGATAATCCGGGCCGCTTCGCCAGCGCAGCGCAGGGGTCGCTGACCGCGGCAGTCGGTGGGCTGCTGATCGCGAGCGCGATCGCCTTCGGGCTGGCGGTGATCATGGCGCACTCGCGCACGCTGGAGCGCGCGCTCTACCCACCGGCGCTACTGGTGAAGGTGACACCGATCGTGGCCGTGTACCCATTGCTGGCGATCTGGTTTGGCTTCGGCATTGGGCCAAAGGTGGCGATTGCTGCGCTGGTCACCTTCTTCCCGATGCTGGTGAACGCGGTGGTGGGGCTGCGCAGTATCGATCCGCAGGCCCTGGACGTACTGCGAGTGCTGAACGCCTCGCGCTGGCAGATCTTCTGGCGGCTGCGGTTGCCCTCGTCGCTGCCGTACGTGTTTGCGGCGCTCCGGATCAGCGTGCCGCTGTCACTGGTGGGGGCGGTGGTAGCGGAGTTCCTCTCCGGCTCCTCCGGCATGGGCCAGTTGATCCTCATCGCGAACGGTGACTTTGACACTTCGGGCCTGTTCGGGGCGGTGTTCGTACTGGCCGCACTGGGGGTGACACTGACCCTCGGTGTCTCGTATGTTGAGGGCCGCGTGCTGACCTGGCACGAATCGTCGGGCAGGTAGTGCCCGCGCGTACCGCGCGGATGCCCCCGGCTGAGACCCTGCTTCGCGTGTAGCGCCCGCACGACCGATGTGCGGATGCACGCACCGGATCACCGGGGGTGCATCCCATGCTTCGTCGTGTCCTGTTTCCTGTCCTGATCCTCGCCGGCCTGTTGTTGGCGGCCTGCGGTGGCGATGAGGCGCCACCCGCAACGCCCGCGGAAGGCGTCGAACCACGCTCGATCACGTTCATGGCCGGCTTTCGGCCCCAGGCGAACCTCCCGTTCGCGGCGGTGTATGTGGCGGATGCGCGAGGCTACTTCGCGGAGGAAGGCCTGACGGTCGCCATCCAGCATTCTTCCGGCCAGGACGAGCACCTGAAGTTCCTGCTGGAAGGCTCCATTGATGTGATCACGGGAACCGCCGCCCAGGCGGTCCGCCGGGTGGAGCAGGAGATGCCCGTGGTGGCGGTGGCTCTGTTCGGGCAGCGCGGCGACCAGGGCTACGTATCGGCCGCCGGCTCCGGCATCACGACGCCGGCAGACTTCCGAGGCAAGTCCGTGGGCTTCAAGGCCGGCGTGGTGCCAGCCGAACTCCTGGCGATGCTGCGTGGCGCGGGCATGACGCCGGACGACGTGTCGCTGGTGGGGGTGGGCTTTGACCCGCGCATCTTCATGGAGGACCAGGTCGATGTTTACCCGGTCTTCCTGAACAACGAGCCGGACACCATCCGCCGCACCGGGTTCGAGATCAACGTCATCGACCCGCACGACTTCGGTGTGCCCACGCTGGGTCTCACCTACCTCGTGACGCGGGAGACGCTCGCGGACGGTGACCTCGTCGAGCGCTTCCTGCGCGCGACGATGCGCGCCACGAAGTGGATCGAGGCGAACCGGGACGAGGCTGTGCAGATCGTCCTCCAGCACGCGGAAGGCGCGGACGCGGAACACCAGCGGTTCCTGTTGGACACGGAACTGGACAACGCGGCGCGCGAGGACGGCATGGGCCGCTCCTCGATCGAGCAGTGGCAGGCGCTCGCCACTCTGTTGCGTGAGTTCGACGTGATCGAGTCCGACGTGGACGTCTCGACAGTCTTCGATGGGTCGGTGATTGACGGGCTCTACGCGCGCGGCGAAATCGAGTAGCGATTGAGAACGCGGCGGGCGGCTAGAACAGCGTGATCGTGGTCACGCCAATGACCTGGCCGTCCGCCAGCAGTTCGAACTCCCACGTGCCACTTGGGATCAGGTCGCCACTGGAGTAGCCCACCCAGAAGCGGCCGCCGTTGCCCTGCGTCCACTGGACCGGGGGCGAGGTGTGCACCGGCTGGTTGTCCCGGAACACCACCCACTGGACGCGCCCCACCGAGGCCATGCCTGAGAGGTCGAAGAGCGCGAGCAACTGCGGGGCCGTGGTGTACGGACCGACGAGCACGCTCCCGTCCGGCGCCACGAGCGTGGCGCCGCCCACGGGCACAGCGTTCGGCGTCGCAGCGGTGGGTGCTGGCAGGCCAATGGTGGCGCTCGCGGTGGCGCGGACGGCGCCGCCGACCCATGCCTCCACCCGCCACGTGCCGCGCGGGATCCCGGCCGCACCCGGTGCGGCGATGCGGTCGCTGATCAGGCCGTAGCCGCCCTGGTCCCACACAAACGACGAGGAGAGCGAGTCCTGTGCGACGCCGTCCAGGTACCAGCGTTCCTCGATGACCGTGCCAGGCTGGGCGCCCAGCACCGTGTACTCGTAGTAGAGCGCCGCGAGGCCCTCCGCGAATCCGCTGCCGTAGTCCAGCAGGTCGCGACCGGCGCTGGACTCCACGGCGTTGGCCGCGAACGCGGGGCGGCTGACCCAGACACCATCAGACGGGATCGTCACACCTCGATACAGCGGCGGTGTGAACGTCCCGGACGTCGTCCGGGCGCGCTCGATGATGGCAGCGAAGACGTCCACGGGACGGACGAGCCCGACCTGGCCCTGCGGGACGTACTGCTCCTGTGCCAGCATCCCGACGAGCTGGCCGGACTGGTTGAAGGCGGGGCCGCCGGAGACGCCGACCGGGAGGCGCGCATCGATTTTCAGCCAGGTGCGGCCGGTCTGCCCCGCCTCGCCCCGCTGCCCGACAATGGTGGCCTGGGTGACGCTCACCGGGTCCGTGGAGGCACTGCCACCCACGTGCCCGAAGAGCCGCAACGGCACGCCGTTGCCCATGCCCGTCGCCTGGCCCATCAACACGGGGGGCAGATCGAACTCGTCCTCCTGGCCATCCAGCGGCTCGGTGAGGCGGATGACCGCCACGCCCATGTCCACATCCGCGATCACGATCTCGGCCGCGTACCGGTCGCCGGCGGGTTCACCCGGCGTGGTGTTCAGCGCGACCGCCAACCTGGTGTAGGCCGTGGATCCGTCCGCGCGGTAGGGCGACACGACGCGGTAGGAGGTCAGCACCAGCCGCTGCTCCGCGTCCACGATCGCGCCCGAGCCGTAGCGGGCGACCTGCTCACTACCGCTGGTCGTATCGATCGCCAGTACCTGGACAACAGCGCGGGCGAGCTCGTGATCTGGGATCGTCGCCGCCGGCGTTTCGGCCGTGCCCACGTTCAGGCCCGGCGTGACGAGGATCGGGGTGGCCTCCGCTGCGGACGTGGGGGTGGGCGTTCTGGGGTTGTTCGCGTCGCCGGGGATCAGATCGGCTGCTGCTTCGCAGCCACCGAGCAGCAACGCGGCGGACAGCGCCAGCACCCCGACGGACCGGTGAAGGATGGTTACTCGCCGCATTAGCGTGCAACCGTACCCCGCTGCCGCGCTCATTCGCCACCCGGTGCCCCGGCCCGCCGCCCGCCCGCGGTAGACTGCCCCGACCCGCCGAGCAAGGGCGCCAGGGAGGCCTCCGATGGACTACGAAGCGATCCTCTACGACGTTCAGGATCGGGTGGCGACGATCACGCTCAACCGCCCCGAGCGGATGAACGCGTTCAGTGATGAGTTGCTCACCGAGTGGGCGGACGCCCTCTGGCGCTCCGCGAAGGACGAAGGTGTTCGCGTCGTCATCGTCACGGGCGCCGGCCGAGCCTTCTGCGCCGGGGCCGATTTGCGCGCCACTGGCGACGAGGATCGCGTGCTGATGGCGGACAAGAACGCCGGCGAGCGCCGGAACTCGCTCCGCTACTCCGTCCACCAGGTGCCGCGCGCCGTCTCCTACATGGACAAGCCGTACATCGCCGCGATCAACGGGGTCGCAGCGGGCGCCGGTATGGACATGGCCTCCCAGGCGGACATCCGCATCGCCTCGGACCAGGCCCGGTTTGCGATGTCCTACGTGAACGTGGGGCTCGTTCCCGGAGACGGCGGCGCCTGGCTGCTGCCGCGCCTCGTCGGCACGCAGCGTGCTCTCAAGATGATCTGGTCGGGCGACATCATCGATGCGAACCGGGCGCTGGAGATCGGGTACGTCTCGCGCGTCGTGCCGCACGAGACGCTGATGGACGAGGCACGCACGTACGCCCTCAAACTGGCCGAAGGCCCGCCCGTGGCGATGCAACTCGCGAAGCGGCTCGTCTACCGCGGGGCTGACCAGTCATTCCTAGAGGGGTTGGAGGCGGCGCAGGCCGCGATGACCATCGTCCAGTCCACGGACGACTCGCGGGAGGGGCCACAGGCGTTCCGGGAGAAGCGCCGGCCGCAGTTCCAGGGCCGATAACGCGCGCATCACGGACGTTAGCAGTCCGATCATCACTTCCTCACCGGGACTTGACCCTCGGCGCAGATGATGCGCTCCTGAGGATCGGTGGAGGAGGCGGCGGTATGTCTCAGTCGTGGTCTGGCAAATTGCTCCTTGGTGCGCTGGTGGTGATGTCCATGATCACCGGTGGCCTGTTCACCGCGCTCATCAGCGGCGGTGGCGAGACCGTGGGCGGTATCCCCGTGACCACGGCACAGCCATCGGTCACGGGTACGGTGCAGGACAGCGGCCCGGCCGCGTTGCCGGTGCTTGCCGATGTCGTGGAGGATGTGCGCCGCTCTGTGGTGCGCATCGAGGGTAGTGGGGGCGGCAGCGCCTCCAGCAGCGGCTCCGGCGCCATCCTCGACCGCGACGGCTACATCGTCACCAACTATCACGTGATCGAAGGCATGACCGAGGTCAAAGTGCTGCTTTGGGACGGCACCGCCGCGACTGGCACGGTCGTGGGTACGGATCCCGGCAGCGACCTGGCCATTCTGAAAGTGGATCTGCCTTCGCACCTGCTAATTCCCGCCCGAGTAGGCGACTCCGACCGGGTACGCGTCGGCGATGACGTGTTTGCCATTGGTCACCCGTTCGGGCAGAACTTCACCGTCACGTCCGGCATCGTCAGCGCCACGGGGCGGGTGACGCAGTCCGCCTTCACCGGGCGTGGCATCCGTGACGTGCTGCAGGTGGACGCTGCGGTGAACCCGGGCAACTCCGGTGGCCCGCTCTTCAACCGCGCCGGAGAGATGGTGGGCGTCAACACCTCGATCGAGAACCCCAACGGCCGCTTCTTCGTCGGCCTCGGCTACGCCGTGCCCTCCAACACGGTGCTGCGGTTCCTGCCTGCGATGCAGGCGGGCGAAGCCGTCCAGCACCCGCAGCTGGGCGTCAGCGTCCAGCGGCCGGACGATGTGAACGCGGCGACCTTCGGCGTGACCACCACCCGAGGTCTCTACGTGACCCAGGTCACCGCCGGATCCGCTGCGGAGCGCGCAGGTGTGCGCCCAGCAGGTGCCGGTACGGGGGTGGGTGGCGACGTCATCCTCGCGCTGAACGGGGAGCCGCTGGAGACGTTCGAGGGGCTCGCTCGCGCCATCGACCGCGCGGAGATCGGCGACACGGTGACGCTGCGCATCCTGCGCGGCAGCGAGGAACTCACGCTGGAGGCAACGCTTCAGCCCTGGGACCTGCAGTAGCGCAGACCGTGTCTCCCGCCGCCTAGACCTCGTCGGGCGGCGGGAGCGCGATGGCGCGGCCGGCGACCAGGAGCCAGGCGGTGTCCGCCGCACGGGAGACCTGCTGGTTCACCCGCCCGAGCAGGTCACGGTAGGCACGGCCCAGCACGTACTCCGGCACGATTGCTGACCCCACCTCGTTGGTGACGAAGATGCTCGGGCCGGGGCGGCTGCGCGCCACTTCGATCACCTCGTCCGTGGCGGATGTCAGTGCCTGCTCCAGCACATCGATCGCTTCAGGGGCAGGATCATCGCCGCCGAGGCCGAACAGGTGGTTGGCGACCCAGAGCGAGAGGCAGTCGACCAGCACGGCGTCACCCGGCGTCGCGCCCGTGATCGCTTCGGCGAGTGCGCGAGGCGCCTCGACGGTGTGCCACCCGCGCGGGCGTTGCGCACGGTGGCGCGCCACACGCGCCCGCAGTTCGTTGTCCCCTGCTTCCATCGTCGCGATGTACGTGACAGTCAGCCCGGTACGGGCGGCGAGGCGCTCCGCGTATGAGGACTTACCGCTGCGCGCACCGCCCGTGACGAAGGTGATGTGGCCCACGCGCTACAGGACCAGGGCGGAGGCCCAGCCGCGCTCCACGGCGGCGATCACCGCGAACCACGTCACCACCTGCGCGACCTCGATCCCGGCGCCGAAGACGTCACCGGTGACGCCTTCGATCATCCGGGCGGCCGCTGCGGCGATCAGTACGGCGGCGAGACCGGCGAGCGCCACCAGTACGAGGCCGGCGAGGCCAAACGTGACCCCGGCGACGACGAGCGCGGTGACCGTTGCGATCGGCGCAGCGAGCGGCCAGAGGCCAGCGTGGATCGCGTGGCCCAGGCCGCGAGGGCGGGCCGGCTTGAACAGCGCGCCCACCGGCACCACCGTCCACCGAGCCAGCAC
>JAQCKI010000049.1 GCA_027592645.1 Chloroflexota bacterium | reverse complement strand
GCTGGGGCACCGCTGCTCAGGGACGAAACACTAACTCTCCAGGTGGTATGAATACCGGGGGCAGGTCAGCGGCATCGGCAGGCGGGCCAGGTAGGCACGGGTGGCGTCTGCCACGAGCATCAAGTCCTGCACTGAGTGCCGCGTGATGAACAACCGCCAGGCGTGTTCACCCGGTGCGACGCTGGAGGGCTTGCGGTAGGCGAGCCGCGGCCAGCCTGCCAGCGCACCGAGTTCGAGACAGGCCCCACGCCAGCCTGCAGCGAGATCCACGGCCTCGATCGCAACACTGCTCAGGTCGCGGGCGACGAGCAGCGCCAGGACTGCGGGCTTGAGGCGGCGCACGCAGAGCACCTGAGAAGCCCCGGGTTCGCGGCTCCGGGTGGGGCCTAGTGGACGAGTTCGCGATCCTCGAAGCGGACGCGTGCGTAGAAGAAGTCGAAGAACACGCGCCCCACGGCCAGCATCGGGACCGCCAGCAGGATGCCGAGGATGCCGAACAGACTGCCGACGGCGACGACGGTGAGCAGCACGATGATCGGGTGGACCCGGACGGCGTCGCCCTGGACGCGAGGCGTCAGGACATTGCCCTCCAGCGTCTGCACCACGAAGTAGATCCCGACGGTCCACATCGCCGTTGAGGGCGACTGGAGCGCCGCCAGGATGACCGCCGGGATCGCCCCCAGCCACGCCCCCACGTACGGGATCACGGAGGTGAGGGCGATCCACAGACCGAGGACGATTGCGTACGGCACGCCGAGTACCAACAGCGCCACGGTGACCACCACCCCCTGGATGATCGCGATCGCGATCAGGCCGCCGAGGTAGCGCGACATCGACGACCCGAGGTCCCTCCACAACTCATCGAGGTCGTCGTGGTAGCGCTCCGGGAACACCAGGGTGACCCGACGGCGCAGCCGGTCGCCATCGAGCAGCAATGTGACGCCGACGAAGAGCACGCCGAACACCGTGATGAAGAGCCCAACGAGGCCGCTCGCCCGCCCGAGGATGCCGGTCAGCAGCGGACCCGCACTGTCGCCGGCGCGGGCGACCAGATCCTGCTGGAGTCTGGTGATCGTCGCTTCGGCGTCGGCGGGTAGGACGCCATCCTCCACCAGCCGGGCGGCGGTGCTGCGGACGCGTGACTCGGCGTCGTCGATGATGTCTGGAAGATCCTCGATGAACTGCGACACCTCGGCGGCGATCGGCGGAATCACGAGGTAGAACGCGAGCACGAGCACGCCGAGGAAACTCGAGAGCACGAGGGCGACCGCGGCGGGACGGGGCATGTACCGGTCAAGGACGCGCACCGGGAAGGAGAACAGCAGCGCGAACGCGATGCCGCCAATCGCGATGGTGACGACCGCCGGAACCACCCACAACACGAGCAGCAGGCCGAGCATCGCCGCTGCGGCCACCCAGTAGCCCACCCGCCGAGGCAGGATGATCGGCGTCAGCCTGCCGTCGCCCACCAGATCCGGGCGCTCGCGGGCACGCTCACGCTTGATCTCGGGGTCGGGAGCGTCCTCGGCGGCCGGTGGATCGGAGGGCGTGTTGGTCACCCAATCAGCGTAGTCCGCTTCAGGTCAGTCGGTCAGCGCGGCAATCACCTCCGCGACGATGGCCTCCGCCTTCGCCTGCATCTCCTCGTCCGTGGCATCCTGGATCGGGTGCGGCACGAAGAGCCGCTTCACGTCCGGCAGGCCGAGCGCGGTCGCTTGCCTGGCAGCCGCGTCCACGAACTCCGTGGAAGCCAGGAAGACGGAGGGGATGCCCTGTGTTTCGAACCAAACGGTGTCGTGCACACTGCACGTCGTGCAGGATCCTCAGTCGGCGAGGGCCTCGATGACGAAGCCGCACTCCTGGGCGATCTTCTGTCGCAGATCCTGCGGTGCCGGCTTGGTATAGGTCGGCTTCGCGTACCGGCGGATCTCCACGCCCGGCAGCCGGTCCTGGAGCGCCCGCTCCAGCCGGTCCAGCAGGACGTTGCCGCGAGGCTTCGAAATGTCGAGCAGTCCCACGGTGCCGGTGATGTGCTCCGGCCTTCTCGTCAGCTCGCGGCGGATCGGCTCTCGCTCGTCCGTCGGATCCATGATGACCGTCCCTGCGGGCGCTTCTGCCACGTCAGACCTCCTCAATCTTGCGGCTGACCGGTTGTGAACCCGTCGGTCCGCTGGCCCAGCCTTCGAACACGCTGGAAAACTTCCCGGCGTTTGAGCCGGCGACAACAATGTGAATCGAACGAGCATCCCGGAACTTCGGGACCGGCTGCGCCAGTTGCTCCTCCGTCGGACCATCCGGTCCGAAACGCGCCGGATCGACTCCCGCACCGGACTCCTCGTCCTGCAACAACTCGCGAAGCGGGCGCGACGAGGCCGCCTGGATCCGGTCGCGGACCTGATCCTTCGTCCAGCCATCCCGCCAGATCGTGTCCACATGCTCCGGGGGCAGCACCAGCACCACGTCACCCATCCCGTGGCTCTTCAGGTTGTGCAGGCCCTCCATCTTCATCCCGAGCGACCCGCCAAGGGCGTGCGCGGTCCTGGATGTCTGGTCGACCATCAGGCTGAGTCCGGTAGAGGTGAAGACGGTCACCACGGAATCCTCCGGCGCGAAGCCGCGCTCCACGTGCAGCGGCTCCCACGGGCTACGCTCCTCCCACTCCGCGAAGCACATCGTGAACTTCATCGGGGTACCGAGGGTGGTGCGCTCGGTGCCCGCGGGCGTCGCCCCTCCCACGTTGCGGACCACCAGCCGCACCGCGCGGCCGATGGTCGCGTTCGCGCGGTTCCCCTGCCCCAGCGCGCCGATGCCCATGTTCATGCCGATGCGGTGACGGATCGGCCCGTTCACGACCAGCACCGGCACGGCGCCCATCGTGGTCGCAAACACGCCGTGGGCGTTGTACTCGTCCGTACACATCGCCTCGAGGGCAGCGATCACGACGGGCAGGTACTCCGGCTTGCAGCCGGCCATCACGGCATTGATGGCGACCTTCTCCACCGTGGCGGGGGCAAGGTTCGGCGGGACGATCGCGACCACCTCCTGCGGATCGCGCTTCGTGCCGCTCAGCATCCGCATCAGGCGCTCCGGCGTCGGCGGCACCACCGGCAGACCATCCGTCAGGCCGCGGTCGAACATGAACTCGTGGACATCGTCATGCGGGGCGATCTCAATGCGCCGCGCACGGATGGGTGAACCCTCCGCGTCCGCCTGCAGGCGCTCGAAGATCCCCGGCTCCACCGACTTCGAACCGCAGCCCGGCCGGGACTCCGGGTAGGCCTCCCAGTCGATGGCGGGCGTGTCGACGCCGGTGAGGTCGGCCAGGTGGCCGACGAGGTCACGCCAGTCGTCGCGCCCGAAGCCCCAGAATCGCCGCAACTCGTGCCCCTCGCGGTCCGCGAGAATCAACGTAGGCACGGTGTCGATGTCATAGCGAAACGAGGTGTGCAGTGCGGAGTCGTCCAGCAGCGGCATCGCCAACCCGTACTCGTCGCCGAGTACCAGGTCCTCTTCGCCGTTCTGGAGGAGTGTCAGGAACTCCACAGCTCCGCCGAAGGCTTCGTGTGCCGCCGCGAGCAACGGCATCGACAGGCGTGTGGTGGCGCAGTCTTCCTTGGCGAAGCAGATTAGCGAAAGGCCGCCGGCCGGAAAGGCGCGCCGGCCGTCACCGCCCCGCAATACCTGCAGGTCAAACGCGGGAAGCCCATGGCCGACGCTCATCGGGTGCCCTCCAGGTTTCCAGTGGAGACTAGCATGCACCATTACGGGTGCGATGCGCCCTCCCACCTTCCGCTTCCCGAACGATCGGGGACAGCCAGCCTCCTGACGGCGGCGCCCGGGACGCCTCCGTCCTCGGTGTCGGTACTGTGCGAGAATCCCCCGATGGGCAATGTGCTCACCCCCGGCAACCGGTCGGCCCTGCGGTTGTTTCCTCCCATCGCCTCCGACTATGAGCGGTGGTCGACGCTGCTCAGCCTCGGGCAGGATCCGCGCTGGCGGGCGGAGCTGGTGGCGCGATTGCAAGCTCCGCCCGGTGCGCGCGTGCTCGACGTTGCCGCTGGCACGGGTCTCGTCACGCGCCTGCTCCAGGCACAGGGGCACGACGTCGTTTCGCTCGACCTGAGCGTGGAGATGCTCGGTGTCGCCCGGCGCAATGGAGCGGCGACGGTGCTTGCCACTGCGGAGGCGCTTCCGTTCCCGGACGGCTCGTTCAGCGCGCTGACATTCGGCTACCTGCTGCGGTACGTGGAGCCACCCGTGGCGATGCGCGAGCTTGCCCGGGTACTACGTCCGGGCGGCGTCATCGGCATGGTCGAGTTTGGACGGCCGCGCGGCGTATGGCGCCCGTGGTGGTGGCTCTATACGCGCCTGGGCCTGCCGGCGGCCGGGTTGCTGGCAGGGCGAAGGTGGTCCCGGGTGGGGGCGTTCCTGGGTCCGAGTATCGATCGGTTCGCCCGGCGCTTCCCTGATCCGGCACTGATCGCCCTGTGGCACTCGGCCGGGTTCGAAGATGTCCAGATCGCACGCCGGTCGCTGGGCGGCGGGCTGCTAATGTGGGCGCGTCGGTCGTGATCCTGAAGGGTCGTGGTTCACGGTTGCAGCCTTCGTTCTATGCGCGCACCGGTAGCGTCACCGGCGACCTGCTCACCTTGCTCCACGCGCCTTACACGGCGTGGCACCTGTCGTACGTGATCTTCGGGGCAACGATGGCCTCCGAGCTCGGATGGCTTCGCCTCTGCGGCACGCTCGCCGCGTTCTTCTTCGGTACCGGTGTGGCCGCGCATGCCCTCGACGAGTGGCATAGTCGCCCGCTTGGCACCGGGCTCAGCGACCGTGCGCTCCTGACGATCAGTGGCGTGGGGATTGCTGGCGCGGGAGTGGTCACGGCGTTCGGCGTCGTGTGGCTGTCGCCGTGGATCGTGGCGTGGGCGGCCGTGGGTCTCCTGTTGATGGTCGGCTACACGCTTGAATGGCACCGGCTCCTGCACTCCGATGTTGGCTTCGCGTTCGCGTGGGGTGGCTTCCCCGTGATCGTCGGCTACTGGGCGCAGGCTGAGGGTTTGGCGGCCGCGCCGTTGCTGCTGGCCGCGGCGGCCACGCTGCTGAGTCTGGCCCAGCGCGCATTGAGCACGCCCGCCCGCCACGTCCGGCGCGAGTGGCACGGTGCGCGTGCGGTCTTCGAGGGGGACAGTGGGGACGAGACCTGGGATCGCGTACGGCTGCTGGCAACCTGGGAACTGCCGCTGAAGCTCCTCGGCGCTGCGATGGTGACGCTGGCGGCCAGCCTCCTCGCCATGCGTGCGTGATCAACGAGAGCGGCCATGTGTCTGGTGTCGCGCGCGTCTAGTGGCGGATGGTGCCGCTAACCCTCATCGCGACCCAGCACTTTCGCCCGATACCCGGTGCCCACGAGTCCCGCCTCGACCATCCGCTCGTACTCGGAACGCGAGTACTGCAGCAGGTCGAGATAGATCTCCTCGTTGTGCTCACCCAGCTTGCACGGCGGCAGGCGAACATCGTCGGGTGTACGGAGCATCTTGAAGAGGTACCCCGGATACCGGTGTGTCCCCACATCTGACATCTCGATCTCCCGGAACCAGCGCCGTTCCGCCAGGTGCGGGCACGCGAGCGCACCGAGCTCATCGCGGACCGGTGCGGCGGTCACGCCCGCTTGCTGTAGGGCGTGGAACAGCGCTTCCTTGCCCTGCTGCCTGGTCAGGAGGCCGATCGCGGCGTCCAGATCGGAGAGCGCCGCGCGACGCGCCTCGGCGGTGGCGAAGCGGCCGTCCGTCGCCAGTGCCGGCTGTCCCAGGACATCGCAGAGCGAGCGGAACTCCTTGTCGCTGGCAACGTCGATGGCGATCCACTCGTCCTCGCCGGAACACGGGTAGATCCCGTGGGGCGCGTGCCAGCGGTGCGTGTTGCCCTGCGGCAGCGGATCGCGTTGGTTCATCGTGTACTCGAGGATGAACTCGGCGAGCGTTGGAGTGAACCCCTCCGCCAGCGGCAGTTCCACCTGCTGACCCTCCCCGGTACGGTCGCGGTGACGGAGCGCCATGAGCACCGCGACCGCGCCCTGGACACCGTTGACCCCGTCCGCGGTCAGTGCCTCGCCCGTCCAGCTGGGATCGGCGTCGGTGTATCCACGCAGGTAATGGTGTCCCACCATGCCCTCGGCATGCGTGCCAAACGCCCGATAGTCCCGGTAGGGCCCGCTCAGGCCGAACGCCGGCATCCGCAGCATCACCAGGCGCGGGTTGACCTGACGCAGCTCTTCGTACGTGATCCCCGCCTTGTCGATGGTCACCGGGACGTTGTTTTCGACAAAGACGTCGCACCGCTCGATCAGGCGCAGGAATGCCTCGCGTCCCTCCGGCGACATCACGTCGCAGGCCATCGACTTCTTGTTGCGCGCGTGCGAGTTGAACGCCGGCACCCGGTTCCAGGGATCGTCCTTCGGGTCGAAGTCCGGGTACGCACCGAGCAGCTGACCCTGGGCCGCAAAAGCCGTCGCCTGTTCCCGGGTGTAGATCCGCTCCGCTCCGCGCGTGGACGGCTGGATGCGGTTGATGGGCTCGACGCGTATGACCTCGGCGCCCCACTCCGCGAGGAGTTGCGTCACGTTTGGTCCCGCCCAGACCACGGTGATATCGGCGACGCGGATGCCGGCGAGCGGCAGAGGCGCAGGCCCGTCGCCTGCCGCACTGCGCGCGGCGGCCGCGCGGTCTCCGCCCGGGGGAACAGTAGAGGCGTGACTGAGTACCTCGTCGTTGTGTTCGCCTAACAGAGGTGCCCGCCGGGGATGAGGACGCGGGGAGGCAGACATGATGAACGGACGGCCGGGGTACTCCACCGGGCCGGTGTGCGGATGGTCGATGGTCTCCCACGCCCCGCGATCCCGATAGTGCGGGTCCTGGACGAGGTCGGCGATCGTGAGGATCGCGCCACCGAGAATGCCCAGTGCCTGTGCTTCGGCCACGACCTCTCGCTTGGTACGCGTCAGGAGGTAGACGAGGTAGGACGCTTCGATCTCGTCGGCGAGGTCCGGCGGCACGGCGATCGCGTTGTTGGCGAGTCCCGGGTGTCCGATCAGGTCCTCGCGCCCGATCAGCCGGAGCAGGAGCGGCAACCTCACGCCGCCTGCCTGGAGATTGACGTAACCGTCGAGGCACGGTCGGACGCCGGCGCCGACGCGCAGCACCGCACCACCTCGACGCGCCGCCTGCCCGGTGTATGACGCCGCAGTAAGCGCGATCGTGCGGCGGTCGCGGAACCCCGACTGGCACTCGTATACCGACACGTCGATGTAGTCGCCGATACCGCCACCTTCGACGCGGCGGAATGCGGTCAGGATCGCGAACGCCGCCGTGAGGCCAGCGTGGAAATGCGCGACGTGTCCGCCCAGTTTCAGTGGCTCACGTTCGATGTGCCCCGTCTGGTGAAGTGGCCCGCCGATCGCCTGCAGCGTGATCTCCGAGCCCCGATAGTCTCGATAGGGGCCCGTCTGGCCGAACGGGGTGATCGAGACCATGATCAGTTCGGGGTGATCGGCCGAGAGCGTCGACCAGCCCCAGCCCCAGCGGGCCGCCGCCCCCGCCGGCTGGTCCTCGATCACGACGTCCACGCCTGCGGACAACCGGCGGATCTCGGCGGCCCCGGTCTCGGAAGCCACGTCCAGGGTGATCGAGCGCTTGTTGGTGTTGAGGTGCAGGAACAGGCCCGAGCGCTCGGGATGCGGCTCGTCGCCCGGGAACGGGCCAAACGTCCGGGACGGATCGCCTTCCGGAGGTTCCACCTTCAGTACGTCGGCGCCGAAGTCGGCGAGGATCTTGGTGGCATACGGTCCGGCGACGTTGCGTGTGAGGTCGAGGACACGGAGCCCCTCGAGCGGTGCAGCCATCACCCACCCCCGATCGAAGCGCTGCGAAGATACCACCACGTTTGTGATGGCGGGCAGACAGCCATCAGGAGAGGGGTCGTGCGATTACGCGATCGGCCGAAATACCGGGATCGGGTAGTCCCCGGACTCCTGAGGTTCGAACTCCACCCGGACGCGCTGCCCGACTGAGATGTCGCGCGTCGGATCCGCGGCACCCACGATGTTCGAGAGCATGCGGAAGCCCTCGTCCAGGTCCACCCAGGCGAGCACGTATGCGCCCATCTCGGCGAAGACCGGGTTCCTGTTCTGGCGCACTACGGTGAAGGTGTAGATGCTGCCTTCGCCACTGGAGTCGCGATACGGGAGGCGGTCGGAACCGCAGCTCGTGCAGACGAGTCGCGGCGTAAAGACCACCGTCTGGCAGTCCGTGCACTGCTGGTAGGTCAGGCGCCCCTCCTTCACGGCGGCCCAGAAGGGCTCCGTGTGGGGCTCGGGGAATCGGGGCTGTGGTCGGCTGGGCATCGGGGGCTCCTCTTCGCTTCGCCGGACGAGGGTGTGAGACTAGTCGCGCGCCAGGATCACGGTGCCACCAGAGTGGCTCCCGCCCAGTGCGCCGCCGTTGCCGTGCGCGACGGCGAGCCGTGCATCCGCGACCTGCGAGGTGGACTCGCCTCGCAGTTGCCGCACGCTCTCAAGCAGCAAGAAGATGCCGCGCATCCCCGGGTGGTTGGAAGACAATCCACCGCCATCCGTGTTCAGCGTCGGCTTCAACGGGCTGTCGAAGCGGAGGCGCTGGTCCTTCACAAAGTCCTTGATCTCGCCCTTCTTGCAGAACCCGAGGTCTTCGAGGCACACCGCCACCGTGATCGTGAATGAGTCGTAGATCATGGCGATGTCGATCTCGTCCGGGCGCACCTGTGCCTCAGCGAAGGCGGCGGGGCCGCTCTGTGCACCCGCGCTGGTCGTGATGTCGCCGCCGTTCTGGCGGTACTTCGTCGCCTCACCGGTGCCGAGGATCCACGCCGGTGGCTTACGCGTGCCGCGCGCGACGTCCGCACTCGCGATCACCACGGCACCGCCGCCATCGGACTGCATGCAGCACTCGAGGAGGTGCAGCGGATCCGCGATCATGCGGGATTCGAGCACGTCTTCCACCGTGATCTCGCCCGTGCCCACGAACTGCAAGTCGGACATCGCCTTGACGGCCTCCGGGTTCCGGGTGGCGTGGAGGCGGGTGGCGATGGAGATTTCCGCGAGGTCCCTGGTCGTGGTGCCGTACTCGTGCATGTGGCGCCGAGCGACGAGGGCGTAGTTCCCGACGGTGATCATCCCGTACGGGTCTTCCATGTTGTTCTGCCAGTTCGGCAGGCCGACGCCCGTGGCGCCGCCGGTACCGATCGCACGGCGACTGGAGGCGGCGGTCGAGCCGTAACTGAGGATGGCGACGTTCGCCTTTCCCGCGGCGATGTCGCGGAACGCGTGGGCAGCCTGGAACTCGTAGGACGACCCGCCTACCGCCGTCGTGTCGATCACCGTCGGTGAGAGGCCGAGGTAGGCGGCCATGCCGAGGCCGCCGCCACCCTCGCCGTCGTTCGTGTCGTAGATCGCGTCGACGTCGCTCCACTTGAGCCCGGCGTCTTCGAGCGCCGCCTTGATCGATTCGACCTTGATCTGCATCGCGGAGCGTCCGGGTGCGACGCGCAGGGGGTATTCGTGGATACCGACGATTGCGGCGTCACGTCGCTGATTGGCCATGTCGCTCCTCCGCCCTGCCCCCGGCCTCATCGGCCGGGGGTCAGCCTGCCACTGTTCCCGTGAGGGCTCGCATGCCTACCCGCGCGGGAGACCGAGTCCGCGTGTGGCAATGATGTTGCGCTGGATCTCGGACGACCCGGCGGCGATGGTCGCCGGGATCGAGGTGACGTATCCGTGCGTGAAGGACGCCCCCATCGGTGCGTGACTGCTGCCCGAGTCCCAGACGTTCGCGTAGAGGCCGAACACCTTGGTCCCGGTGCGCTGCAGCCGCTGGCCCGCCTCCGAGATGAACATCTTGGCCGTGGAGGCCTCGTAGTTCGGAATCAGTCCGCGGTTCTGCATCGAGATGATGCGGAATGAGAAGTTGTAGCCAACCTCCGTCTCGATGTAGCGGTCGGTGAGTTCGTGGCGCAGCGAGTTCCACTGGCCGACGCTCTTGTCGCGCACGGACTGCAGCTGACCCTCGACGGTATCCAGGTAGTCGAACAGCCGGTTGATGGTGCGTCGCGCGGCGACAGCGCCGGCGACGTTGGAGCGCTCGAAGTCCAGCAGCGTCGCGCCGACGTACCAGCCGCGGTTGATCTCGCCGAGGGCGTTCGCCACGGGCACGCGGACATCCTCGAAGAACGTCTCGTTGAAGCCGTGCTGCCATGCCATGTTGATCAGTGGGCGGACCGAGAGTCCCGGCGTCTTGATGTCGTCGATCATCAGGAACGTGATCCCGCGGTGCTTCGGGGCATCCGGGTCCGTCCGGACCAGTGCGAAGAGGGCGTCCGCGAGGTGCGCCCCGGAGGTCCAGATCTTCTGGCCGTTCACCACGAAGTCATCCCCGTCGCGGATGGCGCGTGTCTGAAGCGACGCAAGGTCAGAGCCCGCGCCCGGTTCCGAGTAGCCCTGCGCGAAGACCACCTCACCCGAGAGGATGCCGGGGAGGTATCGCTTCTTCTGCTCTTCCGTGCCGTGGACGATGAGGGTCGGCCCCAGCAGCGAGACGCCCGAGCCGCCCACCACGGGCGCTTCGGCGAGCGCAATCTCCTGCTTGTAGATGAATTGCTCCATCGGGCTCAGGCCGCCGCCGCCGTACTCCTTTGGCCAGTGCGGTGCGAACCAGCCACGCTCGGCCAACACGTTCGCCCACGTCTGAGCAGCGTCGCGGCGCACCGGGTCGTCCGACTTGCGGTCAGCGTTCCAGCCGCCGGCCTCCTCCGAACCGCCGGTGTGGTTCTTGTAGTAGTCCGGGAGACCCCGTTCCAGCACCTCGCGCACCTGCGCGCGGAAGGCGGCTTGCTCCCCGTTGTCGGCCCAGTCCATGGCAAGGTCCCTTCGGTACGCTCCCGCTGCAGACGGCCCGCGCGATGCGAGCCGGATGCGCACGCCCGCACTTGGGGGCGTCGGAGCGACCGTAGCGTCACGATTACGCCGGGTCCTGTCAAGTACGTATGTAATCGGCGCGCGCGGCACCGCCGAGAGTGATCCTCGCTCGTCCAGCCGGACACTCTCCCCTACGGGGTCTCGGCGCGTGCCTCGTTGGACGCGACGACACGGCCGAGGGCGACCGCACCACGCTCGTAGGACGGGAACACGGCGAACCCCTGATCTGCCACGTGGCGACGAGCGCGCAACATCGCCTCCACGCCGCCGGAGCCCCCGCCGTTGTCGTGCATCAGGGCGACCACTGGCTGGCCGGTGCGCTTCCGGAACCCGTCGAGCAAGGCCAGGATCCCGTCCAGTTCGGCCGGGTCCTTATCGAGGTCCCGCGCGCCCAGTTCGATCGCGACCCCGCCGTCGATGGCGCCGTCATCCGCGATGACCTGGAGGATCTTCGCGAGGTTGTCGTCCTCGCGACGGATCGTGGAGGAGGCGTCGAACGGGTTGCGGTACGAACTGCCGACGGCGACGAAGAACTTCGCAAGGTACTCGTATGAGGCCTCCGACAGCGGCGGTACGTCGAACCCCTGTTCGGAGAACTGGTCGGTCAGGGCCACGGACTGCCCGCCGTTCATGCCGATGAGCGCGATCCGGCGCCCGGTGGGACGGTCCGTGTGGACCAGTGCAGCGGCGACGTCCACCGCCTCGTCCATCGACCCGACGCCGATCGCACCGGTCTGGCGGAGCATGGCCTCCCAGATCGCCGTCGAGGAGGCGAGCGAGGCGGTGTGCGAGGCCACGGCGCGCGCGCCGGCCTCACTGCGGCCGCCGCGCCAGAGGATCACGGGCTTGCGCGGGGTGACGGTGCGGAGCAGGTCGAAGAACCGGCGGCCATCGCGAACGCCCTCGATGTACATGACGATCACCTCGGTCAGGGGGTCGCCCGCGAAGTACTGGAGGTAGTCCGCCTCGTTCACCACGGCGGCGTTCCCGAACGATATGCCTCGCGCTACCTTCACCGCCGCACGCTGCATGCCTGCGATGAGACCACTGGTGTTGGTACCGCTCTGGCCCGCAACGGAGACCGTCCCGCCTTCGCCGGCTTCCTGGTCGTCGCTGAACTTCAACCCGATGCGGCGGTTGTAGATGCCGAGGCAGTTGGGGCCGACGATCGGCATCCCGCTGCTGGCGGCGATCTCCACGATCTGCCGCTGCATGTCAATCGCCTCGGGCTCGCCGGTCTCGGCGAAGCCGGAGGTGAACATTGCCATCCCGGCGACGCCCCGCGCCGCCGCGGCCGCGACGATTCGGGGCGCCACCTGGCGCGGTACGGCGCAGATCGCGAGGTCGATATCGCCCGGGACATCGTCCAGGGAGGTGTAGTTCGTAAAGCCGAGCCGCTCGATCGCCTCGATCTCCTTCGGGTCGACCTGCACGGAGTAGACCGGACCGTGGAACTCCGCCTGGCGCCGCAGCCAACCGTAGTTCGGCGCCTTGTCGCCGATGACGACGACCGACGCGGGGTTCAACGCACGGTGCAATCGAGCCTGATCGATGCTCACGCGATGTCCGTCCTCTCCGCCAACTCACGGGCGCTCACGTATCGACATGACGGGCGCTGTCAGGTGCGCCCGTCACCGGAAACCCAGAAGAAGGAGCAGTGATCTAGTGTCGTACCGACGCTGCTTCCCTCGCACGTTGACGGCGGTCGCCATCCTGGATCGCCTTGATCCCGACCCGCAGCCAGCGACCGTGGAAGTAGTACGCAATGAACAGGATGTTGGTCAACAGTCCGGCCAGGGCGATGGCCACGCCCACGCCGTAGTGCCCCATGTACGTATGCTCCGACAGGTACCACGCCGCAGGAATCTCCACGACCCACATCGCGAGGAACGTCACGATCATCGCGGACATCGTGTCGCCCGCGACCTCGTACGACTGCCGCATCACCAGCGCCGTCGCCTGCAGGTACGCAGCGACGCACATGATCTGGATCCACGGCCCCACGACCTCCATCAGTTCCGAGTCCTGCGAGAAGATGCCGGCCACGAAGAGCGGGAAGAGGAACATCGACCCGAGCAGCAAGCCCTTGATGCCCGCGATGTAGCCCACGGCCCAGCGCACCGTCTCCTTCGCGCGCTGCTCGTTACCCACCCCCAGGTTCTGCCCGACCAGGATGCCGGACGCACGCCCGAAGCCCATCGCACCCACGTTGCTGACCTGGATCACACGCCGGGCCAGCGAGTACGACGCGATCGCCGTGTTCCCGAACGGCACGACGAACCTCAGGAGCAACAGTTGTGAGACCGAACGCTCGGCGGTCGTGACCGCCGCGGGCCAGCCGATCCGGATCAACTCTTTGAGGATGGACGGGTCCGGGCGGTAGCCACGTACCGTCAACTTCAAGCGCGACGTCCCCTCGAGCAGCGCATAGCCGTTCCACGCGATCCCCACCAGGTGTCCGGTCGCCGCGGCAAGCGCCAGGCCGGGAATGCCCAGTTCGGGGAACAGGTGCAGGCCCACGATCGGGATACCGCCGAACATCAGGATCGGTGCCAGGATCAGACTGACGAACCTGGTTGCGGTCGTCGCCTTCATCGGCGTCATCGTGTCGCCAGATGACTGCAGCGCCGCCGCAAGCATCATGCGCACACCCATCGCCCCGAAGCCGAAGAACTGGATCTTCATGTACAGCCGAGTGATGTCGATCAGGTCACCACCGAGGCCCATCACACGTAGGAGCCAGTCAGTGAAGATGATGCCGAGCATGGCCACGGGCGTGACGAATGCGATGGTGACCGACAGCGCCTGTACTGCAATGTGGTTCGCAAGTTCCACCCGGCCGGCCCCGTACGCCCTCGCGATCATCGCCTTCATCGCGATGTCCAGGCCCTGGCGCACCGTGGACAGCAGCATGATGTATGTCTGCGCGACCCCGAGCCCCGCGATCGCCATGAAGCCGACGTAGCGACCTGCCCAGAAGTAGTCGAAGAGCGTGTCTGAGATGTTGAGGATGCCCTCGACCATCTGCGGCCAGGCCAGGAACCACAGCGTTCCGGCGACACTCCCCTGGGTCAGGACGCGCGTCGCGTACGCAGAGCGACCACCCCGCGGACCCCCGGTGACAACCAGCGGCGGAACGGGTGCGCCTTGGTCGCCGCTACCAGCGGGCGATGTGTCCGCGACGGCATCGCCGTTGGGCGACACATTCTCGGACGGGTCGGCCTCGGTGAGGTTCCGGTCTTGCATCGAGTCACTGCTTTTCTCTACGACGAACGATCGACGCGGCATCGTGGGCAGCGGGAAGATACCCTACCGCGCGTCCCTCCGGGCGCCACGGACCTGACCGGCCACGTACGGCCGAATTGAAGCCCTGCGCGTCGACCTGGCACTCGGGCGAGCCTGCTCACACCCACCCGTCGCGCCGCATGGGCCGTCGGATCCCGCCGCGACGCTATCTGGCCGTGACCGGCACCATCACGTCCCAGCGCGCGACCGCGTCCGCCACGAGCACCTCAATATCTTCCGTCAGGAGGTAGCGGTCCGCTGCGAGACGCGCGGCATCCGAGCGCACCCGGGCCAGGTACTCGTCCCGTCCCCCGTACCGCTCCTCGATCGAGGGGCGCGGATCGGCGCTCGCCTCACGCTCGCCCCGCGTCGCCGCGAAGGGCAGCGTGGAGCCGACCATCGGCATGATCTGGCCGGCGCCCCCCGTCTGGGGGTGACGCACGTTCCAGCCGGCGTGCGTCCCGAGCGGCGTCGTCAGGTCCGGCAGGCGAATGCCCGCGACCTCGTTGCCGTCCGAGTCCACCGCGGAGACCAGCGTCGGGAACACCTCGCCGGTGGCTGGCGGGAACGACCCGACGCCGCTCTCCTCGCCAGTGCCGAGGTCAACGCGCGGCACGGTCCAGAGGCGGTCCGGGTCCGGCACCGAAGCGCCGGGGATGGCGCGGAACGCCTCGGCCACCTGCGCGCGAGGCACGCCCGTACCGTCCGCGATTCGCGGCACCCGGCACCCCGCCCTGTACAGCACAGGGGCCGAACAGCGCGTCTGATGGCAGTCTATGGACTCCTGCCGGCGCTTCGCCGCGCTGCAGGCGGCACACGAGACCTTGAGGTTCGATGGGTGGTCGCTGCCACCGGCGGACTTGGCGACGACGTGTCCAGCCGTCGTCGCTCGGCGCGTGCAGCCGGGCAGGCCGAACCGGCACGCGCCGAAGTCGCGCTCGAGGACCGCTCGCACCGTGCGCTGTCACGCCCAGCCCGACGTCCCGTGTCGCGTGCGCTTCGACCAGGCCATCACTCCACCTCAGATGGCGGTGGCGCGGTGGGCTGGGCGCGCAGCGCATCGCGGATGTTGCTGAAATAGGCGGCGTGATGTTGCTCATGCGGTTCCCTCCTCCGGGTGCAGGGCGCGTCTGGCGGCACAGGGTGAGCACCGGGCTGCCGTCCCGCAGGGCTGCTGGCAGTCGGCGCAGCGGTTCGCCGGGCCGCCGTCGTCCAACGTGGGTGCGCTCGGGGGTAGCGGCAGGAGGTCGGCCGGCGGTGACCTGACCCCCTGAAACAGATCCACCGCGAGAGTGAGAATCGCGGTGGACAGGCAGGGGTCT
>JAQCKI010000048.1 GCA_027592645.1 Chloroflexota bacterium | reverse complement strand
CGGCAGCGGCAAGAAGTACAAGTTCTGCCACGGCGCGCCCGGCGTGCAGTAGCGGCGGCCGATGTTCTTCCGCCCTCCCGACCTTTGGCTGATCACGGGCATCCCCGGCGCAGGCAAGAGCACCGTGGCGCGCGCGCTCGCCGCCCGCTTCGAGCGCGCCGCGCACCTCGAGGGCGAGGCTCTGTGGCGCCAGATCGTCACCGGCATCGAGATGCCCGAGCGCAACCTAGAGGGTGAGTCCGAGCGCCAGTACGAACTGGCGATCCGCAACCTCTGCCTGCTCACGCGCTCCTACGCAGAGGCAGGGTTCACACCGGTGATGGATCTGGCTGTCGTCACCCGGTACCACCTGGACGCGTTCCGCAACTACCTGATGGGCGGCCGCCTGCACCTCGTAGTGCTCGCCCCGACGATCGAGGTCGTGAAGGGGCGTGATGCGGAGCGGGGCGGGAAGACTGGCGACCGCTTCCTGCACCTGGACGCGGCGATGCGGGACGAACTCGCGGGCCTCGGGCTGTGGCTCGACACCAGCGCGATGAGCGTCGATGGGACCGTGGACGCGCTGATCGAGCGCCAGCGCGAGGCGCTGTTGCCAGACATGGGCGCTGCCCGACGGTAGATGCGCTGCGGCCCGCCATCTCGCCCGCCCGCGCGGGTTAGAATGTCCCTGTATGTCTGTACCACGCATCAACGATGACCTGGACGCGTTCGACGTCCTCGATGAGCCCGGCGCGCCGGACGACGGCCCGCTGTCGCCCGAGCGTGCGATCGAGGCATATCGCGCGGCGGTAGAGGGCGGCGCGGACTGGTACCACGCACTGCTGCACGTGATCTCGCGATGGGTCGCGCCCGAGGAGTTCGTCGATGACACTCTCCTCCGCTACCTGATCGCGGGCGAGGCGTTCGACTGGCTGCTATTGGCGCAGCGGCTGCTGACGGCCGCCGAGGACCTCCTGCCGGCGGAAGGCATCGAGCAGTTGATCGTCCACGGCATCCCGCCGCACCTGCAGGACGAAGACGAGTTCGAGGCGGCGCTTGGGCCGGCGAAGTACCGCGCGCACCTGAATTTCCAGTACGGCGTGGTGGTGGAAGAACTGCTGCTGCTCTCGGCGGAACTCGAACTCTCGAAGGCGGGGACACTCGCGCGGCACGGACAGCCGGGTGCGGACGTGCAGGCGTTCGAGCGCGTGTACGGCAAGCCGTTGGACGAACTGCGGATCCTCTACAACGCGGACCACGGCTACATCGGCGCAGAGATGAGCCAGTCCGAGATGCGCGAATTCATCTACTGGCTCTCCAAGTACCGCATTCGCTGGGCGGAGCCAGCCCGCATCGCCTCCGACACGCGCAAGGCGATGACGATGCTGGCGCGGCTGGAGGCGTCCCGCACGCGCGCCGCACGATTGCGCGTGGCAGAGGAACGGCGCGCTAACCCGCCGATCGACGCGCGATAGCGCGGGATTGCTCTCGGGCGACCTCGCGCTACTCCAGGTTGCGGAGGCGCGGGATGAAGATCAGCGCACCGAGCGCGAGCACCATCAGCGCCAGCGACATGCCACCGAGCGCCGCGCGCGGACCGAGCCACGCGGCGAGCATGCCGGTGAGGAACGCCGCGAAGCTCGAGAGCGAGAACTGGAGCATGTAGACGCTCATCACGCGTCCACGGAAGGCATCTTCCACGTACTCCTGCACCAGCACGTTGGAGAGGCCCTGCCGCGCGGCCTGCCCGACACCCATGACGAGCATGATCGCTGAGAGCATGAAGACGGAGTTGGAGAGCGTGAACGCCAGGAACAACATGAGGCCCTGGAATGCGGAGCCGATCAGGAACCACGCCCCACGCCGCTTCGCCGCCATGGAGGCCACCCAGAGCGCGCCCGCCAGCGAACCGATCCCGCTGACGCTGGTGATGATGCCGAGCGCGTCCGGGCCGGCGCCCAGCACGTCCTGGACGAAGCCGGCGAGCAGGAACATGTACGGCATGGCCGTGATCACCACGAAGACGTTGATCAGGAGCAACGGCCCCATCACGCGATCCCGCTTGATGTAGAGGATGCCCTCCCACATGTTCGTCAGACCGAACTTGAACTGTGCGAATGCCCCGCCGTCCGCACGCACCACCTCTCGCGGCGGCTCGGGCACCTTCACCAGGAACACGCAGGCGAACAGGTAGAGGCTGGCCATGAAGAAGTAGACGGTGGCGCCGCCGGCCCACGCGAGCATGAAGCCGCCGATGGCCGGCGCCATGAGGCGCATGAAGTTCATGCCCGCGGCATTCAGCGCCACCGCGTTCATCAGGCTCGTCTGTGGAACCAGGGCCGGGATCATCGACTGCCGGGAGGGCATCATCAACGCCATGGTGATGCCCTGCACGATCGCGGCGATGAACAGGTGCTCGATGGTGAGCATGCCGAACAGCAGCAGCATGCCGACCGCTCCGGCGTTCAGGGTGTTCGAGAACTGGCCGATCATCATCACGGCCTTGCGGCTCTTCACCGCGTCCGCAATCGCTCCGCCGACCATCGAGAGTGCCAGGCCCGGCACGGCGTTGGCGAGCGCGATGGTGCCGAGCGCGGCGTACGAGCCGGTGATCTCGAATGCGAGGTAGGCGCGCACGACCATCTGCATGTTCTGCGACGCCATCTGGCTGATCATGGCCAGGAAGAAGTCACGGAAACCACGGTGCTGCAGCGACTGGAACGTGCGGATGCGGGTGAACCAGTTGTCGCTCGGGGGGCGGCCGCCGTCGCCTGCGAAGACAGGCTTCGGGGCCGCGGCGGGCGGCGGGGGTGAGGAGTCTGCCGGGGCGATGGCTCGGAGCGGACCGTCTCGCCCGCTCATGCTGTCCGTGCTCAAAGTGTTCCCCCCAGGAGCGTCTGCCCTCGATCGGGCGGCCGGCAGGCACAACGCTCCAACTGGCGACGGAGAGTATCGCGCGCGCCGGAGGCTGTCACTTCACGAAAGCGTCAGCAATCACGAATGGCAAGCGCGTGCCCCGGCCACCCTTAGAACAGCGGCTGGCAACCGACGCAGTAGTTGGTCTCTGAGCCACCCTTGACCTGGCCTTTGACCTCGCGTCCGCACCGCGGACACAGCGTCCCGGCCCGGCGGTGCACCTTCAGGTGCTGCCGCCACTCCTCCTTCGCACCGATGCCTTCCGCCTGCACGGTGGCATCCACGAGCGCGATCGACTCCTCCAGCACCGCGCGGATCGACGCGTGCAGCCGCCGCCAGTCCTCCTCCGCCAGGGTCGCGCCTCGGCGGTGGGGGTGGAGGCCGGCGTGCCAGAGGATCTCGTCCGAGTAGGCGTTCCCGATTCCGGCGATCACGTCCTGGTTCGTGAGCGTGGGCTTCAGCATCCCGTTCCGGCGGCGCATCCGCACGAGGAATGCCTCCACATCGATCTCGAGCGCGTCAGGCCCCATCTTCTCCATCTGCGGGATGCTCCCCAGCGCCTCCGGGCCATCGAGCAGGTACCAGCGCCCCATGCGGCGCTGGTCGGAGTAGCGCAGTTCGTGGCCGTCATCGAAGACGAAGACCAGGCCGAGCATCGGTGGCTTACGAGTCTCCGCCTCTACCCAGTGGAAGCGGCCGGTGAGCATCGGGTTCACGACGAGCAGGCGGCCGTCGTCCACCTCGAACAGCAGGTACTGCCCGCGCCGCTCGATGCTGCCGAAGCCGTGCTCGACGAGCGACGGGGGGCCCGCCGGGCCGGTGCGCACGAGCCATGCGAGCGGCGCGCGCGTCTCCGTCACCACGCGGCCGGCCAGGCGCGGCGCGAGGTAGTGGCGGATCGCCTCCAGGTCCGGGATTTCTGGCACGGGCAGCCTCCCGTGGCGCGACTACGCCGAGGTCAGTCGCGCGACTTCCAACGAGGATACGACCCGAGCACCCGCAACCAGTCGGTGACGCCGGCCGCCTCCGCCAGCACTTCGACCATCGCGGGATCCTCGGTGTGGCCCTGCACATCCACGAAGAAGACGTACGTGCCGAGGCGCTGACGGGTCGGACGGGACTCGATGCGCGTCATATTGAGGCCACGCCGCGCGAACATGCCCAGCACCTCTACCAGCGAACCGGGGCGGTCGTGCTGCGTGGTGAAGGCGAGCGAGGTCTTGTCGTCGCCGGTACGCGCTGCAGCGGAGCGGCCGAGCACCACGAAGCGCGTCTCGTTCCCGGACTCATCGCCGATGTCACGCGCGTAGATCGTGGCGCCGTAGAGCAGCGCCGATCGCTCGTTGCCGATGGCGACCGAACCGGGCTCGTTGATCGCGCCCTCGATCGCACCGGCCGTGGAGAGCGCCGCCGCGGGCTGCGCGCGGGGTGCCAGCCGGGCCAGCGTGCGCCGGCACTGGAGCAGCGCGGAGGGGTGCGAGTAGACGCGCTCGACCGTCGTGAGATCGAGCCCGGGCGCACCGACGAGCATGTGCTGGATCTGCACGACCGTCTCGCCGCAGATGCGGAGCGGGAAGTCGGCGCCAATCAGCAGGTCGAGCGTCTCGATCGAGGCCGTGCCTTCGATCGAGTTCTCCATCGCGCAGACGGCCACGTCCGCCTCACCGGCGAGCACCGTCTCGATCGCCGCGGGGACGGAGGCGCGTGGCAGCAGCTCGGCGGCAGCGTCGAACTGGACGGCGGCCTGCTCCGTGTACGTGCCGCGCGGGCCGAGGTGTGCGACGCGCATCCTATGGCCTTCCACCGCCCGGATGGCTGCCGGTGACCATCGCGCGGAGTTGCTCATCTGCCTCGCGCGGGATGACCGCAATGATCTCATCGCCCTGCCGCAGCACGGTAGAGCCGTCCGGCGCCTTCGCACCATCCGCGGAGATCACGATGGTGATCAGCACCCCCGCCGGCAGCGTCAGGTCGCGCAACGCCTTGCCCTCCGCGGCGGATCCGGACTGCACGCGCATCGAAACGACGCGCAGGCCGGCGCTTTCGAGCGCCATCAACGGCACCAGCGTGTGCTCCGGCATCGTCGCCTCGATCTGTGCCATCACCGCGCCCGAGGCGGAGACGATGGCATCGATGCCGAGGCGACGGAACAACGGCTCGTTCCGCGGGTCATTCACGCGCGTGATCGTGCGGGGGATCTTGAACCAGTGCTTCGCGACCTGCGCGGAGACCAGGTTCGCGCCGTCATCGGCGGTGACGGCGATCAACAGGTCGGCGCGGCGAGCGCCCACGCCCTCCAGGAAGGCGATCTCGCTGCCATCACCGTGCACCACCATCTCGCCAAGTTCCTGGCGCAGCGCACTGGCGCGCGACCCGCTGAGCTCGACGATCGTGACCTCGTAGTCCGGGAGGCGCTGCAGTTCCAGCGCGAGACCGTATCCGACGTTCCCGCCGCCGATGACGATGATGTACATGACTACTGCCCGCCAGCGGCGAACAGCGCGTCATGCGCCAGTTCGATACCCACCTTGGTGGGGCTGAACGTGCGGAGCCCGAGGCCAGCAAACATCTCGGCGCGCAGCGGATCCTTCACCCGCGTCACCACCACCTGGACGCCGTAGATCTCCTTCGCCTTCTGGGAGGCGAGGATGTTGCGGTTGTCGCCCGATGCGACCGCGACGAAGAGGTCAGCGGATTCGATGCCGGCTTCCGTCAGCATTCGGTCTTCGGTGCCGGAACCGACCAAACGCCGGCCTGCGAAATCCGCGAGCAGGCGACGGAAGGCGAAGGCGTCCGTGTCCAGCACGGTGACCTCGTGCCCCTCTGCGACGAGGCGCGTGGCGAGCCCCGCGCCGACGCGGCCACAGCCCATGATGATCGCTCGCATCCTGTTCCTCCCCTGCTACCGAGCGCGCGCTTCAGGCGCGGGATAGCGGATCAGCCAGACCTGGCACGGCGCGTGTTCCAGGAGGTAGTTCGGCAGCGGCCCGAGTTCGAACCCGCCGAGCGGGCGGTGGTAGTCCACGCCCACGATGATGATGTCCACGCCGCGCTCCACGGCCTCGTCGACGACAGCGTGGCCGGCGCGGCGCGCCTGCACCATGTCGCCCTCCACGGACATGCCGTAGTCACCGGCGATGCGCTCGGCGCGCTCCAGCACGCCCTCGCCACGCTGCATGTCGCCCTCCAGCGTGGCATCGAGCGGGATCGAGCGGGGCACTTCGATGACATGGAGCAGGTGAAGGGTGGCCTTCACGCCTCGGGCGCTCTCCGCGGCTACGGCCACGGCGCGGTAGCCGGCCTCGCTGCCATCAACGGGGACGAGGATGGAGCGAACGCCATCCAGCGCGTGGTGCGGCACGGGCTAGGGCCTCCGCGCCATCAGCAGGCGGACGCCGGCGTTGAGGAACAGGACTACACCGAGCGCTGCCAGCGGGCTGATCAGTTGGTCGGTGGTGACGGCGCCGGTGAGCGCAGCGATCCCGCCGAGGATGGACAGAACCGCGACGGTGAGGCTGCCGCGACGCATATAGACCTCCTGAGGCCGGGTGGGACACCCACCCGGCCTCAGGAGGAAACGCTAGGCCTGCCCCTCCGGGGTGTCAACGCGGGTTCGCGTCCGCAGGACGCGCCGGCCCAGCACCAGCGCCACCATGAGCACCGGCACCAGCCACCAGGAGAACACGGCGACCACGATGACCGCGCGGGCGATGCTGGTCAGCGCCGCGAGCGATGCGTCCCACGCCTCGCGGGCGGCGTCCAGCAGGCCGTCCGACGGCTCCTGGATGGTCGCGATGGAGTCGTGCGTCAGGTAGACGCTGATCGTCGCCAGGCTCGTGAGGTGGTCCAGCAGGTTGATGCGGCCCTGCACGCGCTCGATCTGGAGCCGCACCTGGTTCAGTCGGTCCTGGACCATCAGCACGTCGCCAATCGTCTCCGTGCGCCCCAAGAGTTCCAGGTACTGGCTCTCCACCGCGGTCAGGTTGCGCAGCGTGGCCTCCAGGTCGGCGTACTCCTCAGTCACGTCCTGCGAGGAGGTCGAGAGCGAGTTCACGTCAATGCCCAGCAGGCGCAGGTCGGCCATCACCTGGCCGAAGCGGTCGGCGGGGACGCGCAGGGTGAGGCTGGCGGACTGGTGGTCGCCACGGCCGTAGATGGTGGAGTCCGCGACGAAGCCGCCTGCCGCCTCCGTCATCTGGCGAACGCGCTCGAACGAGTCGGTCACCGACTCGACGGCGAGTTCCATCTGGCCGTTGCGGATGACGGTGCGCCCAATGGTGGACTGAAGCAGGACGTCGCCGCCGCTGTCCGGGTCGATCTTCACGCCGGACTCGCCGGAGACGGCATCGAAACTGCCGCGCTCCTCGTTCGCCATCGGCGGGGACTCCGCGCCGGGTGCGGGCATCCGCGCGACGGACATGCCATCGGCGCCGCCGGGGAAGCCGGTGTTCGAGGAAGTACCGCCCTGGGTGACACTGGCGGAGTCGTCACCGGAGCCGCCGAGGTTCACCCAGGCGACCCAGGCGAACCCGAAGAACAGGAGGATCGCGGCGATCACGAGCAGCCGCTGGTTCATGGCGCGTAGCGCGGTGGTGATGGACTGCATCCCCTACCCCCTTCGGGCGATTGGCCCTGTACGAACGGTGAGACGCTGCAGGAGCCGCCACGGTTCCCGCTGAGGCGCCGCACGCGCGTCCTAGGGCTACCGGGGTGGCTAGTGGAGTTGTTCGATCCAGGCGTCCACGCGGCCGCCTCGGATGTCCAGGAAGCCTACGGTGCCGAGTTGGGTGCTGAGGTTACGCGGGTAGGTGGGGGAGCCGGAGTTCACGATCAGCGTGCCGCGCCACGTCTTCACCAGCGGAACGTGCGTGTCCCCGGCGACGACCACGTGCATGGTGCCGCCGAAGTGGCGCTCCATTCGCTCCGCCAGCGTGGCGGCGCCGTTGATGTCCCGATCGGGGAAGTCATGCGTCATCCCGATCTTGAAGCCGCCGATGTGGAGCAACTGGTTATAGGGCAGGCGCGGATCCGCGGGCGCAATCGTGCGGCCGCTGGAGCCATCATCACCGTTGCCGCAGACGCCCAGCACGGGGACGCCGCAGCGCTGCTCCAGCCAGTCCAGCACCACGATGTCGTGCATATCGCCCCCGTGGAGGATCAGATCGACATCCTGGAAGGCCGCATAGGCCTCGTCGAAGAGCTCTCGGCGGGCCTCCGGGATGTGGGTGTCGGTGATCAGGCCGATGAGCATGTCGCCGTCAAAGACGTGCTCGTCGAGCCATCGGCGTTCGGGGAGTGCACTGGAAACCATGGGCCCGAGCATACGGGTGGTGGCGGGGGCGCGCACCCGACAGGGGGCGTCCCGGACGGCGCCGGAGAGACCCGACTGAAACACGCAATCAATGGGGCGGGCGTACAATGGAGACTGAATTCTCAGTCTGATCGGGAGCATTATGACCAGTAACGGCAACCACAACGGCACCGGGCACCGCTCGCAGGGCGAAACCGCCACGTGGACGGCAAAGTCCGGGCTGGCACAGATGCTCAAGGGCGGCGTCATCATGGACGTCACCGACGCCGAGCAGGCCGTGATCGCCCAGGAGGCCGGTGCCTGCGCCGTGATGGCGCTGGAGCGCGTCCCCTCCGATATCCGCAAGGAGGGCGGCGTGGCACGCATGAGCCACGTCAAGAAGATCAAAGAGATCCAGGCCGCCGTCTCGATCCCGGTGATGGCCAAGGCCCGCATCGGCCACTTCGTCGAGGCACAGATCCTCGAAGCGCTCGGCGTCGACTACATCGACGAGTCCGAGGTGCTGACGATGGCCGACGACGTGAACCACATCGACAAGCATGGGTTCGCGGTGCCGTTCGTCTGCGGCGCGCGCACGCTCGGTGAGGCGCTCCGCCGCATCTCCGAGGGCGCGGCGATGATCCGCACGAAGGGCGAAGCCGGCACCGGCGACATCGTGGAGGCGGTGCGGCACATGCGCTCGATCCTCGGCGAGATCCGCCGCATCCAGTCGCTGCGCGAAGACGAGCTGTGGGTCACCGCCAAGGATCTGCAGGTCCCGGTGGACCTGCTGCGCGAGGTGCACACGCTGGGCAAGTTGCCGGTGGTCAACTTCTCCGCGGGCGGCGTAGCCACCCCGGCTGACGCAGCGCTGATGATGCAACTGGGCGCCGAGGGCGTCTTCGTGGGCTCCGGCATCTTCAAGTCCGGCATGAACGAGCCGACCGAGGCCGCGCGCCGCAAGGTGCAGGGCCAGATGGCCGCCGCGATCGTGAAGGCCGTGACGCACTTCAACGACCCGCACATCCTGGCGGAGGTCTCCGCCGAGATCCCGGACGAGGCGATGCGCGGCATCTCCACGGCGCAGATGAAGCCGGAGGAACTGCTGGCCGGACGGGGGAACTAGCCCCCGGGCATGCCCACCACCAGCGCCACGTCCCCCCTGCCCGCCACGGGCGCCGGCTCCGCATTGCGCATCGGCGTGCTCGCGCTCCAGGGTGACTTCGCGGAGCACATCGTGATGCTGCGCGAATGCGACGTGGAGGCTGTGGAGGTCCGCACCGAGGCGCAACTGCGCGCGGTAGACGCCCTGATCCTGCCCGGCGGTGAGAGCACCACGATTGCCCGGCTGCTCATTGCCTTCGGGCTGATGGAGCCGCTGCGCGAACGGATCGGCGGTGGGATGCCGGCGTGGGGAACCTGCGCCGGCGCCATCCTGCTGGCAAAGGAAGTCCCGAACCTGGACCGCCCGCCGCTGGCGGTGATGGACATCACCGTGGAGCGCAACGCCTTCGGCCGGCAGGTGGACTCGTTCGAGGCCGACCTGTCAATCGATGGCGTGGACGGCGCGCCACTCCGAGCGGTCTTCATCCGCGCTCCCATCATCAGCGCCATTGGCGAGGGTGTAGAGGTGCTGGCGGCGCTTCCGGATGGCGAAATCGTGGCCGCACGGCAGGGGAACCTGCTGGCCACCTCGTTCCACCCGGAACTGACGCGAGACCGTCGACTGCACGAACTGTTTGTGGGGATGGTGAAGGCCGCGCGCCATCCTGCTACGGGGTAGCATTGAGCATGATGACCGACACCCGCGCCCCCAGGCCGACCGATCTGGTCGCCCTCGTCACCTTCGATGGTGAGGTGCGTGAGAATCTCGCGGTCACCCGGGAACACCTCGGACAGCCCAGCGCCGCACCGCGACCGCTCTCCGCCGCCATCGAGCAATGGCTCCACCTGGGCCGGAGGACGTGGATCTCGCTCGCCGGCCGTGAGATCCGTGGCATCGCCACGGCACGGGACCTGGCGGAGCGGAGCGCGTGGCAGGTGGACACGCTCATCGAGACCGACCCCGCCGAGGGCGATGTGAGCGTCCTGCGCGATCTGCTCCGGCAGGCCTCCGTCGCTGCGGCGGACGCGGAGGCCACTCACCTGCTGCTGCGCACGCCGAACGGCTCGATCGCGGAGCAGGAAGCGCCGCGCGAGGGCTTCAGCCGCGTGGTGCGGGAGCAATTGTGGGCGGGCGCACTGGTGCCGCTCGTGCCTTCGGCAGATGTCACCGTGCGCGAGGCCGCCGTTGCCGACACGCACGCCATGTTCCAGGCCTACTCGCGCGCCTGGCCGGCGAACGCCCGGCAGGCGTTCGCGATGACGTTGGACGAGTGGCAGGCGACACAGGAGCCGCGCTGGATTGAGCGCGGCGTGACGCTGGTGGCGGAACAGAACGGCGTGCTGGCCGGCTACGCCCGCACGTCACGCACAGGACAGTTCACGCTGCTCGCGATGCCGGGCGCGGATGCCGCCGCGGACGCGCTGTTGGCGGGAGTGGCGGCACGCCTCGGCGATGGGGCACGGCACGTGGTGCTGCTCGCGGAGTGCGGCGTCACGGAGGCGGGGGCGCTGCAACGCGCTGGGATGGAACCGGAGCGCGCGTTCACGCTCCACTGCAAGCGCATCGCCCGACCGGTACGCGACGAGGCGTACGTTCGGGCAGGTATTCCAATCACCGGCTAACACCCGGACGGGAGGTCGAGACGACCGCATGAGAGAGACCGCGCGCGACTTCGGCCTGGGGCGATTTGACGATGAGGACGACGAGGAGCTCGTCGACCTGCTCGACACGGAGGTCGATGAGATCGACCCCGATGACGATGACGGCCCTCCGCACGAGATGACCGCGGAGGAGCGGGGCGAGATCGACCTGCTCGTCGGCATCATGCCCGTGCGCATCGCCGAGGCGGTGCGCGAGCGCGGCTTCGATGGCCTCATCGAAATCGTGCTCGACCTCGGCCGGAAGCCCACGGCGCGCTACCGCAAGATCGAGGTGGTGCTGAGTGACGTGGAGATCGCCGACACGGAGATCTCCCACGTCGTGGCGCAGGTGTCCGAGTTCGGCGATGACAACCGCGCCGGCATCCCTCGGACGCTGCACCGCATCTCAGGCATTCGTAACCGCCGCGGTCACATTGTCGGTCTCACCTGCCGCGTGGGCCGCTCCGTGTCCGGCTCCAGCGAGATGATGCGCGACATCATCGAGTCCGGCCGCAGCGTGCTGCTACTGGGCCCGCCCGGCGTCGGCAAGACCACCATGCTGCGCGACGTGGCGCGGCTGCTGGCCGAGGAACTCGAGAAGCGCGTCGTGATCGTGGACACGTCCAACGAGATCGGCGGGGACGGCGATATCCCGCACCACGGCATCGGCCGGTCGCGCCGGATGCAGGTGCCGCGCGTGGCGATGCAACACGAGGTGATGATCGAGGCCGTCGAGAACCACACACCGGAGGTGGTGGTCATCGACGAGATCGGCACGGGCGCGGAGGCAGAGGCGGCGCGCACGATCGCCGAACGCGGCGTGCAACTGATCGCCACCGCGCACGGCACCACGCTCTCCAACCTGATGCAGAACCCGACGCTCTCTGACCTGATCGGCGGCATCGAGTCGGTGACGATCTCAGACGAGGAGGCGCGTCGCCGCGGCACGCAGAAGACCGTGCTGGAGCGCCGCAACCCGCCGACCTTCGAGGTGCTGGTGGAGATTCAGTCGTTCCGCCGCCTGGCGATCCACGAAGACGTAGCGCAGACGGTGGACTCGCTGCTGCGCGGCTACGACGTGGAGGCCGAGATCCGCGTCGGCGGCGCGGGGGGCCAGGTGGCCCACGTAGAGCGCGTCCCGATGCGCACCACGCCGGACGAGCCGCTGCGCGCGCGCCAGCAGCAGGAGCGCGCTCGAACGTTGCCGGCCGCACCGGGCGGGCCGGAGAAACGGCTGCTCCCGTTCGGCATCAGCCGAGGCCGGCTGGAACAGGCGATCGCGGACACTCGGTCCGCGGCACGCATCGTGGACTCGGTGAAGGAGGCGGACGCCGTCTTCACGCTCCGCCCGTACTACCGGCGTCGCAGCGGGCCGCTGAAGCAGGCTGAGGAGCGGGGCATCCCGATCTACGTGCTGCGCAACAACACCGGCCCGCAGATCGAGCGCCAGTTGCTCGCCCTGCGCGGTGAGGGTGCCACCGACGACCCGACCACGGCCGCGCTGCGCGAGGCGGAGACGGGCGTGACGGAGGTCACGTTCCGCGGTGCCTCCACCGTGGAACTGTCACCGCAGAACGCCTACCTGCGCCGCCGCCAGCATGAACTGGTGAGCCGCGCCGGGCTGCGCTCGATCTCCAAGGGCCGCGAGCCGTTCCGCCGCGTCACGATCCTGCAGGAGACGGTGCCACCGGGCACGGTCGGCTGGGACGACGACGAGTGACGGAGGCCGGGCGGCGCGGCGTCTTCGTGACGCTCGAAGGTGGTGAGGGCGCCGGCAAGTCGACGCAGATCGAGGGCCTGCGACGCCTGCTCGAACGCGAGGGATGGCGCGTGGTCACGTGCCGCGAACCAGGCGGCACCGCGCTGGGCGAGCGGCTGCGCGCGGCGCTCTTCGCCACCACCGACGATGAGCCACCGCCATCGCCGGAAAGCGAACTGCTGATCTTCAACGCCGCGCGCGCCCAACTCGTCCGCCAGGTGATCGAGCCGGCGCTGGCGGATGGCGCCGCCGTGATCTGCGACCGCTTCACCGGTTCCACCGTGGCCTACCAGTCTTACGGCCGCGGCCTGCCTCGGACGGTCGTGGACGCTGTGAATGAGGCAGCGACGGGCGGCCTGCAGCCGGACCTGGTGGTGCTGCTGGACCTGGAGCCGGAGCAGGGCTTCGCGCGCACCGGCAAGGGCCGCGACTACCTCGAACGTGCCGGCATCGAGTTCCACCGTCGCGTGCGGCGCGGCTTCCTCGAACAGGCCGCCGAGGCCCCTGACCGCTGGCTGGTGCTGGACGCCACCGCGCCAGAGATGCAGATCACGCACGCCATCTGGCAGCGCGTGAAGGCGCTGGGGGCGGGGTAGCCGGGCCTGTTCTGCTAATCTGCACCCGTGGAGGTCGCCATGACCAACTTCACTCGCGTGAACGACCCGGCACTCAGCGCGCGCCTGAGCGCCGCGACTCTCATCCTTGAGCGGAACGAAGCCACCCTTGCCACCGCGTGGCCGCGCCTCCTTGAGCAGCACATGGGCGAGTGGGTCGCCGCATACGACGGTGGCGTCATCGCGGACGGCAGAGTCGCTCGACGCGCTCTCGGCGCTGGTACCGCAGGAGCATCGATCGGTGGCCGTGTATCAGTTCATTAGCGACGACGACACGCCGCACGTCTGGTGATCCGCGGGGAGTTCACGGCGCCTCGCCCCGGCTCGCGGCCCGCGCCCTACCTTCGGACATGGGTACGGACCTCGCCCGATGCTGAGTGGCATATGGTCGCGTTCCTCGTCGACACGGGCGCTGATCTGACGGTGCTTCACGCCCACGATGCCGCGCGTCTCATACCCGGCCACGCGGATGGGACGTGGAAACCTTCTCAACTGCAAACGGTCGGTGGCATCGGCGGAACGGCCGAGTACGGAAGCACGTGCGTGCAACTCCTGTTCACCGATGAGGACGGCCACATTACGCTCGCCGAGCAACCGGTGATCGTGGCGTTGCCCGGTGCGGGCATCACACGTTCGCCGTCGCTGCTCGGCCACGACGTCCTCAATCAGTTTCGCGTCACGGTGGACGCGCGGTCGGGCACGGTGACGCTCGAGCGGTAGCCACCTACCCCCGACGGTTGCGCATCGCCTTCAGGATCTCCAGGCCGGCATCGCCATCGGTCAGGCGGCGGTACTCGGGTGAATCCATCGGGCAGAGGGCCACGCGGCCCTCGCTGTCGAACAGCAGTCCCCAGCCGTACTGCTTCGGGAGCGGCGAGGAGCGCAGGCAGGGCTGCGACTTCGCGAAGAACGCGGTCCGCAGCCGCGCCTTCTCCGGCTCCGATGTGTCCTCCAGCGGCTGGCGCTGGTACCAGGACTCGAACAGCACGTCCTCTTGGGTGAGGCTGAACGGCGCGGCGGCCAGCATCTCGTACTGCAAGACGGCGACGGTCTTGCGGTCGCCCCGGATCGGCGGCACCACACTGGTGCTCACCGGGCAATCGTTCGCCACGGTGATCAGCGTGTCGTAGTAGTTCAGGTCTCCCATGATCGGCGTTCCTCGTGCATCTCTCTACATCGAGGCTAACCGATCGATGAGCGGGCCTACGCGACAGGTGGCACCTGACCCCCTTCACCCCCCTCACACGGGCAAGCCGCCGCGATAATCTGCGCGGCGGGAGGTGCCGGTGGACGAGGGTCAGAACGAACGCGGACGGATGCTCGCACTGGTTGCACTCGCGACCGTGGGCGGGCTCTCCGTCTGGTTCAGTACGAACGCGGTGGCGCCCGCGCTTGCCTCTGACCTGGGGTTCGAGAGCGGTCAGATCGCCTGGCTCACGATCTCGGTGCAGGTCGGCTTCGTCGCCGGCACCCTGACATCCGCGCTCTTCAATCTGTCCGAGCGCACACGCCCGCGACGGCTGTTTGCGCTGGCTGCGGTCGCAGCCGCCCTCGCGAACGTCGCCCCGATCCTGGCGGAGTCGTCCGATGCCTGGGTGGCGGCGCGGTTCGCGACCGGGTTCTTCCTGGGCGGCGTCTACCCGCCGGCGATGCACGTGATCTCCGGCTGGTACCGCACCGGTCGAGGCTTCGCGCTGGGCGTGGTCGTGGGCGCGCTGACGCTGGGATCGGGGTCACCGCACCTGTTGCGTGCGGTGCTTGCGGCGGACTGGCAGGTCACGCTCATCGGCGCGAGCGCACTCGCGATCGCCGGCGCCGCGATCATGCACGGCCTGGTGGCTGACGGGCCGTATACCTCCGCGCCGGCGCGGGTCAGTCTGCGCGAGTTCTGGCGTGGGATCGCCGGGCGCGCGCCGCTGCTCGCGCTTGGCGGCTACCTCGGCCACATGTGGGAGTTGTACGCGATGTGGGCGTGGCTCCCCGTCTACCTGGCCGAGGTCTACGCGGGACGGGCGGCGCTGGCGAGCGCGGTATCGTTCGCCGTGTTCGTGCTCGGCGCGGCGAGTTGCGTCGTTGCGGGCGTGGTCGCCGAGCGACGCGGCCGCGCGCTGACCACCGCCGTGGCGATGGCGTGCAGTGGCGGGTGCGCGTTGGTCATCGGAGCCGTCCCGGGCACGGCGGTCGTCCTAATCACGGTGATCGCGCTGATCTGGGGTGCGACGGTCGTGGCGGACTCGGCGCAGTTCTCGACGGCGATGACAAAACTCGCGGACGAGCGGTACCGCGGATCCGTGCTGGCGTTCCAGTTGGGCTTCGGTTTCCTGCTCACCACGGTGACGATCCGCGCGGTGCCGGCGATCGCGGACGCGTCCGGCTGGGGGCCGGCGTTCGCGCTGCTCGCCGCCGGGCCCGCGCTCGGGGTGGTCTCCATGCTCGTGCTGCGGCGGCTGCCCGAGGCGGCCCGGATGGC
>JAQCKI010000047.1 GCA_027592645.1 Chloroflexota bacterium | reverse complement strand
CCACGCCGCGGCGGCCGTGCACGCCGCGGCGGCCGTGCACGCCGCGCGTGGGCGACGCCTCCCGCTGCTACTCGCCACCGAATTGCTGGACGCGGACTCACTCGCCCTCGTCGCAGCCGCGGCTCTCGAGGACAACCTGCCGGTCGCCCCACTCCGCCCGTCATATCGCGCCAGCGGCCTCCGGTCCGTGGTGGCTGCCGGCCGCAATGAGTCGATCGAGGCCCTCGCGATCGATCTCGGCGGCCTCAATCCGCGCGCGCTATTGCACGCGGCACTCGCGGCCACACTCCGGCTGCTCCCCGGGCGCCCGACCGCCCTCGTCGCCTCCGCCTGGGGCTCCCCCGAGGCACGAGGTGGCGCGACGGTCACGCTGCGCTACGCGGACGGTCGCCTGGCCACGCTGGACGTGCGGCGCTCCGAGACCCCCTCGCTGCGAGTGCAGGCGGAGACGCTCGTCAGCCCGCTGGCGCTGCGTCGGCTTTCGGCCTCGGGCGATGCCCTGCTACGCGAGGCCGCGGCCGCCGCCCGCACGGTGGCCACCGGCCCCGCTGAGGTGGCGCTCCTCGCCTCCGAGGCTGCGGTACTGCACGCCCTCGATGCCGCGTTGGAGACCGGCGACATCGTGGAGGTCGAAGTGGCGCGGCCGCGCGCCGCGCTGCACCTGATCGCGACGGCGGCGGATCCTCGGGCCAGCACCCACGTTGAGACGCTGCCGCGCCGCACCCAGGCCCACGGATTGCGCCTCATCGTCTCCTGACGAAACGCGGACACACTCTTCACACTTATCTCACTGCCCGGACAGACACTTCAGGGACGACCACGCGGTGAGCGCGCCCCTCGTGGGAGCGCGCCTAAGCGGACGGCGATCTACGATTCGGTTGGCGGGCAAGTTCTGACAGCCAGTGAGCATGGCAGGGTGACCCGTTGCTGGAATCTTCCGATCCCCGTCGCATTCCCATCATCGTCTTTTCGCTCGTCGCCGCCATCGCGCTCGCCGCGGCGGTGCTGATCGTCACGCTCGGCGGCAGCGGTGACGGCTGGTTCGGCCGCACCGAGGCCGGCACGGACCTCCCGCTTGATGGCCAGACCGCCAGCGGCCTGGTTCCGGGCGACCCGGACGTGGTGGCCTCGGACAGCGTCGACCAGTTCGCCCAGGACTACGGTGAGCCCCCCGGGACCGACTTCGCCCGCATCCGCATCCCCGTGCTGGGCGTGAACGCGCCCGTGGGACTCTGGCTGGTGGATGACTCGATCATGCCGGAGCCATACGGCCCCGTGGATGTCGCGCTGTACGACCTCTCAGACTGGCAGGGCCTCGGTGGCCTCCCGGGCGAGGGCCGCAACGCCATCTTCGGCGCCCACGTGGACCTGAATCGCACCGTCGCATACGCCGACGCGCACTACCGCGGCCCGGCCGTCTTCTGGGGCATCGACCGCCTCAGCGCCGGCGACATCGTGGAGGTGGACTACCTGGGCGAAACGCTGCGCTACGCCGTCGTCTGGTCAGAGGATGTCCCCGCCGGCGCGGACAGCAACTGGCACCAGTACTGGTCCAGTGCCGTGGCCGTGGACTCCATCACCATGTTCACGTGCGGCGGCGAGTTCGACTTCGAGTCACACGAGTACAGCCACCGTGTGGTCGTCCGCGCCGAGCGCATCAACTAGCGGCACGCTACTCCGGGAGCGCCAGCAGCCCGCGGTCGTCGAACGGGAAGCCCGGGTTGTGGGCGACCTCCCACGCGTAGCCATCGGGATCCGCGAAGTAGCCCGTGGTGCCGCCCCACTCCGCGCGTGACGCCGGCTTCAACACGGTCGCCCCTGCCGCCACCGCCGCGTCGAGCGCCTCCGCGACACCCGCCTCGGTCTCCACGTTGATCGCCAGCGTCACGCCGCCGAAGCCGGCCGCTCGAGGCGCATCGGGCAGCCCGATGTCCGCGAGCAGGTCGCTGTACGGGAACAGCCCCAGCACCGGCCCCGCCGTCCGGAAGAACGCCACCACGCCCTCGACCGAAACAGATGAGCGCCGCCATCCCAGCGCCTCATAGAACGCCACCGACCGAGCAAGGTCGCTCACACCCAGGGTGATCAAGTTCACACGCGCAGGAATCGTCATGCCGCCATCCTCGCCCGCCGGGGTGAGGAGCGGCAACCGTTCGATGTCACTCGGCAGCGCCGTTAGACATCCACCTGCTTCAGCGTGGGGCTCACGTCCAACGGGGCGCCGGTCAGCGAGGCGATCTCCTCGGCGTTGTAGCCGGGAGCGTGCTCCTCGAGGATGAAGCGGCCGTCGCGGACGGCGATCACCGCGATGTCGGTGACGATCAGCGTCACGCCTCTGGCGGCGGTGACGGGCAGCGTGCAGCGTTCGAGCAGGCGCGGCTCGCCCTCGCGCGTGGTGTGTTCCATCGCCAGCCAGATCTGCTTCGCGCTGGCGACCAGGTCCATCGCGCCGCCGATGCCGCCGAGGTTGTCGAACGGCGCGTTGCTCAGCCGCCAGTTCGCGAACGAGCCGTTGCACGCCGCCTCGTACGCGCCGAGCACCGTGACATCGAGCCGCCCGCTCCGCACCAGCGAGAACGAGTCCGCGTGGTGCACGAACGATGCGCCCGGGATCAGGGTCACCTGTTGGCCGCCCGCGTTCACGATGTCGCGGTCGCCTTCGTCCGCCTCGGCGAGCCGGCTGTAGCCGATCACGCCGTTCTCAGAGGTAAACGTGACGTCGTCGTCCTCCGTGACATAGTTGGAGGCCAGTGTCGGGATGCCGATCCCGAGGTTCACCAGCCAGCCCGCTTCCAGCCGGCGGCCGATCACACCTGCCATCTCACTCCGCGAGAGCCGGCGCTTGCCCTCGGCCACCACCTCGGCGTGCGTCGCAGGCGGGTCGGCGGGGCGAGCGCGTTCAATACGCAGCATGCCGTGCGGGAGGATCGAGACCATGCGCTCCACATAGATGCCCGGTGTGTGGATCTCGTCGGGCGATAGCGTGCCCGCCGGGACGATCGGCTCCTCCACCTCCACGATGGTGTGGCGCGCTGCCATCGCGGCGATCGGGTTGTAGTTGCGACCGGCGTGGCGGAACACCAGGTTCCCGGCGGTGTCCGCCTTCCACGCGCGGATGAAGGCGTAGTCCGCGAAGATCGCCTGCTCCAGCACGTACGTCTTGCCGTTGAACTCGCGGTGCTCTTTGCCCTCGGAGAGCAGCGTGTCGACGCCCGCCGGCGTGTAGAACGCCGGCACGCCGGCGCCGCCCGCGCGGATGCGCTCGGCGAGCGTGCCCTGCGGCACCAGTTCCGCCTCCATGCGCCCGTCGCGCACCATCTGCTCCGGGAGCGACACGCGCGAGGGGTGCGTCGCGGCGGTGAAGGAGGCGATGACCTTTTTCACGCGCCCCGCTTCCACGAGGTCGCCGAGGCCTTTCGCTCGTGGGTCGACAGCGCTGCCGCCAACGCCGTTGGAGACGCAGATCAGATCCTTCGCACCCTGGTCGAAGAGCGCCGTCAGCAGGTTCCAGGGCATCCCCGTGCCGCCGAACCCCGGGATGATGATCGTGGCGCCGTCCGGAATGTCCGCGACCGCGTCCGCCATCGAATCAAGTACCTGTGTCCGTGCCATCATTCGCCCCCTCGAAGGTGCTCCTCAGCGGCCGGACAGTACCCCTCGCAAGGTCTCGCTGGCAATGACATGCGTGGTCTGGACTTCGCTATCCTGCGCGGCAATGCCGGAGAGGGGAGCGCCATGCGACGGATCAGCCCGAACATCCACGCGGAGATCTACTACTGGGGGTGCAACCCCGGGTTCCTGACCACCTCGGACGGCGTGTTCATGGTGGATACGCCGCAACAGCCAATCGATGCCGTCCGCTGGCGTGAACGGATCGCCGCGCACGGGACGCCGAAGTACCTCGTGAACACGGAGCCTCACGGCGACCACATCATGGGCAACGCTTACTTCCCGGGCGTGGAGGTCATCGGCCACCGGCTGATGCTGCCCCGGTACGAGGAGACGATCCCGCGCATGGAGTCGCCGGAGCGCGCGGAACAGACGAAGCAGATGGATCCTGACTCGGTGTGGCTGCTCAACCACCCGGACTTCCCGCCGAACCCGCCCACCCGACTCTTCGATGACGAACTCACGGTGCGCCTGGGGAGCCACACCGTGCAGATGATCCACATGCCCGGCCACACAAAGCCTCAGACCGCCGTGTTCTTCCCGGAGGAGGGCGTGGTCTTCCCCGGCGACAACGTCTTCCATCGCGTGAAGACGTTCATCCAGGAGGGCGACCCGTGGGAATGGCTGGGGGCGCTGAAGCGCCTCGACGCGCTCGACATCGAGACGATCGTCCCCGGCCACGGCGAGCCGTGCGGCAAGGACTACCTGCCGAGGCAGGCCGAGATCATCGAGGCGTGGATCGGCGTGGTGGAGGGCTTTGTCGACCGCGGCATGTCCGAGGAGGAAGCCGCGAAGCAGCCGCTTCCGAAGGTTGACCCGTACCCGATCGGCCAGCGGCTGTACGCGATCACAGAGTCGCTGGACGTGCGCATCGTGACCAACCTTCACCGGCAGATCATGGCGCGGCGCGCCAACAGTTAGCGGCGTCGACTAACGGCGGCGGCCGAGGAAGACCACGTGCCGTCGCCCTCGGCTGCCGTGCGCGGCGACCGGGTGTGTGGACGGCATGAACCCGGCGGTGCGCAGATGGCCCTCGAACTTCGCGTCGTGGCCCACGGACCAGAGTGCGTAGGCACCGCCGGGTCGTAGCGCCTCGTACGTCGCGGCGAGCCCGGCGCGGGTGTAGAGCCAGCCGTTGCCGCGCTGTGTGAGCGCCCCCGGGCCGTTGTCCACGTCGAGCAGGATCGCGTCGAAGAGCCCGACGTTCGCGCGGATCACGTCGGCGACGTCACCGACGACCACCTCGGTGCGAGGGTCATCGAGCGGGTTGCCGGCGAGCGGGCCAAGCCAGGTGCGGTTCCACTCCACCACCTCGGGGACGAGTTCGGCGACCACCGCGCTCCCGGCGGGCGGCAGCACGGCGAGCGCTGTGCCGAGGGTGTAGCCCATCCCGAGTCCGCCCACGAGCACGCGCGCGTCGGCCGGCGGCTCCGGCAATGCGAGGCCCACCATCGCTTCCTCGGAGCCGTGCGCGCGACTGACCATCAGGTCGTAGCCCTCGGCGCGGATCACGTAGTCGCGGTCATGCCGGCGCAGCTCCAGCCGGGTGCCATCTGGCGTCACCGCCGAGGCGAGGTTCTCCCAGGGCTTCACGTACGCACCATGCATCCACCGTACCCGCCGCACCCCCCGGCGGCGAGGTCACCCACAGCAGGCGGATGCCGGTCTGTTAGCCTGTGAGCATGAACTGCTGCGAGCTCCGCCGGTGATCGAAGTCCTCTTCCTGCCCGTCCTCGTCTTCGTGGCGGATGTGGCGGACGTGTCGTTCGGTACCGGCCGGATGCTGATGGTGACGGCGGGCCTGCGCTGGCAGGCGGCGCTGTTGGCGATGATCCAGATCGCCGTCTTCATCTTCGCGATCAGCGCCGTGGTCACCAACCTGGACGACCCCCTGACGTTCGCCGGATACACGCTCGGCTGGGGTGCCGGCACGTTCCTCGGGATGTGGGTGGAGGAGCGCATCGCGCTCGGCTTCCGCCTGATCCAGGTGATCAACGGCGACGCCTCGGTCTCCGTCTCCGACACGCTGCGCGACCTCGGATACCGCGTCACGCGCATCGATGGCCACGGAATGCGTGGCTCCGTGGAGAGCGCGGTCACCGTGATCCCGCGGCGCTCGATGGCACGTGCCCGCGCGCAGATCGAGGCGATCGCGCCGCGCGCCTTCATCACGGTCGAGCGGGCGGAGCGGCCGTTCGGTGGCTCGTTCGCGGACGAGATCCGCTCGCGCCGTATGCCGTGGATCCGCGACCGCGCGGGCTCGCTGTAGAACCGGCGTCGCGATGCCGTCCGTCCACCTGCCCCTGCTCCTGGTCGCGCTCATCGCTTCCGCCTGCGCCGAGGGCGACGTGCCACGCTCACTCCAGGTCACACCGATCCTCGGCGGTGCCACGTTCGACCGTCCCGTAGAGGTCGGCGTGCTCGGCACCGGCGAGTTGTTTATCGCCGAACAGGGCGAGACGGTGTGGCGCGCCGTGGACGCGCCCGGCGGTGTCATCGAACCGCTGATCGATCTCACCACGCTCGTGGACGACGAGCTCGGCGAAGGGCTGCTCTCGGTCGCACTCGACCCGCAGTTCGAGGAGAACCATCACCTGTGGGCGTACTACTTCGCCCACGACGATCCCGCACGAGCGATCCTCGCACGCTTCGACCTCGCCGAAGGCGATGCAACGCTGGAGTCCGAACTGGTGGTGTTGGAGGTGGGGCAGCCCGGCTACAACCAGAACGGCGGATCGATCCGCTTCGGCCCGGACGGGATGCTCTATCTCTCTCTCGGCGACGGCAGCGCCTCCGATGACCCGTTCGAACAGGGCCAGGACCCATCGACGTTGCTGGCAACGGTGATCCGCATCGATGTCAGCGCCAGCACAGCAGAGTCGCCGTACTCGGTGCCGCCGGACAACCCGCTGATCGGACACGAGACCGCTCGGCCCGAACTGTACGCGTGGGGCTTCCGCAACCCCTTCCGCATGTCCATTGATGCGGCAACCGGCCAGGTCTGGCTCGGCGATGTCGGCGTCTCGACGGCGGAAGAGGTGAACCGCGTCGACCCCGGCGGCAACCACGGCTGGAGCGTGATGGAAGGCGACGAGTGCCTGCATGGCAGGCCGTGCGATGCCGAGGGCTTCGTACCGCCGGTCTTCACGTACTCGCACGAGGCGGGCCACTGCGCCGTCATCGGCGGCGTGGTCTACCGCGGCCTCGCAATTCCTGAACTGCACGGCCACTATGTGTTCGGTGACTTCTGCAGCGGCGCGATCTGGGCACTCGATGGGGAAGAGGCCGTGCAGATCGCCGCGCTCGAGGGACAACTGGTGACGTTTGGGGAGGACGAGCGCGGCGAGATTCTCCTCGCCGACTTTGCCGGAGGCGGCATCTACCGCCTCGATACGCCCGAGTGACGGGCCCGTCGCTACGGTAGATGTCGGTGATTCCCGAAACGCCCCTCCGATCCGCGGATCGGCGGCTCCGCTCCACCGAGAACGATCAGGCAGCAATCGCACGCAGTCCCACGAACCTGACCCGTGGCTGCGGCGCGAGAAAGTTGGGAGCCCCATGAACCGAGAAGACGTGATCCGCCTCCAGGCCGTCACTGGAACTCCGGCCGTTTCCGTGCTGATCCCCACGCACCGCACGTCGCCGGACAATCAGCAGGATCCGATCCGCGTGCGGAACTCGGTGCGGGACGCCATCGCCCGCCTCACCGAGGAGTACGGCGCCCGCGAGATGTCCCAACTGACCGCGAACCTGGAGGCAATTGCGGAGGACGTGGACTACGAGCACGCGCTGGACGGACTCGCGATCTTCGTCAGCGACGAAGTGGCAGAGAAGCACTACCTGCCCTACCCGGTGCGAGAGCGCATCGTGATCGGCGAGACCTTCGCCACCCGCGACCTGGTACTCGCCATGAACCGCAGCCCGCGGTACTGGGTGCTCGCCCTCTCGGAGCAGCCGACGCGACTGTACGAGGGTGACCACACGGTGCTGACGGAGGTCAACGGACACGGCTTCCCAATGACCCACAATGGCGCGGGCGGTGCCGTTGCGCTGAACGGCGGTCACGGCCTCTCGCCCTCCAAGCAGCGCGACGAGGCGCAACGCGTGTTCTTCCGCTCCATCGATGAAGCGCTGGGCGAGGTGCTGAGCGAGGATCCGTTGCCGGTGATCCTCGCCGGGATCGACCGCAACCACGCCTTCTACCAGGAGATCACGCAGCACGGCGCATCAATCGTGGGCACGATGACCGGCTCTCACGACCGCACCTCGCCACACGAGCTCGCTGAACTCGCGTGGCCCGTGATGGAGGAGGCGCAGGCGCAGCGGCGCGCCGAGGACCTGGAGGCGTTCGGAAACGCCATCGGCGCGCAGAAGTACGCCTCCGGCATCGATGACTCGTGGCGTCTCGCCAGTGAGGGCCGCGCCGAGGTCGTGCTGGTGGAGGAGGACTACCACTTCGCGGGCCGCCTCGAGGACGAGGGGCTGCGCATCGTCCCGGTGGACGACCCGGACGAGGAGGGCGTCATCGAGGACGTGGTAGACGAACTGGTCGAACTCGTCATCGCGCGCGGTGGTCGTGCGGTGTTCGTGCCGAACGGCGCGCTCGAAGAGCATCACCGCGTCGGGCTAATCCTGCGCTACTAGAAGCCTCGCGACACCCACCTCGCGTGTGGCATCGAGCCCGCCCGGCCTCTCGGCTGTGGCGGGCTCGGCCGTGCGGGGGAACAGCGAGGATGGCCGCTACGCCGACTCGACCGCTACGCGCGGCTTCGGCGGGCGGGCCAGCGCAAAGAACACCGATCCGAGGATGGCGAGCACCGCGAGGATGTCGAAGCCGATGCGGTAGTTGCCGGTCTGGTCGTACATGAAGCCGGCAATCAGCGGCCCGGCGATCGCGCCGAGGATCACGATCATGTTCGAAACGCCCATGATCTTCCCGAACGCGCCACGCCCGAAGTAGTCGGCGCGCAACGCCGCCATCTGCGGCCCGCGCATCCCCCACGCGCTGCCGTGGATCACGACGAATGCGATCACCATCGCCGCACCGTTCGCGTGAGAGAGCAACAGCATCCCGACGCAGTGCATGCTCATGCAGCCGAACGCCATCCACCGCTTGCTGGCGTGGTCGCCCACCCAGCCGCCCACCAGCGTGCCGCCCATGAACATCAACGTCAGGCCGGAGTAGACGCCGGCCGCGCCGCCGAGCGAGTAGCCGAGCGTCTCCGTCAGGTGCGACACCATGTGGACGTTGACCGCCCCCACGACGAACAGCGCGGATCCATGCCCCAGTGAAAGCCACCAGAACGAGGGCTCGCGCATCGCGTCGCGGAGCGTGAAGTCGCCCGGGCGCATCCCGACTCGGGCGTGCGGGTCGGTGCCCTCGGCAATCGGATCGCCGTCGGGTGCGAGCCCCATCTCGGAGGGGTACTGCACCAGGAACCGTGTGATGGGGAACCCCACGGCCAGGACCAGCACGCCGGACATGAACGCGGTGGTCCGCCAGCCGAAGGATTCCAGGGCGAGCACGGTCAGCGGCACGATCACGCCGCCGAGCGCGCCGCCCACGCTGGCCAGGCTCAGCGCGGTGGATCGCCGTCGCTCGAACCACTGGACGATCGCTGAGGTGATGGTCAGGTAGCCCATCAGGCTGGCGCCGATGGCCATCACCATGAACGAGCCATAGAACTGCACGGGCGTCTGGATCTGGCTGAACAGCATGAAGCCGATCGCCATCGTGACCAGGCCAATGCGGCAGACGAGCCGGGGCCCGACGCGGTCCAGCAGCCAGCCCTGGAGCGGCCCGATGAGGCCCGTCTCCATCTCCCGCAGGGCAGATGCGCCGGAGAGCAGGGTGCGGCTCCAGCCGAACTCGTGGTGGAGCACCACCACATAGGCGCCGTACGCCTGCCCGAGCAGCGAGCCCTGCAGCAGTTGCAGGGCGGCCCCCGTAAGCACGATCCACCAGCCGTGGAACACCCGACGCCGCGGCACGGTGCACCCTTCTGCGTTCGCGGACGGTGCCCGCGAAGCACGGATCATACGTGCGTCCGTGGCTCCACGCTGCGCGAGCCGCCGTCGACCGCCGACCCATCCCCGGAGGCTCGCGCGTGGGTGTATGTTGCGGCGCACCGAGGGAGCCAATGGCCGCCGACCCAGAGACCCCCGACCGCACCTCGCCTTCGCCGCCTGCGGCCTCGGGAACTGCTGCGCTTCCACCACCGCCACCCGGCGCGCCATCAATCCGCAAGAAGCCATCGATCGCGGACATCTTCGTCTCGCTGAAGATGCGTGACTTCCGGTACCTCACGCTCTCCACGCTCGCCGCCGGCTTCGCGCAGTGGGCGAAGCAACTCGCACTCTTCGCACTCGCATACGACATGACCGGCTCCGCGATGCAACTCGCCACGGTCGCCGCGTTCCGCGGCATCGTCGGCACGGTGGTGGCGCCGTTCGGCGGCTACCTGTCGGATCGGTACCCGCGACGCGCTGTCATCGTGCTCTCGACAGCCCTCGATGTTGCGCTCGCGGCGATCCTCGCGGCGCTGGTCATCGCCGACGTCGCGGAGATGTGGCACGTGTACGCGATTGCGCTCGGTGGCGGACTCGCACAGTCGATCAACCAGCCGGCACGGCAGGCGTTCGTGTACGACGTAACCACGGACGAGACGCTGCAGAACGCCATCGCCGTGAATTCCATGGTGCAGAACATCTCGCGTGTGCTGGGCCCATCTGGTGTGGGCGTGATGATGGCCGTGTGGGGCGTGGCGTCAGCGCTCGTGGCGCTCGTCGGCCTGCAACTGGTCGCGATCATCGCGACGCTCCAGATCAGCCGCGTCACTCGTCAGGTGCAGGCGGAGCGCGGTAGCGCGGCCTCCAAGATGATGGGCGAGGGCTTCCGCTACTGCTGGGAGGACAAACGCATCCTCGGGCTCGTGCTCGTCGGCACCATCCCGTCGCTGCTCGTCTACCCGTACATCCCGTTCCTCAAGATCATTTCGGAGGAGGTGCTGAACCAGGGCAACGCCGGGTTCGGCATGCTCTCGTCAATGATGGGCTGGGGCTCGCTGATCGGCCTCTTTGCGCTCGCCTACCTCGGTCGGGTGGAGGGACGCGGGCGGCTGATGCTCGGCTGCTACCTGATCTACGGCGTACTGCTCGTGGGCTTCTCGGCCTCCTCCACGTACGTCCTGTCGCTGAGCATCCTGGCGATCGGCGGCATCTTCCACTCGGTCGCCATGGCACTGAACAACACGCTGCTCCTCCAGAGCTCCCGGGCGGAGATGCGAGGCCGCGTGATGGCGGTGAACCAGATGACCCACGGCATCCAGCCGCTCGGGTCGTTCCTGATGGGCGTGGCGATCACCGGCGTCGGCGTGCAGATGGGCATCGGACTCTTCATAGCCTCCGCGACGGTCCTGTTCGCGCTCTTTGCCCTCGCCTGGGGCTCCGTCCGCCGCATGTAGCGCGCAATCCCTCCGGGCGTATGGTGGGCCAAGTCTCACGAAGCACGGGGGCGCCCTCCAATGGCGGCGTCCTCAACCGGAGGGCAGCACCACATGGCGCACGGCCACGGCGCACTCCCCACCGCACCCACCGATGGCAGCCCGCAGCCCGGCACCTTCGACGCGCTGCGCCATCGCGACTTCCGCCTGCTCTGGGCGGGACACTTCAGCCACTCGCTCGCGCTCTGGATGGAGCAGACGGCGCTGCCGCTGTTCGTCCTGGACCTGACCGGATCCGGCGCACACCTCGGCGGCGTGCTCGCCGTCCGCACGGTGCCGCAGCTGCTCTTTGGCCTGATCGCCGGGGTGGTGAGCGACTGGTTCGACCGCCGCATGATCATGCTCGTGGTGAAGACGCTGGTCTTCATCATGTACAGCGTCTTCGCGATCGCACTGATCGCCGGCTACATCGAACTCTGGCACGTCTACCTGCTGGCGTTCGGTCGAGGCAGCCTGATGGCGTTCGACCAGCCCGCGCGCCAGTCGCTGATCCCGGCGCTGGTGCCCAACGAGATGCTCACGAGCGCCGTCGCGCTGATGACAGCGACCACCAACGTCATGCGCATCCTGGGCGCCTCGGCGGGCGGTCTCACCGTGGCCGTCGTCGGTACCGGCGGCGCGTTCGCCGCGGTGGCGATCATCTACTTCGGCGCGGTCTCGGCGACCTACCTGATGCGCATCCCGAAGGCCAAGACCCAGCTGGAGCGCGGCATGGGCGCGATGCGTTCCGGGCTGGTGGAGGGCGCACGGTTCGCCTTCGCGCATCCCGGGATTCGCGGCGTGATCCTGCTGGCGCTCGTCTACTTCACGTTTGGCATGTCGTACATGCAGGTGTTCGCGCCGATCTTCGCGAAGGGCGTGTTGGACATCGGCGATGCCGGCTTCGGGTTCATGCTCTCCACTTCGGGCGCGGGGGCGCTCGTCGGCGCACTGTTCATCGCCAAGCGCCAGCCGAAGCGGCTCGGCGTGGTGTTGCCGCTGGTGGTGGCGCTGTTCGGTGCGTTGTTGATCGGCTTCTCATTCTCGACGTACCTACCCGGTCGTTATGGCGACATCTGGCTGATCCTCCCGTTCGTCGTGCTCCTGTTCGTCGGCGCAGCGCAGACCACGTTCTTCTCGCTGAGCAACGCCGCGCTCCTGCACATGTCGCCACCGGAATTGCGTGGCCGCGTGATCAGCCTGCTGTCACTGGACCGCGCGATGATCACCGCCGGAGGCGCGTCGGCCGGCCTGCTGGCCGAGTGGCAGGGCGTCCAACTCGCGCAGACCATCTACGGTGCGATCTGCGTCGTCGGCGGGCTCGCGGTCTTCGCCTTCGCCCGTGCGTTCCGCGTCGCACGTACCGATGACGGCGGCGCGCAGGCCGAGGCGCCCGCACCCGACAGCCGCACCGAGGCCTCCACCGGCGGTACGACCGCCGCCGCTGCGAGATCGAAGGCGGAGTAGCCCCTCGAACGTCGGGCGCATTCTCCGATATCGTGAGGCCTGCACAGCACACCGGCGGCTGCCTGACGCGCGCCGCCCGCACTCGCGACGGAGGGCCCATATGGCCAAGGACGAATCCTTCGACATCACCACCGGCTGCGACCTGCAAGAGGTCGACAACGCCGTGAACCAGGCCGTGCGCGAAATCACCGGCCGCTACGACTTCAAGGGCGTGCTCGCAGACGTGGCCTTCGATCGTCAGACCGGCAAGATCAACGTCCACACCACGGACGAGTACAAGGCGAACGCCATCTGGGACGTGCTCGCCGGCCGCTTCATTGCCCGCGACGTGCCGCTGAAGAATATGAAGCGCGGCGACCTGGAGCGCGCCACCGGCGACACTGTGAAGCAGGAGATCACGCTCATCCAGGGCATCGAGGGCGACACCGGCAAGAAGATCGCGCAGTTCATCCGCGACCAGAAGTTCAAGAAGGTCACCGCGCAGGTGCAGGGCGACGCCGTCCGCGTCTCCGGCCCGAACCGCGACGACCTCCAGACCGCCATCCGCGCCCTGCGCGAGGAGGACTGGGGCATCGAACTGAACTTCGGGAACTACCGGTAAGGCGACCTCGGCAGGTCACTGGCGGGGGTGCGCCTCGCGATGCCCTCAGGCGAGGTCGTAGGCCGACAGCGGCTTGTCTTTAGTTTGGTACGGCCCCTGCGATCACCCAAGCGGGGGAACTAACCGATCGAGACGATCTCGCCGTCGTGCCACTCAGGGTCGCCGTCCAGCAACTCAGCCATTCGCTGATAACGGGCGTCCTGTTCGGGGCTCTGGGCGTTCGCCTGGTAGGCATCCCGATTCTCAAACACGACCGCCAGATAGTACTCGCCGAGATCTTCGTCCATCCGGTACACCGTGGATCGCACGTAACCGCGAATGTTCAGCTTCTTGTATTCTTCCATGAGTGCCTGCATCTGCGACTCCATGCCTGACTTCAATCGCATGCGTGCAATGGTTCCATACATTTCGCTCGCCCTTCATCCTGTCTTTGGCTGAATTCAGACCCCTGCATCATCCGTACCGGGCGCGTCTCCTAGGACGAGTTCCCAGCACGCTCTCTCGGCGCGATGTTCTGATTCATGCGGAAGAGGTTCGATGGGTCATAACGATCCTTGAGTTCCACCAGGCGCGCATAACTCGCACCGTAGACAGACTCGAGCCGGCTACTGTCGTCCTCCGTCATGAAGTTCACGTAGCCCTCGCCCGTGGCATGGAGCGCCAGCGCGTCCCAGAGGCTCCGACACCACTGGATCACGGCCTGGTCTTGCGCGGCGTCGCTCCAGCGGCCATGGACATTCATCACGTAGGCAGCGCTTCTTCCCTGGTACGCGGTTGCGTCATCGGCGATCCGGCTCTGTGCGCCTCCGACCTGTGCGAAGAACACCTCACACTGCGGATCGGGGAGAGTTGCCACGTACTTGAGCGCGAGGTCGATGACTTCGTCGCTGAGTTCCCGGAAGTCGTGGGTCTTCCAGTAGTTGCGCTGCCCCGGGGTGAGGAGGGGGTCGAAGGCCTGCTGCCACCCCGCGAACGGGTGTGGGCCGATCACGTCGGCGATGGGCTTCCCGATGGCCCGAAGGGGAGCGAGGGCCGCCTCGCCGTCCGCGATGCCCCCTGCGTACATCGCCGCCAGCACCACTACCTCCGTGCCATGGACCGCCTCTGGCAGGAACGGCAGTGGGGGAGCCTTGCGCATCACGACCCAGACCGTCACTTCGTCGGGGGCGCTCTTCTGGAAGTCGCGGCAGGCGCGCAGCACGCTCGCCGCATCCGCGAACGGATGGACGATCAGACCCGACAGGACCTCCGGACCCACCGGGTGCGCGCGGAACTCGAACGAGGTCACCACACCGAAATTGCCGCCGCCCCCACGGATACCCCAGAAGAGGTCGGCATTCTCATCCTCACTGGCGACAAGCACGTTTCCGTCCGCGGTCACGACACGGGCTGAGATAAGATTGTCGATCGTCATGCCTTACTTCCAGCTGAGCCAGCCAAAGCCTCCGCCCAGCGTGAGTCCCGCGATCCCCGTCGTGGAGTTGATACCGGTTGGCACCGCGAGCCCGTGAACCTGAGTGGCCTCATCGACTTCGCCGAGTGTCGCCCCGGGCTGCACCCGCACCGTCCGCGAGCTTAAGTCGACGTCCACTCCAGCCATGTTCCGGAAGGACAACATGAGACCGCCGTCGCACACGGCGTTGCCGGCGATGTTGTGCCCAGCCCCAAACACTGAGAGGAGCAGCCCGTGCCGGCGTGCGAACCGCACGACTTCGACCACGTCCCCCTCCCCCTGACACTCCGCGATGAGGCCCGGCCGGCGGTCGATCATCGCGTTCCAGACCGAGCGCGCATCGTCGTACCTGCCGGACGTCGGGGTGAGCAACTGACCGGTGAGAGTGCTGGAGAGCGCTTCAATCTCGCTGTCGTCGATAGCGATGGTTGAGTTGTCCAGGGTCGTGAGCATGGCCACAGGAAGATCCTTCGGTTGCGCCATCAAGGAGCGACATCCCGAAGGAGAGGCTGGCTGGTGACATGGGCTACGTTGCTCCGACAGCCTAGCACCGTGGACGACGGCAAAGACGGCAAACCGCCTCCGCCCGATCACGCCTCGCAGACGTTCGGGCGCCTCGTCCAACGGATCGGCGTGGGATCATTGCGCTTCCACGACCTGCGCGTACACGGCCACGCTGATGTTGTGAGCCGGCGTCCACCCAGAGGTCGTGAGTGACCGATTTGGACAAATGACCGTCGCAATCAACATCGACGCGTACGGCCACGTGATGCCGGACATGCAGCGAGAAGCGGTGGCACTCGACGAGGTACTCGCCGGCGGACGCTGATGCTCAACGCGGCGCTGCCTCGCCGGTGGATATGCGACTAAGGCGCCCGATGTTCCGCCGGGGCTGCCTTGGTCCACTAGATGCCACAAGATGCGTGGCAACTCAGCGATTTCGGGGCCGATCCGCGCTTATCCGGCGACAGCGCGCCGAGGCCTCAAACACCGGAATTCCGCCTGTCTATTGGTGACTCGAGTGGCGGGAGTGCGTGGGGGTCGAACCCACCCAGGACCGCGACGCGGCCCCGCAACGGTTTTGAAGACCGCGGACACCACCGGGCACCATCCACTCCCGCGCGAATGATACCCGCTGCCGTCG
>JAQCKI010000046.1 GCA_027592645.1 Chloroflexota bacterium | reverse complement strand
CCCCCCGCCGCGGGGCCGGCGTCACGCCGCGCCTGCGATCAGCCCGCGCACGAGGGTCACCGGGCTCGCGGCGAGCCACCCGTGGCCATGGCGCGCCAGTACCGCCGCGGTGACCGAGGGCCTCCCGCGCGGAAGTGCGGCCTCGCTAGCGCCAGCCATTGGCCGCCGACGGGCGCTGCGGCCCGGTTCGCCACTCGATCGGTGCGGTGGAGAGCGTCCCAGGCGGGCGCACGTAGGTCAGCGCGCCCCACGCGCTCGGCAGTTCCGAGGTGAGGTCGCGCACATCGTCCAGCGTCGGGTCGGGGACGCCTTGTGCTTCCACGCGCGGGAGCGAGGCGATCCAGCGACCGGTCTGCGCGAGCGACACGCGTACGTGGAAGGAGCCGCCCTCGCGCGACTGCCGCGCGAGCGCCGTCATCGCACCGGCGGCGGCCAGGTAGCCGGTGGCGTGATCCAGCGCCTGCGCCGGCAACGGTCCGGGGTCGCCCGAGCGACCGGACCAGGTGCCGCCCTCGTGCGCGATGCCGCTGGCGGTCTGGACGAGGCTGTCGAAGCCACGTCGGGCGGCCCACGGCCCCGCCTCCGACCACGCACACAACGAGACGTAGACGATGCCCAGCCGCAGTCGCGCGACCTCGTCGAATCCGAAGCCGCGGGCGGCGATCGCGCCCGGCCGGAACGCCTGCACGAAGATGTCCGCATCGCGCACGAGGCCGGCGAGCGCGCTCTGCCCCGCCTCGTCGTTCAGGTCGAGGTGGGCGAACCGCTTGCCGAAGCCGGTGTCGATCACCAGCCGCTCCATCGTCGGCAGGTGCGCCGCGCCCACCCGGATCACGTCGGCGCCATGTGCAGCGAGCGTGCGCCCGCCGACCGGTCCGGCGACGACCCGTGTCAGGTCGAGCACCCGCACGCCCGTGAGTACGCCCTCGCCGTCTGGGAGCGGCGGCAGCGGGCGCGCCGGCGCGCCATCGACCCGTTCGATGGTGAGCAGCGGCTGCGTGGCGAGAGCGGCTGCCTGCGGGTGGGCCGCCCACTCCTCCGGGCTGCGGAGCGCGTACCCCGCGCCCCCGGCTGCGATCACCGCCGCTTCCACCTCGAACGCCTCGCGGTCGCGAAGCGCCGCCTCGAACGCCGCGCGCTCCGCGGGCACGCCGAGCACGTCCACGGCGGCCTGCAGGTGGTTCGGGAAGTTGGTGTGCAGCTGCACCCAGCGTCCGCCGGCGACGCGGTAGTACCCCGCGGTGGGACTCCAGAGGTCGGGTGGCTCGCCGCCATCGACGCGCAGGTACCGCTCGCTGCGGAACGCGATCGCCGCGTGGCGCGTGTCCACCGTGGCCCGTGGCCACCGACCGGTGCGCTCAAAGGCTACGCGCGCTGCCGCCAGCGTGGCCACGCCCGTTGCGGCCGCGGCCGCTGTGTCCACCGCGAACGGCGAGAGGTAGACCGGGTCGTGCCCCTCGATGGTGAGGTGCTGGAGGTCTTCCGGCGCGCCGCCCAGCGGTGCCCAGGCCTGCGCAGCCGCCTCGTTCGCGTCGGGAGTCACGGCGCGCCTGCGATCAGCCCGCCCACGAGCGTCACCGCGCTCGCCGCGAGCCAGCCGTGGCCGTGGCGCACGAGCACCGGGCGCCAACCGGCCTCTGCGACGGCGCACGCGACCTCGGTGGGAGTGACGCCCTCGGGCAGTTCGCGCGCCGGTGCGGCGAGCGCGTGCCGTACGCGTAGCCGCGCGATGCGCTCCGCCGTCTCGTACCGCGCGAGCGACGACGCCGGCGAGGGCGAGACGCGGTCGATATCGGCACGATCGAGCAGGTAGCGCCGCCCAGCGTGCTCCACGAGGAACAACTCCGCCTCGCCCGCCAGCATCGGCCGTACGACCACGTCCAGCGGGTCGCCCGGTGCGACGCGGCGCGGCTCCACGAGGATGGCTGAGCCAGTGTGTTCAGCGGTCAGGTGGATGGACATCGTGTGCTCCTGCCGGCAGCGTGCCGGTACCTCCTCGGTCAGTGCATTACAACAGCGGTCGGGTGCCGCTGACGCGCGAGGGCGCGGGGCGGCGTCCGAACTCCTCGAGTGCCTCCCCGAGGCGCGCGGCCGCCGCCTTCAGCGTCTCCGGGTCGTGGCGACTGAACGTGAGGCGGAAGCCGCTGTCCTGCTCCCGCCCCACGGCAAAGGCATCGCCGGGCACCAAACTGACGCCGTGCCGCTGCGCCACCGCGGCGAACTCGCGGGCCGTGCCCGGCAACGCCAGGCGGCACCAGAGCGCCATGCCACCGCGCGGCAGGTCGAAGCGGACCGCCGGCCCGCACGCCTCGCGGATCGCGGTCGCCAGCACGTCCCGGTTCGCCCGGTAGAACTCGCGCGCGGTCTCCAGGTGACGATCCACCAGCCCCGTTGCGAACGCCTCGTCGGCGATGTGCTGGAGGAAGGCGGAGGTGTTCACGTCCGTGTGCTGCTTCAGGCGCGCCACGCGGTCGATCACCGGCTGGGGCGCGATCATCCAGCCGACGCGGATGCCACCTGCCAACGACTTCGAGAGGCTGGAGACGTGGATCACGTGCTCTGCCCCGGACTCGGCGATTAGCGGCCGCAACGGGACGCCATCGAAACCCAGGTCCGCGTAGATCGCATCCTCCAGCAGCGGCACGCGATAGCGACGCGTGATCCGCAGCAGGTCGGCCCGACGCGCCTCCGAGAGGCCGGCGCCGGTCGGGTTCTGGTGCGCCGGAACCGTGAACACCAGCCGCGCCGACGTGCGTGCGAGCACGCTCTCCAGCACGTCGGTGCGGATGCCGTCGCGGTCAACGGGCACGGGCGCCAGGCGGGCACCCGCCGCCCGGAACGCATCGAGCGCGCCGGGGTAGGTGGGCGACTCCACCACGACGGTGTCGCCATGTGAGACCAGCGCGCGGATCAGCAGCTCGATCGCCTGCATCGTGCCGGAGGTCACCAGTACGCCGCGGCCGGCGGTCTGCACGTCGCGCGCGCGGTATCGCTCCAGGATCCGCTCGCGCAGAACCGGCAGGCCCTCCGCCTCGTGGTAGCGGAACAGTCGCCCGCCCTCACGCGTTAGGAGGCCATCAACGATGCTCCGTACCGCCTCGACCGGGAAGATCGAGGCGGCCGGCTCCGCCGCCTCCAGCGAGATGCGGTCGGTGTGCGCGATGCCATCGAGGATCGTGTGCAGACCGGGGCGCTCTTCGGCGCCGCTCAGCGTCTCGCTCCACGCCCACGCGAACGAGTCCTCCGCGTCGCGGGGCGGGGCGAGGACAGTGGTGCCGCGGCCGACGTGGCGCGTGACCAGGCCAGCCGCCGCCAGTTCCTCGTACGCCGTCACGACCGTGGCGCGGTTCACGCCAAGCGCGTCCGAGAGCGCCCGCTCGGAGGGCAGACGGTCGCCCGCCCGCAGCGTGCCACTCACGATCTGGTCGCGTACTTGGGCAATGACCTGGCGGTAGAGCGGCTCATCCGCCCGCCGGTCCAATCTCAGTTCGATCCCGGTTGCCGCGACCATTGGAGTAGTCCAATCACGATTGGTGGGTACCAATCACCACCTCATCTGGCGTGTATCACGATGATATGCGGCGCATCATGCGCCGGATTGGGCGGCGTGTGGAGGGCCAATCATGATGGAGATAGGGGCCAATCGGTACATTGGTCAGGCGTACGGCGGTCGAGGGGGGCTTACGAGAACGGCGCGGTGCGGATCAGGCGCTCATGGACGCCCTCGTCCGTGAGCGACTGGTCGCGGCTCCAGGTGCGGTCGTGCAGTGTCCATGACTGGCGACGGTCTGCCAGCAGGGCATCGAGGATCGCGCGCACCCGCGCGGCCAGCACCGGTTGCAGGACGGGCGTCAGCACTTCGGTCCGCTCATCGAGATTGCGCTTCATGATGTCCGCGCTGCCGATGAACACCTCGGGCGCGCCGCCGTTCTCGAACCAGTAGATGCGCGAGTGCTCCAGCAGCCGCCCGATGATGCTGCGGACGTGGATGTGCTCTGACAGCCCCGGGATGCCGGGGCGAACGCGCGTGATGCCGCGGGAGATCAGGTCGACCTGCACCCCCGCCTGGGACGCCTCGTACAGGAGTGACGTGAAGGCGGGGTCCTCGACCGCGTTCGCCTTCATGATCACGCGCGCCGGTTCACCGCGGTGTGCCGAATCGATCTCGCGGCGGACACGGCCTTCGAGTTCGGAGCGCAGGTTGTGCGGCGCGACCAGCAGCACTTTCGTCTCCGGGCGGCGCGACAGCCCCGTGAGGTGGTTGAAGACGTTCAGCAAGTCCGCGCAGATCACCGGGTCCGTCGTGATCAGGCCCAGGTCCGTGTAGACCCGCGCCGTTCGGGAGTTGTAGTTCCCCGTGCCGATGTGGCCGTAGAGCGTGATCCCCGGCGCCTCCTCGCGCACGACCAGCGAGATCTTGGCGTGGATCTTCTGGTTCGGGTTGCCGTAGGAGACGTGGACGCCCGCGTCTTCCAACCGTCGCGCCCACTCGATGTTGTTCGCCTCGTCGAAGCGCGCCGCCAGTTCCACCAGCACGGCGACCTGTTTGCCGCGCGCCGCCGCCTCGATCAACGCGCCGAGGATCGGCGAGTCGGGCGAGGTGCGGTAGGTGGTGTGCTTGATCGCGAGGACCTGTGGATCCTGGGCCGCGTGCAACAGCAGCAGCGCCACCGTGCTGTCGAACGACTCGAACGGGTGATGCACCAGTAGGTCGCCCGCGCGCAGCGCCGCAAAGAACGCGGGCTCGTCTTCGCCGTCGCGCCCGAAGGTGGACGGCGTCGCCGGGGTGAACGGCGTGAAGGACTCGCCGGACAGCGGCAGCGACGCGAGCTGTTCGAGGTCACCGAGGCCCAGCAGGTCGCCGCTTGCGTACACGTCCTGCGGTGTCAGCCGGACTTCCTCCAGCAGCAGTTCCATGGTGGAGGGTGCTAGATCTCCGTTGAGGTCGACGGCAACGGCATCCGCCAGGCGACGCCGCTCGAGGGCGTCCTCCATGACCTCAAGCAAGTCGTCCGCCGCCTCGCCAGGCGTACCCACCTCCGCGCTGCGGATCACGTGCATCAGGCGCACGCTCGACATCGTCACGCCCGGGAACAGGAGATCCAGGTGCGACTCGATTAGATCTTCGATGGTCACGAAGCGGCCGTCGCCCGCTTCGATGAAGCGGTTGCGGTTGGCGGGCACCTTAACGCGGGCGAACAGGCTGCGTTCCGGCTCCGGGTGCACCGTGAGCACCACCGAGAGGCTTCCGCCTGAGATGAACGGGAACGGGTGCGATGGGTCGACCACCAGTGGCGTGAGCACCGGGAAGATCGATGCGATGAAGTACTCGCGCAGCGCCGCCTGCGCCTCGGCCGGCAGACTCGAGTAGCGGACGATCGAATACCCGGCGTCCGCGAGGGCGGGGACCAACAGGTCGCGCCAGCAGGCGTCCATCTCGATGCGCATCTCGCGCCACCGCTCCCGCACGGCGACGCGCTGTTCGGCGATGGTCATGCCGTCCACCGTGCGGTGGTTCGCGTCCTGCGCCAGCATGCGCGTCAGCCAGCCGACACGCTTTGAGATGAACTCGTCGAGGTTGTTCGCGGTGATCGAGAGGAAGCGGATGCGCTCCAGCAGAGGGTTCCGCGGATCCTGCGCCTCCCAGAGGACGCGCTGGTTGAAGTCCAGCCAGGAGATCTCGCGGTTCGCGTAGACCGATGCGTCTCCTGGGGAGAACTCCGGTAGGCCGGGTTCGTCCCGGCTCGCGGCCGCGATCAAGCCTCCGTCTGTGCGGTTCATGGGCGCATCATCTGACGGGAATGTTATCGGAATGCTAGACCGCGGCCCGGCTGGCCCCGGCCGCCTCGGGCGGTCACGCCCTCGGTCGGTGCGGAATGCTACGCGGGCGCGGCGGTCCGGGTGGGCCGCTTGGCCATGGAGATCAGGATGATCGCCAGCACCGCGCAGCCCGCGATCGCCAGGAAGGCGCCGTCGTAGTTGCCGATCCGGTCGAAGTAGAACGAGGCGAGCAGGGGGGCGCTCGCCGAGATGCCGAGCGAGAACGGCAGCCCGGCGCTGCGCACCGCGCCCAGGTAGCGCCGCCCGAAGAACGAGGCCCAGACCACCTCCTGCAGCGGGATGAGGCCGCTCCACCCGCAACCCAGCAGGAAGAAGCCGAAGAAGGCGAGCGGTGACAGGCCGGCCCGAACGCCTACCACGATCAGCACCATCGAGATTGCGCTGATGGCGAAGCCGATCACCGAGAGCGGTTGGGCATCCGCCTTGTCGATGAAGTAGCCCCAGACCGGCTTCAGCAGCATGGATGGGATCGAGGCGACGGTGATCATCGCGGCGCCCACGGTGGTGCTGTACCCCGCGTCCGTCATGTAGGGGATCGTTTGCACCAGCATGACCCCAATGGAGATGGCGCCGAGGCCGAATGCCAGCACGATGAGGTAGAAGGCCGGCGTCCTGAGCGCCTCCGCGCGCGTGACGGAGGAGGCGAAGTCCGCCGCTGCGCGCGCGCCGCCGCCCGCGGCGACCTCCTCCGCCGATTTCCCGTCCGGGTGCAGCCCGTGATCCTCAGGCGCCCGCCGCATGATGAAGGACACGGGCATGATGATGATGAAGGCGAGGACGGCGAGGATCTGCCACGCCTCGCGCCAGCCGAAGATGGCGACGAGTTCCGCCGTGCCGGGCGTGATCACGATGCCCGCGAACGAGACACCCATCGCCGCGAGGCCGGCGGCGCGTCCGCGCTTCTCCACGAACCACTTCGCGAGTGTCACATTCACGACGAGGTTGCCGACCATCGACGCACCGACCGTGAGGATCACACCGTTGAGCAGGATCCACTGCCACTGCTCCTCTACGTAGGCGCATCCGAACATCGCCGCCGAGAGGATGCAGATGCCCCCGCGCATGAGCCACTTGCCGCCGCGTCGGTCGACGAGGCCGCCGATGTAGAGGCCGGTGAGCGCCACCACGAACTGGCCGATGGTGCGTGCGAGGACGAACTCTGACCGGGTCCAGTCCAGCTCGTCCGTCATCGGCTTCAAGAACGCGCCGATGACGTAATTCTGCATACCGGCGGAGATGAACTGAGCCGTGAACGCGGCGCCCACCAGCCAATAGCCGTAGTAGATAGGACTTCGGCGGCGCGGGGGTCCTCCCGGCGCGGAAGGTTCCGCCTCGATCACGGTATCGGCCACGGTGGGCAGCCTTTCAGACTGGTCAACGCCTACCGCCAGCGGTGCGGTGGCGAGAGCAGTTTAGACCCGGAATCACTGAAGGGCTCGTAGTGCCTTCGGTGGCAGCAGCCACTGCAGGGTGCCGGGGCCGTGGACGCCGGCTGGCAGGTCAAGCAGGCCGGCCGTGCCCTTCTTCCACTCGAACGGCGCCGCCTCCGGATCCCCCGTCAGCAGCAGTGACGCCAGCATCCCTACATCCGGCGCGTGTCCCACGATCACAACGAGGCCCGCCGTCGTGACTTCTTCCACGGCAGCGAGCACCCCCGTGAGGTCACCGCCGGAGCCGAGGGCATCGCATCGGGTGGGCGGCAGCCACGTCGCCTCGGCCGCGAGGATCTCCGCCGTCTGCCAGGTCCGCACATAGGGGCTGCTGAGGATCGCGACCGGTGGCGGCACCAGCGTCGCGAGTCCTCGTGCGGCCGCGCGGAACCGCTCGATGCCGCGCGCGGTGAGGGGACGGAGGGCATCGTCCGGCCAGGCAGCGCCGCGATCTTCGGCGGGTGCGTGGCGGACGATTAGCAGTTGCATCGCCGCTACGCCGGCACGGGCCGGCCGAGCAGCGCGGCGATCTGCTCCAGGTGGTTCACGTCGTGCTCCACCCAGTGCTCCACCCACCACTGGAGGTCGAACGTGCCGATCTCGGGCTGGCTGCCGAGCCGTTGCCAGTGCCCGGGCGGCATACGGCGCAGGATCGCCGTCGCCGCGTCCCGTTGGAGGCGGAAGTCCTCCAGCAGTTGCGCGCGCTCATCACGGTCGAGCCAGCGCGAGGCGGCCCACGCCTGCTCGTCGAACGGCGTCAGAACCGGCGATTGCTCGGCGACCATCCGCTCCAGGCGGAGGCGCATCACCATGAACTCGTCATCACGCAGGTGCGCCATCACCGTGCGTGTCGACCACTCTCCGGGTGGGGCGGCATCGAGCGCCGCCGCCTCGATCCCTTCGACCAATCGCGCCAGGCGGTCGGGCGTTGCCTCCAACGCCGCCGTGAGTGCTCCTGCCGTCAACCTTGCGCGCAGAATCTCGCTCATGCTTACCTCCGGGCCCGGGATCATACCGGTGCCCTGACCATGGACGTGTGGTAAGTATCAATGGAAGTCCGGGGCGGCACGCTCGGTATCACCGGGCGAAGGGCGGCGGCGTGCGAGTTGCTCGATGGGTTCGGGCGTCCGGGACAACCGGGCTGCTCTTGATGTCTGCGCTGCTGATCGCCTGTGGGGGTCAGGACACACCCGCGGCTTCCTCCACCGGTGCCCCCCCAGTGAGCTAGGGCGACGTGCCTGAAGCCACCGGCACGCTGCGCCTCGTCCGCGATCGCGGAGTCCTGCGCGTTGGGGTGAACGACCAGTTGCCCGGCTTTGGCTTCATCCGACCGGACGGCACCTTCGGTGGGTTTGATATCGACTTCGGCCATGCGCTGGCCGCGGCGATCTTCGGCGATGCGACCCGCATCGAGTTCGTCGCCGTCTCCACCTCGGCCCGCTTCAGCGCGCTGTCCGCCGGCGAGATTGACGTGCTGATTCGCAACACCACGTGGACGCTGAGCCGTGACGCCTCGCTGAACCTGACCTTCGGAGTCCCCACGTTCTATGACGGCCAGGGGATCATGGTGCGGGCGGCCGACGGTATCGAGTCGATCGAGGACCTCGACGGTGCGGTCGTGTGCGCTCTGACGGGCACGACCACGCAGATGAACCAGGACGACCGATTCGCGGGCACGGGCGTGCGATACCAGGCGCTGGTCTTCGATCGGAACGAGACGCTGCAGGAGGCGTTCATCGCCGAGCGGTGCGATGCGTGGACCTCCGATAAATCGCAACTCGCCGCTCGACGTGCCGCGTTCCCGCAGCGGGTGGGCGGCCCGGAGTCACTGGTGATCCTGCCTGAGACGCTCTCCAAGGAGCCGCTCGCTCCGGTGGTGCGCGATGACGACCCGGCGTGGGCGGACCTCGTGAACTGGGTGATTCTGGGCATGATCGCGGCGGACGAACTCGGCGTGACCAGCGAAAACCTGGACGCGATGGTGGAGGCGCCACCGAGCCAGGAAGTGGCCCGCCTGCTCGGCGTACCGGTGCAGGGCACGGTCTTCGATGCGCGCACGGGTGTCTCGGTTGAGCACATGCGCGACGTGATCCGCCAGGTGGGCAACTACGGCGAGGTGTACGAGCGCCACGTGACACCGCTTGGTATCCCGCGCGAAGGCACTCTGAACGCGCTGTGGCTGGACGGCGGGCTGATGTACGCCCCGCCGTTCCGATAGCGCGCCGCTGGTGGCTACCATTGCGTCTCAGACGCTGAGGGTCGCACGCGACCTCCGTGTCCGCCGCGCCACGTTCGAGGCGCTGACGGTCACCATCACGGCGATGTTCATCCTCTACTTGGTGCAGCAGGCACGGCAGGCCAGTGACCTGGACCTGGCGTTCATGGGGGATCGCGCCGGTTTTGCTGTAGGTGACCAGTTCCTGACGAACGTGGACGGAAACGATTCGCGGTGGGCGGTCTACTTCGCCGGCATTATGAACACCATTGGGATCGCCGTGTTTGGTACGGCCCTGGCGATCCTCATCGGGCTGGTTGCGGGCATCGCGCGACTCTCATCCAACTGGCTCGCCGCTCGGCTGGCGTTCTTCTTCGTCGAGGCGATCCGCAACACGCCGCTGCTGCCGTTCGTGGTGTTCTGCTACACGGCGATCGTGCTGCAACTACCACCGATCCGGGACAGCCTCTCGATCGTGGGTGTTGGCTTCGCCTCCAACCGCGCGATCGCGCTGCCGTGGGCGCAGCCAACGGACGGTGCCGGGATGTGGGCCCTGGTCGTGTTCATCGCGCTGGCCATTGCCATCGGTGTCTTCGCCGCACTCCGCCGGTACGAGGAGACCACGGGACAGCCCTCGCGCCCGTGGCGCGTGTCGGTGGGGCTGTTCGCGGCCATTGCCACCGGCTCGTTCTTCCTGATGGGCCAGCCGCTGCGCTGGGATGTGCCGGAGGTGAGCCGGTTCGCCTACGACGGCGGCTTGCAACTGTCGCCGGAGTTCGTCGGCCTGCTGCTGGCGCTCGCGCTGTTCAACGGTGCATTCGTCGCGGAGATCGTCCGTGGCGCCATCCAGTCCGTGCCGCGCGGGGAGCGCGAGGCGGCGGCGGCGCTGGGCTTCAGCCAGTGGGACCAGATGCGGCTGGTGGTACTACCGCAGGCGCTCCGCGCGATGCTGCCGCCGCTGGCCACGCAATGCCAGGCGTTGGTGAAGTACAGCGCGGTTGCGATTGCCATCGCGTTCCCTGATCTGATGACGGTGGGCGGCACGCTGATCAATCAATCAGGCGAGGCGATCCCCCTGTTCATCCTGATGATGGTCACCTACCTGATCCTGAACCTGGTCATCGCGATCATTTTCACCGGCCCGCAGTGGCGGCGCTTCAACCTGCGGCCACGGACACGCCGCATATGACCGCACTGGCGCCTCCCGACGTGTACGAGGGCATGGTGGCGTGGCAGCGCGCGCGCCACTGGGCGCATGTGCGCCTGTTCGACTCGCGCGGCAACACCGTCCTGACGCTGGTGATCCTCGCGATACTCGGTGTGCTCGCGTTCACGCTGGTGCGGTGGTTTGTCGCCGTCGCGGACTGGGAGGTCGTGCGGGCCAACCGCCGGTTGTTGCTCGTCGGACGCTTCCCGCAGGGCGAGGAGTGGCGCATCTGGCCGATGGTGCTGGCGCTGCCGGCGCTCACGGCGCTTGGCTGGGGCGCGTGGGGCCAGGTGGGACGCCGCTCGATCGCCGCGATGGCGATCTTCGGCGTGCTGATCCTGCCGCTACTGACCAGCGGCACCGGCTGGTGGTATGTCATCGTGGCCGCGGCGCTGGCCTTCGTGGCCTACCGCCTCGCCCGTTGGTCATGGGCCTACCCACAGGCCCACCGCTGGGTGCGCCGTTGCGCCGTCGGTGGGTGGTTCCTGGCATTGCCGGCCTCACTGATCCTGTTGCTGATCGGCGGCGGGATGGAGACCACGCTATGGGGTGGCCTCTACCTGAACGTCATCGTCTCGTTCGCCGCCGCGATGGGTGCCATCCCGCTGGGGATCCTCCTCGCGCTCGGCCGCACGAGTTCGTATCGAGCGCTCCGCCTCGCCTGCACGATGTACATCGAGTTGATGCGCGGGCTGCCGCTGGTGGTGATCCTGGCGCTGGCGTGGCTGGCGCTGCGCAGCTTCCTGCCGGATCTGTGGGGCCTCGATAGCGTCGACCTCGTCTACCGCGTGATGATCGCCTTCACCATGTTCACGGGCGCATTCGTGGCGGAGGCGCTGCGCGCGGGCATGGCCGCGGTGCCGGCGGGGCAGCGCGAGGCGGCGGCGGCGCTCGGGCTGAAGGGGCGCCAGGCGCTGATCTTCATCGTGCTGCCGATCACGGTCCGCAACTCCGCACCGGCGCTGGCCGGCGAGATGATCGGGTTGTTCATGTCCTCCACGCTCGTATCAGTGGTGGGTCTGACGGACATGCTGCAGGCGGCGCGCGCCACGACCGAGCAGCCGGACTTCTTCGGGCGGCAGACCGAGGTGCTGCTGTTCGTGGGCATTACCTTCTGGGCCACGGCCTTTGGCCTGTCGCGGCTCAGCGAACGGGTGGAGTACGCCCTTAGCGGGACAAGGCGGAACCGATGACCCAGCAAGCAGAAGCGACCGCCGAGACGCGGAAGCCGGTGGTGACCTGTCGCGACGTGAACAAGTGGTTCGGTCGCTTCCACGCGCTCCGAGGCGTCTCCGTGGACATCTACGAGGGTGAGACAGTCGTCATCTTCGGGCCGTCCGGCTCCAGCAAGTCCACGTTCCTGCGCACGCTCAACCGACTGGAGCCGCACGACGCGGGGGAGATTGTGGTGGACGGGGTGACGCTGGATCACCAGGTCCACAACCTGCACGCGGTCCGCGCCAATGTCGGCATGGTCTTCCAGCAGTTCAACCTGTTCCCGCATCTGACCGTGCGCCGGAACATCACGCTGGCGCCGCAGGTGGTGCGCCACCAGGCGCGTAAGGACGCGGAGGTGCACGCACTCCATCTGTTGGAGCGCGTCGGTATTCCCGAACTGATCGATGCCTACCCCGGCGACCTCTCAGGCGGTCAGCAGCAGCGCGTCGCGATTGCTCGGGCGCTGGCGATGGTTCCGAAGATCCTGCTGCTGGACGAGCCCACGTCCGCGCTCGACCCCGAGAGCATCCGTGACGTGATGGCGATCATCTCCGAACTCGCCAGCACCGGCATGACGATGATCATCGTGACGCACGAGATGGGGTTCGCGCGGGAGGCCGCCGACCGGCTGCTGTTCTTTGCGGACGGCCAGATCGTGGAGCAGGGCACGCCCGAACAGATCTTTGGTGCCCCGCGCGAGGAGCGGACGCGCCAGTTCCTCTCGCAGATCCTCTAGCGTCACCGCCCCATCTATCTGCCGGGCGCACGACCGAGGCGTCCGATATCCTCGACGAACGTGCGGGTTCGACCGATGCTCGACCGCCCGCAGAAGGAATCACGCGTGCCGCGACCTGACCTGTCGTCGCTCCCTCGCCTGAACCGGAAGGGCGTGGCGATCATCGTCGGCTTCACGCTGGCGAGCCTGTTGCTGTCCGTGCTGTTCGACCAGACCGTCGGACGCTGGCTCGATCTGTCGCCCGAGAGCGTGCGCGACTGGATCCAGGGCCTCGGTGCTGCCGGCCCGTTGGTCTACGTCACGCTCGTTGCGCTGGGCGTCGTGTTCTCCCCGATCCCGTCGATCCCCCTCGGGATCGCCGCCGGGCTCGCGTTCGGGATCTGGTGGGGCACGGTCTACTCCGTGATCGGCTCGCAGATCGGCGCGCTGGTGGCGTTCTTCCTCGCGCGCCGCTTCGGCCGGCCGTGGGTGCAGCGGTACGTCCCCGCCGACCAGCTAGACAAGATCGACCGGGTCTCTGAGCGTTCCGGCGCGTGGGCGATCTTCGTGATGCGGCTGCTGCCCGCGTTCAATTTCGACTGGGTGAGTTACGGCGCCGGCCTGACGACGATGCGCTGGAACCGCTTCGCGCTCGCGACGTTCTTCGGGATGCTGATCCCGGTCTTCGGCGTCGTGGCCGTCGGTGACGCACTGCTCACCGATCTCCGGCGCGCGATCTTCATCGGCGGCGGCCTGTTGCTGCTGGCCGGCCTGCCGATCCTCTGGTTCCTCATCGCCGGCCAGAGCGAGCGCCACCCCGAGCCTGCCGAGGCCGAGACGGAAGACGAGCCCGCCGGCAGGTGACGGCGCCGGGTCCGCAGCGTAGCCTTCGGCATTCCGAGGCGAGGAGGCGCGCGTCCATGCAGCACTACGAAGACACATTCACCGGCATCGGGGGGCTGACGCTCTACTGGCAGCGGTGGCTGCCCGAGGGCACCCCACGCGCCACGCTTCTCCTGGCGCACGGGTACGCCGAGCACAGCGGCCGCTATGCGAACGTCGTGAATTACTTCGTACCTCGGGGGTACGCGATCTACGCGCTGGACCATCGCGGACACGGCAAGTCCGAGGGCGCGCGCGTCGAGGTGGACGATGTGCAGCAGTACATCGACGACCTCAAGACGTTCCACGACCTGACGCGTGCTGAGCAGCCTCAGGGCAAACTGTTCCTGGTCGGGCACAGCATGGGCGCGTTCATCGCGACCTCGTATACGCTGCAGTTCCAGCACGAACTGGACGGCGTGGTGCTCTCCGGTGGCGGCATCAACACGCCGAACGCACCGGCTCGGCCCGCGAACCTCCAGCTGGCGGACACCCTCAGTCGCGACCCCGCCGTCGCGGAGGCGTACCGCAACGACCCTCTGGTCTACCTGGGCCCGCCACCGGATCGCACCGCACTCGCTGCGTTCCGTGAACGGCTGCCCGCCGAGGTGCCAGCGATCCGCCTGCCGATCCTGGTGATGGCCGGCGCGGCCTCGCCTCTGGGGGATGGCCCGCGCAGCCGCGCGCTGTACGAGGCCGTCGGGTCCGAAGACAAGACGCTGCGGCTCTGGCCGGACCTGCTCCACGAAATCTTCAATGAGCCCGAGCACCCACAGGTGCTGGGTGAGATGGAGCAGTGGTTGGAGGCGCGGCTCTGACGACGGACGTCGACTACGCGGTCGTCGGCGCGGGCGTCGTGGGGCTGGCGATCGCGGGGCGGCTCGCCTCGCGTGGGTCGGTGATGCTCATCGAACGCCGCGAGGCGTGCGCCCGGGAAACCTCCGCGCACAACACCGGCATCGTCCATGCGGGCATGTTCTACGAGACCGGGAGCCTGAAGCACCTCCTCTGCATCGAGGGCGCGCGCCTGCTCCACGAGTGGTGCGACGCCCGCAACGTTCCGCTCCGCCGCACCGGGAAGCTCATCGTCGCCGTCGAGGCTGCCGACCTCGATGGTCTCGAGCGGGTGTGGAAGCGCGCGGAGGCGAACGGCGTGCCGGGCATGCGCCGCCTGACGCGCGTCGAGGCGCAGGCATTGGAGCCGGCCGTCCAGTTCGCGGAGGCGATCGCGTGCGACGCCTCGTCGGTGATGGACCAGGCCGCGTACGCGCGCAGCCTGGAGTCCGCAGCGCGCGAGGCGGGCGTGCTCATCGCCTACCAGCACACGGTGACCCGAGCCGAGCGAGACGCCGAGGGCTACGCGCTCGCGCATCGAGGATGCGGGCGGCGCCGTCTCGACGCTGCGTTGTGGGATCCTCGTGAACGCCGCCGGGCATGGTGCGCCCAGAATCGCGGCGGCCGCCGGGTTCCCGCTCGATGGCGACGCGCGGACACCGGCGGTCCGCCAGCGCGTGAACCGCGGGCGCTACTACGACTTCGCGACGCCCGAGTTGTCACGGGTGGTGTCCCGGCCGGTCTACCCGGTGCCGCCCGGCGCGGCCGACGTGCAGCGCCACCAGGCCGCCGCGGGTGGCCTGGGACTTCACCTCAGCGTGGACATCGATGGCGTCGCGCACCTCGGGCCGGACACGTCGTGGCTTCCGGACGATGCCGTGCTGGACTATCGCGCGGAAGACGACGCTCGCGAGGCGTTCCTGGCGGCGGGCCGGCGGCTGATCCCCGGCCTCCAGTCCGACGACCTGGTGCCCGGACAGGTGGGATACCGCCCGAAACTCACCTCGAAGGATGGCGCGCCGCCCGACTTCTCGGTGTGGCGCGATGGCGCATACGTCCACCTCGGGGGGATCGAATCACCCGGGCTCACCGCCAGCCTCGCGCTCGCCCGGCACGTGGAGTCGCTGCTGGCCTGAGTCCACGGAGATGGCTCGCTATCATCACCACGCTTCGCCCATCGCCCATATTGCCGGGCGGCTGTCAGGAGGCCAGGTGCCGCGCTACATCCTCGCGCTTGACCAGGGCACCACCTCGTCCCGGGCGATGCTGTTCGACGAGGCCGGGCGCACCGTCGCAATCGAGCAGCGCGAGTTCCCGCAATCGTTCCCGCAGCCCGGCTGGGTGGAGCACGACCCCCAGGCGATCTGGTCGAGCCAACTCGAAGCGGCGCGGGCCGTCCTCCGCCAACACGGGGCGGCCGCCTCGGAGGTCATCGCGATCGGCATCACCAACCAGCGCGAGACGGTGGTCGTCTGGGACCGTGCCACCGGCCGGCCGATCCATAACGCCGTCGTGTGGCAGGATCGTCGGACAGCCGAGGCCTGCCAGCGCCTGCGTCGGGAGGGGCATGAGCCGATGCTGGCCGAACGCACCGGCCTGCTGCTCGATCCCTA
>JAQCKI010000045.1 GCA_027592645.1 Chloroflexota bacterium | reverse complement strand
CAGCGCGGCCAGTCGCGCGCGCTCCGTCGCCAGCGCCGCTTCGGCCGCTGCGATGCGGGTGCGGGCTTCCGCCACCTCCGCGATGCGGCGCGCGGCCAGGTCCGCCTCCACGCGCGCCTCGCGCTCATGGTCGCTGGCGATGCGGTGCATCTCCGTGATGCGGTCGAGGCCGAAGACGCCGCGCAGCACCTTGTCCTTGTCGGTGGGCGTCGCCTGCAGGAACTCCTGGAAGCGCCCCTGCGCCAGAAGGATCGAGCGGCAGAACGCGTCGAATTCCAGTCCCAGCAACTGCTCGATGCGTTTCGTCACCTGTGTCTGGCCGGTCACCGCACGGCCCTGGTCGGCCTCGCCGGTCGCCTCGTCGTACGGGACGAGCACGTGCTGACCGGCACCCTTGCGGCGGAGCGCGCGCGTGACCCGCCATGCGCCGCCCTCGGTGCGGAACGTCAGTTGTACCCGCGCGTTGTCACGCTGCTGGTGAATTAACTGATGCGTGCCCGCGCCGATGGAGGGCGTCTTGCCGTAGAGCGCGAACGCGATGCCATCGAGGATTGTCGACTTCCCCGCACCGATCGGGCCGACGATGCCGACCAGCTGCCGCCCGCGCCAGTCGAACGTGACGGCGTCCGCATAGGAACGGAATCCCTCCATCGTCAGTTCAAGCGGACGCATCGAACACCTCGTCCAGCGCGGCGTCCTGCACCTCGTCGAACGCCGCGAGCAGGGTGTCCGGCGCCGGCACGTTTCGCTTCTCCTCGTGGAACTCGCCGTACAACTCCCGCCACGCCCGCCCTCGACGCGCGGAGGTCCGACGTTCCAGCGCCGGGTAGTCCGCGCGCACCTTTACCACGAACCGGAACATCTCCGCCGCCCGTGATGCGAGCGATGGATCCGGCCCGTCGGTGCGGATCACCAGGTCCAGGTAGCCCTCGTTGATCTCGTCGCGGCGCGCGACGATCTCGTCCCACGTGCCTTCGACGTGGAACAGCGGTCGCCCCGCGCTCAGCCGGATGCGCTCCACCTGCGCGAGCCCACGCGGTTCTACCGTCACGAGCACCACACGCTTCTCGTCATCGGTCTCGCCGAAGTCGAGCGGGAGCAGTGACCCCGCGTACTCCGCCGGGGCGGGCGCGCCGGGCACCCGCTGCGCGGCGTGGATGTGCCCCATCGCCGTGTACTGCGCGACCGAGGGCAGTGCGGCCGCCGAGGCCATGTACGACTGCCCCATGTGCAGTTCGCGCTCACCGCGGCCCAGTGCCCGCCCGCCGATGGTGACCCCTGGCACGGCGACATGTGCCGTGAGCACGGTCACCGCGTCCCGAGCGTGTGCCTCCAGCGCGCGGCCATACGCTTCGAAGATCGCGCCGACCCGATCCTGGTAGGCGCCGTACCACGCGCCCACGTCCTGCATGAAGTCCACGACGCGGCCTTCGCGCAGGAATGGGAAGCAGGCGACCGCCGCCGGCCCGGACGCCGTCTCGATGTGCAGCACGCCACCCTGATCGGGCGAGCGGATCTGTCCGACGAGGTGGACGCCGAGTGGACGGAGGTACGGAGCCAGCACCTCGAACAGGTCGGAGGAGTCGTGGTTCCCCGCAATCGCCACCACCGGGCGTTGGCCGCCATCGGCCAGCCGTGTCAGCGCCTCCATTCCCGTCCGAAGCAGGTCGGGGGCCACGGATGGCTTGTCGAACAGGTCGCCGGAGAAGACCACCAGGTCGACCTCGCGCTCCTCGGCGATGGCGAGTACCTGGTCGAACGCTTCGAGGAACTCCTCACTGCGGTCGTAGCGACCGATGCGCTTGCCGATGTGCCAGTCGGAGGTGTGGAGGATGCGCACGGGGTTACAGACCCTTGAACGGGTCGCCCTCGGGGCGGACCTCATCGCGGCGGGTGGCCCAGGGGACGCGCGGGAAGGAGAACACGACCGGCACCGGCACGGCGGGCTGGCTGAGCACCATCGTGCCTGGCTTCAGCAGCCGCGCCCGCGCGCGCGTGGAGGGCAGCATCCACCCGAACTCGGCGCGCTCGGACTCGGCGGCGTCCAGCCGGCCGGCGACACGGATCGAGGCGTTCTCGAGCAGATCGGGCGCGACGCGGGAGGCGCTCTGCTGTGCGCCCACGAGCAACACGCCCAGCGAGCGCCCGCGCTGCGCGATGTCGACGAGCATCTCCTTGAGCGGACTCACACCCTCGCGCGGGGCGTACTTGTTCAACTCGTCCAGCACGATCACGGAGAGCGGGTGGCTCTGCCCGGTCATCTCCTTCTCGCGGAACGTCTCCTGCAGCAGCGCGCCGACGACGAACCGCTGCGCCAGTTCATGCAGCCCCTGGATCGCCACCACCGTCACCGTCGCCGCGGTGCGGTCGATGCGGCGGCTGATGCCTGACCTCACGAGCCGTCCGAGGCGCAGGCCGCTGGAGGCGGACTGGAGCCGGCGCATGAACGCCGAGATCGTCCCCGGTTGTACGCGCCCCGCCCACGCCGAGTGCGGCTGACCGTCGCCTCCGCCCTCCGGCTCCAGCAGCGCGCCCAGTGCTTCCACCAGGCTCTCCATGTCGCGGATCACGATGCCCTGTGCCGCGTGCACCGCGCCCGAGGGATCGACGAGTGTCACCGCGCCGGGCTCACCATCGACAGGTCGCATCCAGCGCTGCAACTGCGAGCGGACGCGTTCCTCGACGAACGGGATCTGATTGCGTTGGTCGCTGGCGTCCGTGAACACGAACTGCAACAGGCCGTCGCGGATGAACTCCTCCGGCGTCCAGTAGAACGCCTCGATGCCCTCCTGCCGGCCGCTCACGTCGGGCAGCACCGCATCGCGCGAGGCCTTCGCGGGCGGCGCCCAGAACGCGACTGTGGGCGACGTGCCCCCGCCGAGGGCGCGCGGCTTCGTGCCGCCTCGGTCGTCGCGGGACGGCGTGGCCAGCCGGAACGGTGTGGGCTCCACGCCGAGCCGCGTCCAGACGGCGGCGTCCTCCGGGCTGAACTTCGTGCTCGGCCGATCCAGCCACAGCAGGTCCTCGCCCTTCACGTTGAAGACCAGCGCCCGCAGGTTCGCGGTGGCGCGCGTGTCCAGGTTCGGCAGGCCGGTCAACATGCGCAGGAAGAAGAACGCGAACGTGGTCTTGGTGGCGACGCCACTGACGCCGCTGATCGACATATGGCCACCCTTGGTGCCATCGAAGTAGTCGAGGTCCATCTCGATCTCGTCGCCGTCACGTCCGAGGCCGACCGCGAGCCGCTTCGCGGGGTCGATGGTGTCCACGTACAACGCCCGCTGCCGGTCCACGCCCCGAGCGCGCTCGACGACCTCGCCCGGCCCGGCGGCGACCCAGATCTCGGGGTCGACGCGCGTGACCGCGACCTGCGCAGTGCGCACCTGCTCGGCCGGCTGGAAGCCGCCATCGCCGATGCGGTGCACGTCCGATTCGAACGTCGCACCTTCGTACGTGGCTTCGCTCTCGGTGACGATGCCGTAGGTGGCGACGGCGCCCGCCTCCGGCACCTCCGTGCGCACGACGACGAGGTCGTCCACCGCCAGGTACCGGTCCGCATCGAGTACCACGCGGAACTGTTGCGACGTCGTCTGTCCCACGCCCGCGACGCGTCCCACCCGGCCACCGGCGGAGGGCTGTCGCGGCTCGTTCGGCTCGCCGCCGGCTTCGGTCATGGTCATCGGGCGGCTGCTTCCTGTTCGGCGGAGGTGGATGGTGCGTGCAGGGCGGCACGCAGCGCGCGCTCGACCAGTGCGGCATCGCCCAGTTGGTGGCGCAAGTGCTTCTCCAGCGCGGCGATCGGAACGAGGTTCTGCGGCGCGCGCGGATCGATGTGCAGTGGCGGCGCGACCAGCGGGAGGATCGCCGCCGTCCGGTCCGCGATCTTGCGCGCCTCGTCCCGACCGAGTGCAAACGCGGATTCACAGCGCACCACACCGCTCCACGCATGGCCGAACGGCACGGCGGCTAGCCGCACGTACCAGGAGTAGCGCTGGAACTTCGCCTGCGGGTTGATGCGGAACATCGGCGTCCGTTCGCCGGGCCGCAGTGCCGCCACACACCCTGCCTCGGCCGGGCCGAGGTACGAGCGATGGTGCGTCTTGATGTAGCCGATCACCTGTTGCGGCGCGAACTCATTGATCGGCCCGTCCGCCACCACGAAGTGGCCCGCCTGGGCCAGCACGGCGGCGCACGCGCCCTCCGCCTGTCGCATCCGCGTCTGCACGTGCGCCGTCAACTGGTCGTCGTCTTCGCCCTCGGTCGACTCGGTGGCGTATGCCAGCCCACGCACCTGCGGCATCTGCTCCGCGCGCCCACGCCCCAGGACGGCGATGCGGTGGACGGCGACCTGCTCGTACGTTGACCGAGGCGCGGGGCCACGCTGCCACACCGTTGCACCGACGGCGTAGGAGGCGCACAGGCCGGGGATCGGCAGGCCGGAGTCGTCGTCCGCGTCGAATACGGTGAGGCGCGCGTCAATGCGACGCACGCCATCTACGAACGCAATTGAGCGCACGCCATCATCGAGGCCAGGGAGTGGCTCCCAGGCCCCGTCGACCTCGACGGCCGGATCGACCTCGACCTCGCTGGGGGGAAGTGACTGATCGGCTTCGACCGGCGACCCGAATCCCGGTGCCCATGACTCCAGGTACAGTCTCGCCATTGCCGCGATTGTAGCCGCCCGGCGATCCAGTGGCCCTCTGCGTGTCCGATCGCGAGAAGTTGAAGGGGACGCCCCATGGCGTCCCCTTCTCCACGCGCCCTTCCGGCAGGGCGGGATGCGGCCGGCGCCGCGTGGTCTAGCGGCGCACGAGCTTCTCGCGCGTCTCGATCGCCTTGCGTTGCTCGATGGCGAGCTCCTCCAGCGGAATGTGGCACAGGATCTTGTGATGCTCGTTCGCCGGGTCCACCCGCATCGGCGGCGGCGTGTTGTCACACAGGTCGCCGAGGTTACGCGGGCAGCGATCGGCGAACGGACAGCCCTTGAACGGCTGCCGCAGCGTGGGTACCGCGCCTTCGAGGCGGATCCGGCTGGGCTCCGCGTCCGGGTCCGGGATCGGTGCCGCCGAGAGCAACGCCTCGGTGTACGGCGACCACGGCGGTGCGAGCACCGTCTCGGCGGGCCCGGTCTCCACCACGTACCCGCCGTACATCACCAGGATGTCGTCCGAGATGTACCGCACGACGCCCAGGTCATGCGTGATGAACATGAACGCGGTGCCTTCGCGCTGCTGCCGCGCTGTGATCAGGTTCAGGACCTGCGCCTGCACGGAGACATCGAGCGCGGACACCGCCTCGTCGGCGATCACCAGGTCCGGGTCGGCCGCGAAGGCCGCCGCCAGCGCCACGCGCTGCTGCTGCCCGCCGCTCAACTCGCGCGGACGGCGCTCCATGTACTCGCCACCCAGGCCCACGGCGTCCAGCAAGGCGCGGGCGTTGCGGCGCGCCTCGCGACGGCCGAGGCCGCGCGCCTGCCGGATCGAGCGTACGAGCGCGTGGCCGATCGGCAGCTGCGGGTTCAGCGAAGCGGCCGGGTTCTGGAACACCATGCGGATCTTTGCGCGCTGGTCGTCAGTGCGGTCGGCAACATCGCGGGCCAGCGGTTCGCCCTCCAGCAACACCTCGCCCGACGTGCGACGTTCAAGGCCCGCGATGGAGCGCGCCGCGGTCGACTTGCCCGAGCCGGACTCGCCGACGATCCCGAGCGTGCGCCCTGCGCCGATCTCGAAGTCCACGTCCACGTTGGCGCGAACCGGCCGGCGCGCGGGCGGGCCGAAGAAGATGAACTTCTTGCGGTCCGTCCCGTAGTACTGGTGCAACGCGTCGACTGAGAGCAGCGGCGTCCCCCCCACCTCGCGTCGGCGTCGACGGCGCGGTTCCGGGTCACCCCAGATCGAGGCGTTCACGCGCTCCGGGAAGAAGCAGCGCGCCGGGTGTCCTTCAGACGCCCCCACGATCTCCGGTGGAGCCTGTTCGCGACAGATGTCCTGGACGATCGGGCAGCGATCTGCGAAGAGACACGCGTCGACGTTTGGCGCGGATGCCGGGTAGACAGAGCCAGGGATGTTCCTCAGCAAGGGCACTGCGCCATCCCCCGTGACCGGGGCCGGCACGCAGGACAGCAGGCCGGCGGTGTACGGGTGTGAAGGGTTGCTGAACAGGTCCCGCACAGGCGCCTCTTCGATCACCTGTCCCGCGTACATGACGGCCACCCGGTCTGCGACACGGGCGATCACGCCGAGGTTGTGGCTGACGAAAATGATGCCCGCGTTGACGCGATCCTTCAGTTCGGAGATCAGGTCCAGGATCGTCGCCTCGGTGGTGACGTCCAGGCCGGTGGTTGGCTCGTCCATCAGCAGCAGGTCAGGCTCGCAGGCCAACGCCATGGCGATCACGACGCGCTGCTGCTGTCCACCGCTCAACTCATGCGGGTACCGCTGGCCGATGCGCGCCGGGTTCGGCAGGCCGACGCTCTCGAACAGTTCGGCGACGCGCTCCTGCGCCTCCTGCCTGGACATCGAGCGGTGGGCGTGCAGGACCTCCTCGATCTGCAGGCCTACACGGATCGAAGGGTTCAGCGCGGAGCCGGGGTCCTGGTAGACCATCGCGATGCGGTCGCCGCGGATCGACTGGAGTTCGGCCGAGGACATCGAGTTCAGGTCGCGGCCCTCGAAGCGGATTTCGCCACCGACCTCGGCCGTGGTCGGCAGGTAGCGCATGGTGGCGAACGCCACTGTGGACTTGCCGCACCCGGACTCGCCCACCAGGCCCAGCACCTCGCCGCGATGCACAGTGAACGATGCGTGGCGTACTGCGCGGACACTGCCGCGCGGCGTGTGGAACGTCACGGAGAGGTCGCGCACCTCCAGGAGCGGTGCGTGGCCAGTCTCCTCGACATGGGACTCATCCACGCTCGGCGCGGCCCCGTTGAGATTGATGGTCGTCATGCGACTAGTCCTCCTTCGGGAGTTCTCGCGCCTCACGGAGGCCTTCGGCGAGCAAGTTCACGCCAATGACCAGGGTGGAGACCGCGAACGCAGGGGAGAGGACGATCAGCGGCGAGTCCGCGATGTGCGAACGGCCCTCACTGATCATCAGTCCCCAGTCAGATGACGGCGGCTGTACGCCCAGGCCGAGGAAGCCCAGCGAGGAAGCCAGGAGGATCGCGTACGAGAGCCGCACGGATGCCTCCACCGTCAGTACCGGCATGGTGTTCGGGAGGATCTCCCGGAACACGATGTAGAGCGCCGGTTCACCTCGGATCCGGGCGCTCTGGACGAACTCCATCGTCTTGATGGAGAGCGTGGCGCTGCGCAGAACGCGTGCCACGGACGGCATGAACACCACTCCGATGGTGATCACGATGTTGATGTGGCTGGAGCCCAGGGTGGTCAGCACCAGCAGTGCCAGCAGCAGGCTGGGGAACGACATCAGGCCGTCCATCAGCCGCATCACAATCTCGTCCACCTTGCCGCCCACGTAGCCCATCGTCAGGCCCACGAGCGTGCCCAGAAGCAGGCCCAGGACAGTGCCCGCCACTGAGACACCGATGATCGATGTGGCACCGGAGAGCACACGGCTGAAGATGTCCCGTCCGAACTCATCGGTGCCCAGAAAGTACGTGGTGGATGGGCCGGCGAAGCGATCCGCCAGGTGGAACTCGGTCGGCGAGTATGGAGCGAGCCACGGCCCGACCAACGCCAGCAGGATGTAGAACGTCACCAGCGGCAGACCAATACGGCCTGACGTGGTCGCCATTGCGTAGCGCAGCTCGCGCCGAATGCTGCGGAGGAACCTGCGTCCCGTCCGTGCCGCCTCTGAGAGCGGGCTTGGTTGATTCTGGTCGATCGTTGCGGTTGCCATTATGCGAACCGAATCCGCGGGTTGAGCCATGTGTACGTGAGGTCCGCCAATAGATTGCTGATCGCGTAGACGGCTGCAATGAGCAGCGAGAGTGACTGCAACAGCGGCATGTCACGCGTCTGAATGGAAGTCAGGAGCAGGCGGCCGAGGCCGGGATAGGAGAACACGTTCTCCACCACGATCAGGCCGCCCAGCAGCCACCCGACGTTCAACGAAATCACGCTGATCGTGGGGAGCATGGCGTTGGGGACGACGTGCCGCCAGATCACGCTGCGCATCGGGATGCCCTTCAGGACAGCACTCCGGACGTAGTTGGTCTCCAGCACCTCGATCACGTTCGCGCGGGCCATCCTCATGACGTAGGCGAACATGACGCCGGTCAGCGTCAGCGCCGGTAGCACGAGGATCTGCGGCCGCGTGAGCGGGTTCGTCCCCGGCTCCACCAGGCTCGATGACGGCAGCCAGCCCAGCGTGGTGGAGAAGATGATGATCAGCACCACGCCGGTCACGAACTCAGGCAGCGAGATCGCCGCCAGGCTCGTCATGCTGGCCACGCGGTCGCCGAAGGAATTGCGGTGCACGCCCGCCCAGATCCCGACCGCCACAGCGATGGGGATCGCGACGAAGAACGTGAACGAAGCCAGGATCATGGAGTTGAACAGTCGCGGACCGACCATCTCCGTGATCGGGAGCCGCTGTACCAGAGATTCCCCCAGGTCACCGCGGATTGCGCCGCCGACCCACCCGAGGTACCTGACCGGCCACGGGTCGTTCAGCCCGAGCCGCTCGCGCAGAGTGGCCACGTTTTCAGGCGTGGCCCCCTGCCCGAGGATCTGCGTTGCTACGTCGCCCGGCAGGACTTCCGTGACCGCGAAGATCGCCAGTGAGATGACGAACAGGGTGAGCACGATGAGCCCGAGTCGGAGCACCAGGAAGCGTGCCATGTGGTGTCTCCTCTCTTCTTTCGTTCGCTACTGCTGCAACCACGCGTGGTGGAGCAGCAGCCAGTTGGATGGGTGGGCGTCCACGCCGCGCACGCGGTTCGTCATGCCGATGAAGTTCGGCTTGAAGACCGGGATGATGCGCGGCACGTCATCGATCAGGGTCTGCTGGATGCGTCCGTACGCCTCCGTGCGCTCTTCCTGATCGCGGATGCCTCGGGCGGTCGCGATCAACGTGTCCAGGTCTGGATTGACGTAGTACGCCTCGTTCCACGGTGCATCGGACAGGTACACCAGGCTCAGCGCCTGGTCAGCCGTGCGGCCGTTCCAGCCCACCGTGGTGAACGGCTCCACCAGCCACACGTCGGACCAGTACGCGTCCTCCGGCGCCCGCACGACGTTGATCGTCACGCCTCCCGCGCGTGCCAGTTCCTGGTACGCGAGCGCCAGTTCCTGGATGCCCGGGGTCACCGTGCTGGTGTGGAGGGTCAGTTCCAGGCTGTCGTTGTAGCCAACGGCGGAGAGCAACTTGCGTGCCTCTGCCACGTCGTGGCCCGGCTGCACCTGGCCCGGCCAGTAGTGCGGGTCGAAGGACGGGATGGGGTGGTCGTTCGCCAGGTCGCCGCGGCCGTAGTTCGCCGCCTCGCGGATGAACTCACGGTCGGTCAGCGCTTGCATCGCGCGGCGCACGCGGATGTCGCCGAACGGCTCGCGGTCGACGCGCATCGCGAGGTTGATGTAGCCGGCGCTGGCCTGCTCGCTCACCACCACGCCGCCGGACTCTGCCGTGCGCAACTGGCCCGGCTCCAGCGGCATCATGATGTCCACCGAACCGGTCCGCAGCGCCTCCATCCGCGTCACGGGCTCCGGCATGTGGAAGTACGTCACCGCGTCCAGGTAGGGCGCGCCGTCGTCCCAGTAGGCTTCGTTCCGCACCATCTGCGTCCGCTCGCCCGGCAGGTGCTCGGTCAACTTGAACGGGCCCGTGCCGCTCGCCTCGGTGGCGAAGCGGCTCGGCTCGTAGTCAGACGGCAGGATGCGCGCCTGGTAGATCGAGAGCGCGTCTGGCAGGAACGCATCCGGGCCGTTCAGGACGAAGCGCACCGTCAGCGGGTCGATCTCCTCGACGCGCTCGATGGAGGTGAGGCCAGCCCGTGCCGGAGAACCGACGTCCGGGTCCATCAGGCGCTGGATCGTGAACACCACGTCGCTGGCGTTGAACTCCTTGCCGTGGTGGAAGGTGACGCCGGGACGCAAGTGCGCGATGTACTCGGTGAGGTCTTCGTTCGGCTCCAGCCGCTCTGCGAGCATCCCCCGGATGCTCGCGTCGTGCTGCTGCAGCACGAGGTTGTCGTACACGGACAGCGAGATCGCTGCGTCCGGCGTGCTCGTGCTGAACGCCGGGTCGAGCGCATTCGTGTCTGCGACGGTGGCAACACGCATCGTGCCGCCGCGTACCGGATCGCCAGTGGCGCCGGTGCCCCCGGCTGGTGCAGGCGTGCCCGTGCCGCCCGCGGGGGCGTCATCGTCTGCACCACAGCCAATCAGGGCCGCACCGGCCAGTCCGATGCCGCCGATAGCGACCGATCGAATCACGCCGCGACGGGAGAACCGGCGGCTCCAATACCTCGAGGATCGTTCGGGTTGATTCACGGTGGGTAGTGCCTCTCTGATCTGCCGAACCTGGAAGCGAACGCCACGCGCCCCGGCAGCACATGCCGGGCACGATGTGGTGAGGCGGCACGGCTGAGCGGCAAGAGCCCTCAGGCGTGATCGCCTGCGACCAGACCAACAATTAGGCGGGTTGCGTTTCCTGCACCCTGCTCCCCTATTCCTGCCTACGGGGTTAGCTGACGGGTTCGGACCGGGGGACCGGCCCTATCCGCGGCGAGCCGCGGAATTCACCCCAAAGATTGGTTCCCCCGTCTCCTCCGTTGGAGGAGTTCGGCGTTCTACTCATTTATTGGTACCCCGGATGGGTACCGCGTGGCAATCCGCTCAACGGCGTTCTCGGGCATCCTCGGGCGTATATCGGGAGGAGGCCGTGTGAGCCGTGAATAGTCAACGAATTGCTGCCGCATGTGAAATCTCGTGATAGCGATCACCGCGTGCGCCTCTGTCGGTAGGCCTTCGCGCGCTCCGACAGAGGTGCACGAACACGCTATTGCTGTGGTTGGAGCCACGCCCGGTTGGTCAGCATCCAGTTGGATGGGTGCGCGGCCAGGCCGCCCACGCGAGACGTCATGCCAATGAACGTGGGCATGAATGCCGGCACGATGCGCGGCACATCGTCGATCAAGATCTGCTGGATCTGGCCGTACGTCTCGGTGCGCTCCTCCTGATCCGGGATCCCCCGCGCCAGCGCGAGCAGCCGGTCGACTTCGTCGTTGTAGTAGTACGACTCGTTCCACGGCGCGTCCGAGTGGTACACGATGCTCAGCGCCTGGTCGGCGGTGCGCCCGTTCCACGACACCGTCGTGAACGGCTCCGTCAGCCACACGCTGGACCAGTACGCATCCTCCGAGGCGCGTTCGATCGTGACGTTCACGCCGCCCGGCCGCGCGATCTCGCGATACGCAATCGCGAGCTCCTGGATACCCGGGGTCACGGTGCTGGTGTGCAGTGTCAGATCCAGTCCGGCACCGAAACCCGCCGCCTGGAGCAACTTCGTCGCTTCCGCGACGTCGTAGCCGGGCTGTACCTGCCCGGACCAGAAGTGCGGGTCGAACGGCGGGATCGAGTGGTCGTTGCCAATCTCACCGCGGCCGTAGTTCGCGGCCTCCAGGATGAGGGCGCGGTCGGTCAGGTACTGCAACGCTCGTCGGACACGAATGTCACCGAACGGCTCGCGATCGAGGCGCATCGCCAGGTTCAGGTAGGTGCCACTGGCCTGCTCGCTCACCACGATGTCGCCCGACTCGGCGGATCGCAACTGGGCGGCTTCCAGCGGATAGATCACGTCCACTGAACCGGTGCGGATCGCTTCCATGCGGCTGACCGGGTCCGGCATGTAGAACCAGGTCTGACCATCCAGATACGGCAGGCCCTCGTCCCAGTGATCCTCGAAGCGCTCCATCCGCGTCCGCTCACCGGGACGGTGCTCAGTAATGCGGAATGGGCCGGTGCCGACGGTTTCGGTGTGGAAACTGTCAGGGTCGATGTCCGAGGGGAGGATACGGGCCTGATAGATGGAGAGCGCGTCAGGGAAGAACGCGTCTGGGCCGTTCAGCGTGAATTTCACGGTGAAGTCGTCCGTTGCCTCGATCCGGTCGATGGAGGTCAGGCCGGCTGCACCGGGTGAACCGGTCGCCGGGTCCATCAGGCGCTCCAACGAGGAGGTCACATCCTGCGCGACCATGTCCTTGCCGTGGTGGAACTTCACGCCCTGGCGGAGTGTTGCGACGTACTCGGTCAGGTCGGCGTTGGGGGTGAGCGTCTCGGCGAGCATGGGCCGGATCGTGCCATCGTTCTGCTGCAGGACCAGGTTGTCGTACACGGACTGGCTGATGCCGATGTCGGCGACGCTGAGGCTCATGGCCGGGTCCAGCGTGTTGAAGTCGCCAATCGTCGCGACGCGAAGTTCTCCGCCGCGCACGGGGTCGCCCGTTGCGCCCGTCGCGCCGGTCGTTGGTGCGCCGTTGCCGCCGGGCGTTGCGTCGTCAGAGCTGCAGCCGAGCAGCGCGGCGCCGGCCAGCCCGAACGCGCCGAGGCCAACGCCTCGCAGCACGCCTCGGCGCGAGATGCGGTGGCGACTCCAATAGTCGGAAGATAATGATGGCTTGTTCATGGGTGGGTCGTTCCTCTCCGCTGCCAGCCGGCGGGGTCAGGAACAGCAATGCCCGGGAACGCGCGTTCCGAGCACCCACCAGAAGACGGACGGACGGGACGGCGGTACCGGGCGGCGTTCCAGGCCCGAGTGTCTGGCATTCCGGGCGCGTACGAAGCGCAGCCCTAGATCTCCGTCTCCCGCCGTGTGGGGGAGTTCGAGATCCTGCCCTCTATTGATACCCCGTTGGGCGGAGACCCGACAAGCCGTCAATCCGGGCTCTCGGGCGTTCTCGACCGAATATAGGGAGCAGCCGGACAGAGCCGGGAGATCCGCACGAAGTACTCCCCGATGCGGCCGGATCCGACCCCGGCACTCGGAGCGCGAGTGCTAAGAATGCATTACACGTACTGAATCACAGGCTGTTATTGACGGCGCCCGCCGTCAGAATCCGCGCGTTACATCGCGTCGCGCTACGTCCCGGTACCCGGCATGGTGCCTTCGATCACGTAACGCTCCGGTGACACCATGACGCGATCGAGGAACGACGCCACGTCGGTCATCGCCACCTCCATCATGCCGGGGAGGCGTGGGAAGCCATGCGGCAGATCGTGGTAGACGCGGAGGTCGACCGGCACGCGCGCCGCCATCAGCGCCTCGTGCAGGCGAAGCGAGGCCGACACGGGCACCACCTTGTCGCCGGTGCCGTGCAGCAACATCGTCGGAGGGTAGTCGGGGCCCACGTAGCGCATCGGCGCCGCCTCTTCGGCCTCGGCGGAGGTCAGGTCCTCGGCGAGCGCGGTCGCCGGCGAGGCACCGCTGCGCTTCTCGCCCGGCATGTGGAAGTGCACCGGCGGGTAGAAGGCCGCCACCGCCGCCACCGACTCGGACGCGCCCGGATTGCCACCGTCGCCGGCGAACGCGGCGTGGCCCGCCGTGCCCGCCACCAGCAGCGCCAGGTGCGCACCGGCCGAGAACCCCACCGCCGCGATCTTCGAGGCGTCGATGCCCAGGTCATTCGCGTTCGCGTGCGTCCAGCGCAGCGCGGCCTTCACATCGTGGATGTGGGCCGGCCAGCGCGACTCGCCGGAGAGCCGGTATTCGCTCGCCACGGCCACAAAGCCGCGCGCCGCCAGCCGGCGTGACTGCTCGCGCACCGCCTCGGTGCTGCCGCGGGTCCAGCCACCGCCGTACAGCACCAGCACGCCCGGCAGCGCCCCGGTCGCGCCCTCGGGGCGGTACACGTCGCAGCGCAGGTCACCGCCCGCCGCCGCGCCCGAACACCACGCCCGTCTCCACCTGCACGCCGTCGGTCACCGTTGTCGTCACTTCGCACCTCCCCACGCCCACCGCCCTCGAAGATCTCGATGGCGCGCGGACGATACTACGCGCGGGGTGGCAGCGTGCGGCGATGGTCACGCAGCAGCCCCGGCGACGCGGGGCTGCTGCGTGTGTGCGGTCCGCCCCGAGGGCGTGCGGTTACTTCTTGCTGGTGCGGGAGCGGTCGTTCTGGTTCAGGACGACCTTGCGCAGGCGGATCGAGTGCGGGGTGACCTCCAGGCACTCGTCCTGGCGGAGCATCTCCAGCGCCTGCTCCAGCGAGAAAGCCCGCGGCGGGATCAACTTCTCCGTGGCGTCCGAGTTCGACGACCGCATGTTGGTCAGTTTCTTCTCGCGCGTGATGTTCACATCCATGTCGTCCGCGCGCGCGTTCTCGCCGACGATCATGCCCTCGTAGACCTCGACGCCGGGGCCGATGTAGAGGGAGCCGCGATCCTGCAGGCTCATGATCGCGTAGCCGGTGGAGGGGCCGCTGCGGTCGGCGACCATCGACCCGTTGGTGCGGGTGCGGATGTCGCCGTACCACGGCTCGTAGCCGTGGAAGACGTGGTGCGCCAGGCCGGTGCCGCGGGTCTCCGTCAGGAACTCGGTGTGAAAGCCAATCAGGCCGCGTGACGGGACGATGTAGTCCAGCCGCACCCGGCCGGTGCCATGGTTCACGGTGCGCTGCAACTGGCCCTTGCGGAGCGCCATCACCTGCGTGATCACGCCCAGGTAGTCATCCGGCGCGTCGATGGTCATGTCTTCGACCGGTTCGTGCGTCTTGCCGTCCACCACCTTGGTCACGACCTCGGGGCGACCGACGGTGAGTTCGAAGCCCTCGCGGCGCAGCGTCTCGACGAGGACGGCGAGCTGCAGTTCGCCACGGCCCTGCACGACCCAGGCGTCAGGGCGCTCCGAGGGGAGCACGCGGATTGAGACGTTGCCTATCACCTCGGCGTCCAGGCGGTTCTTCAGCATCCGCGCGGTCAGCAGCTTGCCTTCGCGCCCTGCGAGCGGCGAAGTGTTGATGCCGACGGTCATCGCCAGGCTCGGCTCGTCCACGCGGATTACGGGCAGCGGGCGGGGGTTGTCCGGATCCGCCAGCGTCTCGCCGATCGTGATGTCTTCGATCCCGGCAATGGCAATGATCTCCCCCTGGCCCACCTCGGCGGCTTCGACGCGGTCGAGCGCCTCGGTCACGTACAACTCGGTGACGCGGGTGTTCACGATGCTGCCGTCCTGGCGGCACCACGCGGCCATCTGGCCCTTGCGGATGGTGCCGTTGACCACGCGACAGATCGCGAGGCGGCCCAGGTACGGGGATGCGTCCAGGTTGGTGACCAGCGCCTGCAGGCCGTGGCCTTCTTCGTATGCGGGGGGCGGAATGCGCTCCAGCAGCAGGTCGAACAGCGGCTTCAGATCGGTGCCGGGGACATCCTTATCCAGCGAGGCCTGGCCGGCGCGGGCGTTGCAGTAGACGATCGGGAAGTCGAACTGCTCCTCGGTCGCCTCGAGATCCAGGAAGAGCTCGTACACCTCGTTGAGGACTTCGTCGATGCGGGCATCGGGGCGGTCGATCTTGTTGACGACCAGGATCACGGGCAGATGGTTCGCCAGCGCCTTGCGCAGCACGAAGCGCGTCTGCGGCAGCGGGCCCTCCGAGGCGTCCACGAGCAGCAGGACGCCGTCCACCATGGTCAGCCCGCGCTCCACCTCGCCACCGAAGTCGGCGTGGCCGGGGGTGTCGATGATGTTGATCTTCACGTCGCCGTACCGGATCGCGGTGTTCTTGGCGAGGATCGTGATGCCCTTTTCACGCTCCAGGTCGGTGGAGTCCATGATCCGGTCCGCCATCTCCACTCGCAGGTCGATCTGGCCGGACTGCTTCAGCATGCCGTCCACCAGTGTGGTCTTGCCGTGGTCGACGTGGGCGATGATCGCGACGTTGCGAAGGTCAGTGCGCTGGGCGAGCCTGCGGGCGACATCAGCCTCGTGCGTGGCTTCGGCGGTGCTGGACTGGTTCATGGGGGCTCCGAGGGGCGAGGCGCCCGTGGGCGCCGCAGTGATGCAGAGTTAAGTCGCGGGTCAGGGCGTTGGTACGGGCCGCTCGTGCGATGGCGTCGGTCCGGTGCTGATCCAACGTACCAGCGTTCGCCCTCAGGGCCGAGCGGGGCCGATGCGCGGGTGAGATCGTCCCTGTGAGACAGAGAGAGCCCCGGCGCATTGCGCCGGGGCTCTCCA
>JAQCKI010000155.1 GCA_027592645.1 Chloroflexota bacterium | reverse complement strand
ATCCTGGTGGATTCGCTGCCGCTCATCCATTCCCGGAGTAGCACTCACATACCGTCCCGCGCTCTCACTCCCGTTCGCGGTGAGCCTGTCGAACCGCCATCGACGTCAGGCCACGACCCAATGAGCCGGCGACGCCTGCGCAGTGCGAACGGCAGAAGGCCCCTGGTACGTTCCGCATTCGACCTCGGCGGGAGGCGCCGGTAGGATCACCCTCAGTCCCCGGACACTCCCCTGCACCGCCACCGCCCTCGATCGAGGGCGCGCCCGAGGTTCTCCGCGCCATGCCCGATCGAAGCGTCACCGTCCGCGTCCCTGCGACGTCCGCCAACCTCGGCCCGGGCTTCGACTCGCTCGGCGTGGCGCTGGACTGGACCGGTCTGATCACGATCCGCATCTCCGATGATCGCCAGCCGTCCCCGGACGGGCCGATGGAGCACATGGCCGCCTCCGCTGCGCTCGCGCTACTGGAGCAGGCCGGCGAGCGACCCGCCGGTATCGTCGCGACGTACGAGGGCGACATGCCCGTCGGGCGCGGGCTCGGCATGTCGGCGGCGGCACGCGCGGGCGGCCTGGTGGCGGCGAATGCGCTGCTGGGCGACCGCCTGACGATGGAGGAACTCCTCGCGCTGGCGATCCGCCTCGAAGGCCACGGCGACAACATCATCCCGGCGCTGTTCGGCGGCGTGCAGGTGGTGATGGAGGACGAAGGCGTCCCCGTGCACGTGAAGATCGTGCCGCCGGACGACCTGCGCCTGGCGCTGTTGGTGCCGGAGTTCAGCATGCCGACCGAGGAGTCTCGGCGGCTGTTGCCGACCAGCCTGACCCGCAACCAGGCCGTGCACAACATCGGCCGCGCGGCGATGGTGGTGGCGGCGATCACGCAGGGTCGGTACGACGTACTCCGCACGGCGGTGGAGGACATCCTGCACCAGCCGGCGCGCGGCACGCTGTTCCCGGCGATGTTCCCGATCTTCGAGGCGGCACGCATGGCCGGTGCGTACGGCGTCTATCTCTCCGGCGGTGGCTCCACGATCGCGGCGTTCGTCAGCCCGACGAACGGCGAACACGTCGCCGGCGCGATGCGCGAACGGGCCGCCGCGCACGGCGTCGACTCGGTGACACGGGTCGTGGCGATGAGCAACACGGGCACGGAAGTAGTCTCACGATGACACGCACAGTCCAGAAGTACGGCGGATCCTCGGTCGCGACGGCGGACCACCTGAAGCGCGTCGCGAAACTGGTGGGCGACCGCCGGCGCGCGGGCGAGGAGATGGTGGTGGTGGTGTCCGCGATGGGCGACACCACGGACGACCTCATCGACCTGTCGAAGCAGATCACCTCGCGCCCGCCGGCGCGCGAGATGGACGTGCTGCTCTCCACCGGCGAGATCGTCTCGAGTGCACTGCTCGCCATGGCGCTGCAGGCGGACGGCGTGGACGCCATCAGCCTGACCGGCGCACAGGCCGGCATCCGCACGGACACCGTGTACGCGCGCGCCCGCATCGCGGACATCCAGGCCGAGCGCATCGAGCGCGAACTCGCCGCCGGCCGCGTGGTGATCGTGGCGGGCTTCCAGGGCATCTCGGAGAACTCGGACGTCACCACGCTGGGCCGAGGCGGCAGCGACACTACCGCGGTGGCGCTGGCAGCCGGCATCAACGCCGACGCGTGCGAGATCTTCACGGACGTCGCCGGCATCTACACCGCCGACCCGCGCATCTGCCCGTCCGCGCGGCCGCTGCGTGATATCGGCTACGAGGAAATGCTGGAGATGGCCAGCACCGGCGCACGCGTGATGCACGCGCGCGCGGTGGAGGTGGGCGCCCTGTATGGCGTCGAGATCTACGTGAAGAGCACGTTCGACCCGACGGCACCGGGCACGATCATCCGCAAGGAGACCACGATGGAGCAGGGGAACAAGGTCCGCGGCATCGCCCACGAGAGCCGCGTCGCAAAGGTGACGTTGCGAGGCGTGCCGGATCGACCGGGCATCGCGGCGATGATCTTCGAGCCGCTGGCGGAGGCCGGCGTCTCCGTGGACACCATCGTCCAGAACGCGAGCATCGAGCGGCTCACCGACCTCACCTTCACCGTCGCCCCGGGCGACCTGGAGCGCGCGCTGGAGGTGGTGAACCAGTTGAACCGTGACCTGGGCGCCGCGGAGATCGTCTCCGCGGACAACCTCGGCACCGTCTCGATCATCGGCACCGGCATGGCCAGCGCCCCCGGCTACGCCGCGCGCATGTTCCGGACGCTGTTCGACGAGTCGATCAACATCGACATGATCAGCACCAGCGACATCCGCATCACCTGCGTCGTCGGCGCGGACCGCGTCGCGGACGCCGTGGTGGCGCTGCACAACGCCTTCGAACTGGATCGCCAGGGGTAGCGGCTTCGGAGCTCGTGCCCGAGCACTACAGCAGGCGCGGCTTCCGTGATCGCTCGCGCGCCGGACGCGCCTTCGAGTAGTCCGAGGTGCCGCGCTGCGACGGCATGTCAATCCGCTTGCCGTGCACGATCTCGCCCGCCGTCAGGAGTTGGATGCGCGCGTAGGTCTTGCCGTCCCACGGCGACGTGTCGAGTCCCGCCGCCGCGGCCTCCCTCCGCATCTCGCGCGTGGGTTCCGAGGCGATGACGA
>JAQCKI010000154.1 GCA_027592645.1 Chloroflexota bacterium | reverse complement strand
CAGCCGCTGGCCGTCCAGGTTCATCGAGGTCACGCGCATCGCGCACTCGTTCGCGACCTCGTGCAGCGTGGCGCCCTGCTCGCTGGCGCGCGCGCGGATCACATCGAGCGCGCTCGCACGCATTGGCTCCGTGACCACCTCGCACGGCCCGATGATGATCCCGGCCTTCTCGGCCGCGATCTGCGGGATCGTGTCGCCGAGGATCTCCATGTGCTCGAGGTCGATCGGCGTGATCACCGCGACCACTTTGCCGGCCATCGCGTTGGTGGTGTCCAGCCGCCCGCCGAGGCCCACCTCCACCACCTGCCAGTCGCAGCCCGCCGCCGCGCCGGCCAGCCAGCCCATCGCGGTGAGCAGTTCGAAGTACGACCACCCGGCGCAGGCGGGGTCGTCGAGTACGTCGCGCGCCACCCGGGCGAACTCGGCGGGCGCGAGCGGGACGCCGTCGATCGCGATGCGTTCGCGCGCGGCGTGCAGGTCGGGCGAGGTGAGCAAAAGCGTGTGCGCCCCGGCGGCGCGCAGGATCGCCTCCGTGATCGCGGCGACCGAGCCCTTCCCCTTCGACCCGGCGACGTGCACCGTGCGCCGTCGATCCGGCCGCCCCCGGCTCTCCAGCCATGCCTGGACGTGGTCGATATCCCACTTCTTCGCCTGCGACACGTCGCCGGTGCGTTCAAAGCCGCCGTGCGCCAGCAGCGCGCGTACGGCCTCCGAGTAGGCGCGCAGGTCGTCCGGGTCGGCGGCGGCGATCATCGGCGGGACTTCCGAGGCGGTTCCGGCGGCGCAGGCCGCGTGGCGAACGTGTCCGGCATCGCCGCAAGAGGGCGAGCCCGTGGACTGACCGGGAGTGTAATCTGGCCGTCCGCTGCGCGGGCCGCCTCGGCGCGTCCGTTCGGCACCCGCACCACCGTCACGCACCCTCGGAGCGCCCGTGCCTGCCACCCCAGCCGCCGCCACCTGGCGCCCCGCCACCGAGACCGACCACCCGCTGGCCGCCGCTGATCTGGCGCCGGTGGGCGATGGCGTGCGCCTGCTGGTGGAGGTGGGCCCGCGGGCCCGCTCCGGTGCCACGCACTTCCGCGCGTTCCTGCACGCGGGTGGCCTGGGCCGGACGCGCGAGGCGGTGCTGCACGGCCTCCACCACGCCGGCCGCCTGCCGGCGCAGTGCTGGCTGGAGGTCACGGAGGTCGCCGACCGCGTCCCCGTCGACTCCGGGGAGGTGGAGGTGCCGGAAGGCATCGTCGCGCAGCTCGTGCTCGTGCTCGGACGCCTCGTGCCGCCGGGTGGGCACCTGGTGATGGGGTACGACGCGCCCCACCAGTACGTCACCGCGCAGGCGCTTGCGGCGGGTGTGCCCGCAGCCGCGACGCCGGTGGGCGCGATGATGTTCTCGGCCGGGTGCGGTGTGGCGTTCAAGGACTGGCCGGCCGGCGGCGGCCGCGAGGGCCGGCGACGTCTCCAGGGCTTCCGCGCGACCGACGACGATCACGCGCAGCGCCGCGCCATCGATGGCCTGCAGGCGATGGAGGCGTTCATGGAGCGGTCGAAGGATCTGGACTGGGGCATCCAGATCGCCTGCCGCCCGCTGGCGGAGCAGGTGATCGGCGTCCTGCGCGAGCGCCTGAACATCGGCGACGGCCCGGTGCCATTGAACCTCGACGCCCACCGCCGCTGACCGTCGCGGCGGCGTCCCGTGCAGCGTCACGTTTGCTCGATCCCGCACCCCTCGGTACGTTGCCGGACGCGGGTGTGCATCGGGCGCGCCCCACGGAGGATCGCCGCATGTCGCTGACGTTGAGCGTGATCAGGGCCGCCCTCGGCGCATCCGCGGGGCACGAGGGCGCGCACCTCGCGCTGCTGGAGAGCGCCCGCAACCACCTGGCGCTCGCCGTGCAGCAGGGCACGCTCACCGACGCGCACGCGTACGGCGTCGGCGAGGGCATCGCGCTCCTGCTCGTGCACGAGCACGGCGAGAGTGCGGAGGCGGTGCACCGGCTGGCGTGGGACACGCTCGCCGCCGCCGCCGAGGTCGCACGCGGCCTCCACCTGTCCGGCGCCGGCCGCGACCTGCTCACCGACGAGTTCCCCGGCAGCCTTCGTGCCGCCGGCCCCGCCTTCGCGGAACTGACGCTGGACGAGCGTCCCGCCGAGACGGTCGTGGTGCTGCTCAGCACGCAGACCGCGACCGGCGCCTACAACCTGCCGCTGTACCGCGCGTTCGCCGACCCGTTCAACACGCCCGGTTTGGTGCTCGCGGAGGCGCTCCACGAGGGCTTCACGTTCGAGGTCCACGACACCATGCTCGGGCGGAAGATCGTCTTCACTACGCCGCAGGAGACGTACGACCTGCTCGGCTTCATCGGCGCGCCCTCGCGCTTCGTCGTGAAGCGCATCGCCTCGCGCGCCACGGGCGAGGTTGCGTGTGTCGCCTCCACCGAGCGCATCGCCGACCTCGGCGGCGGCAGCACGGACGACGGCCCCGTGGCGATCGTGCGCACGCACGGCGTCTTCCCGACGACCGGCGAACTGACCGAGCCGTTCGCGACGCCCTCGCTGGTGGCGGGCGGGATGCGCGGCACGCACGTGGCACCGTGGATGCCCGTGGCGCTGGACGCCGCCACGCCCGGCCGCTGGGACGGCCC
>JAQCKI010000044.1 GCA_027592645.1 Chloroflexota bacterium | reverse complement strand
GCTGGGGCACCGCTGCTCAGGGACGAAACACTAACTCTCCAGGTGGTATGAATACCGGGGGCAGGTCACAACCGGCCGCGGTGCTGAATCACCCGGTATTTGAGTTGCATGGTGTCCTCCATCGCCCGTCGCACTCGGGAGATTGTAAATCACAGGGTGTGATGGTAGCCAGTGATGCTCGGCGTTGGGAAGGGGGCTCAATCGGGGGACAAGCTCGTGGTCTCTTCGCAGTGCCTGCAGGTCGGTGAGGAGGGGGTACAACCCCTGCCAGCGGACCAACCGCTTCAATCCGCCGTGTCCGGGATGCTCCGCTGCGCGCATGGGCTAGGCCGGCAAGGCACCGTCCGTGGGCGGGAGCACCACCGCCACCGCGTCCGCGACGCCGCGGCCGTCCACCACCATGACCCGCAGTTGGACGCCGTCGTACTCCACGACATCGCCAACGAGCGGGGGGCGCTCAAGGATCGCGAGGATGAGGCCGCTGACGGTCTCGACCTCCGGGTGCTCCACAACGGTGCTGAGACGCTCGGTCAGTTCATCCAGGCGCACCGTGCCCGCTACGTGGAGGCGGCCGGCGGCATCCCGGAAGACCTCGGCGCGTGCCTCTGACTCCGGAATCCGGCCCAGGATCTCATCGGAGACATCGTCCGGGGTAATGATGCCCGCGGTGCCGCCGTGTTCATCGATGACGATGGCGAACTGCACCCATTGGTCGCGCATCCGCTGCACCACGGTGGCCAGGCGGGTGGAGTCCGGCACGAACGGGGTGGGGCGCACCACGTCGCTCGAGAGCGGTTCACCGCTCCCCGCGAGCGCGGCCAGGTCGCGGACGTGGACCACGCCCACGATGTCATCCAGGTCGGTGCCATAGACGGGATAGCGGGTGTGGAGGTGATCCTTCACCAGGGCGCCGATCTCCTCGCGGGTGGCACCCAGGCGTACGCCATGCACTTGCACGCGCGGGGTCATAACGTCCTCCGCTGTGAGCCCGCCGAGGTCGAACAGTTCGCGCAGGATGACACCTGAGTCTCCACCCAGCATGCCACCTTCCAGGCTCTCCTGGACGACGAATTCCAGTTCTTCCGTGGAGTAGTACTGCTCCTGGCTCACGGTCGATCGGTCGATTCTCATCAGTCGCAGCAGGCTGTTGCCGATGGCGTTCAGTGAGATCACCAGCGGGTACATCAGCCACCGGATCCAGATCATCACCGGCGTGACGCGGAGCGCGGTCCCCTCCGCGTGCTGTAGCGCCAGCGACTTCGGCACCATCTCGCCAAGCACGACGTGGAGGTAGGTCATCAGCGAGATCGCGATGATCGAGGCAAGCGTGTGTGCGCCGATCCACGCGGGCAGGTCCGGTGCCGCCTCCAGCTGGTGAGCGATCCAGTGGGCCAGCTGGTGTTCCCCGTACATGCCCAGGCCCAGCGTGGCGAAGGTGATGCCGAGTTGGGCCGTCGCGATGTAGCGATCCTGGTTCCGAGGATCGCGCAGGATGCGGTAGACGCGGCGCGCCGCGCCATCGCCCTCCGCCGCGCGGCGCTCGATGGTGGTGCGCGGCGCACCGACGATCGCGAACTCCGCGGCTACGAAGAGGCCGTTGAGGACGATCAGCAGCAAGACGATGAAGATCGGGATGAGCGCACTCACGAAGGCGCCTCCGAATCCACGGCGGCATCAACCGGGCGCGCCACGAGCCACATCACCACCATCGAGTCGACAGCTTCGACCTCGACCGGCACCCCGGAGATCACCAGTTGATCGCCGCGCACCGGGAGGTGCCCCAGGCGTTCCACGATGATCCCGCTCAGCGTGTCGCTCTCCCCCTGCCACCGCACGCCCAGCCACTCATCGGCCTCGTCCACGCGCATCCGGCCCGGCAAGCGGACGCGCCCATCCGGCAGTCGCTCCGGAGCATCCGTGGCACCCGGGGTGGGCGCATCGGCCTCGCCGAGCACCTCCACCAGCAGGTCCTCCAGCGTGACCAGCCCGGCGACGCCGCCGTACTCGTCCACCACGATCGCCTGTTCGGAGCGCTGCCGGCGCAGTTCGGAGACGAGCCGTTCGCATCGCATCGATTCTGGGACGCTGGCGATCGGGCGCATCAGGTCACGCGCGCGGAGCCCGGTGTCGCCGGCCACGATGCGCCGGGCGACCTCCTTGGCGTGGATCACACCGATCACCTGGTCCAGTGAGTCCTCGTACACCGGGAGCCGCGTGAAGCCGGACTCGCGGAGCGCGACCTGGATCCCATCGAGCGTCGAACCGACCTCGACGCCCACGATCTCCAGGCGGGGCACCATGATGCGGCGGACCGGCAGGACGCTGAGGCGCAGGGCGCGGTCGAACTGCTCCTGTTCCTCGGTGGAGAGCAGTCCGCCATCACGGCTCTCCGCGATCAGGAGCGAAATCTCGGTCGGGGAATGGATGTGTCGGTGTCCGCTCGCCGGCGCTCGCAGCAGCCGCAGGATGGCAATACCGCTGCCGTTGAGGGTGGCGATCAGCGGGCGGAACAGCCAGAGCGAGGCGCGCATGGGCAGTGACGTGTAGATCGCGACCGTCGTGGGGAACTGCAGTGCGATCGACTTCGGCAGCAGTTCACCCAGCACCACCTGCACGGAGGTGAGACCGATCAGGACGACGGTGGCCGCCGTGCCCAGGGCAGTCGCCCGTGCCATGCCGCTCTGGTCCTGGAGCACCTCGGCCAAGCCGGGGGTGAGTGCGGCCTGGCCGTATGCACCCAGGAGCAGGCTGGACAGGGTGATGCCGATCTGGCACCCCGCGACGTAGCGGTCGAGCCCCGCGCCACTCTCGATGACGCCGAGCAGCCAGCGCGCGGGCCCGGAACCGCCCTCCGCGATCTGGCGGACACGTGTGTGACGGGTGGAGACAGCGGCGAACTCACCCGCGACGTAGAGCGCGTTGAGCGCGATCAACAGCACGATGACGGTCAGGACGAGCGTCACTGCATCGCCCGCAGGGGGCTATGGTCAGGGTCGTCCGAGGGCGTCTGCATGAAGCAAATGATAAAGGTACGTGGAACCCCACGTCTCGCCTCCGGTGCCGTCGCTGCTCAACTGGCGCCCCGCAGACGCTATTCTCTGGCGGTCGCTGCGTCGGGTGGCGATGTTGGGCGGCTCCATGGCGGTACTTCAACGGATCCGAGCGCTCCTCTCCGCCTCGCCCGGCGGCAAGGGTCGCGTGCGGATCGATCAGGTCGCGCCGTGGCTGTACATCGGCCCCGCGCTCACGGTCGCTCACTACCGCGACCTCCAGGCCCGCGGAGTCACGCACATTGTCGATCTGCGCGCGGAAGCATCCGACCCTTCGACTGAACTGGAGGCGCTCGGTCTCCGATGGTGCCGCCTACCGGTGCTCGACCGCGCCGCTCCGTCAGACGGCCAGTTGCAGGCGCTCATCGAGTGGCTCGACCGCGAGGCGGATCCCTCCGGGGAGCAGGCGCTGTACATCCACTGCGAGGCCGGACTCGGCCGCACCCCCACCATCGCGACGGCGTTGCTGATGCAGCACGGACTGTCGCTCGCAGAGGCGCACCGGCTGGTGAGCACCGCCCGTCCGGAATCGCAGCCGACGGCGCATCAACTCGTGTGGCTCGAGGCGCTTGAGGATGCCCGCGGCGCGTCCTTGTAGCGCTCGTCACGCCTCGGCCTCGAGTACTGGTGCCACCTCGATCGTCCACGAGGGGACGCCTGGACGGCCGCCCAGCGCGGCGCGCAGGCGGTGGGTGCGCCGGTACACTGCCGGCATGTGCGGACGTTTCACCCTCACCACCGAGATGGCCGACCTCGTCAGTTCCCTGCTCGGCATGTCGCCCGCGGAGGCGTTCCCGGAGGGCTACACGCCACGCTGGAACGTGGCGCCGATGCAGGATCACTGGGTAGCGTTCGCGGAGCGCGAAGAGCGGGCCGTTGAGCGCGCTACCTGGGGCCTGGTGAACTTCTGGGAGAAGGATCGACGCGCCGGTGCGCGGCAGATCAACGCGCGCTCCGAGTCCGTGGCCGAGCGGCGTGGGTACTCGGAAGCGTTCCGGGTGGGGCGCTGCATCGTCCCCGCGGACGGCTTCTACGAGTGGACCGGCGACGCGAGGGCGCGCCGCCCGTTCTGGTTCCACCGACCCGATGGCGAGCCGTTCGCCTTCGCCGGCCTGCGTGTTTCGGCGCGCCTCGCCGGCGAGGAGAAGCCGAAGACGACGTTCACGATCCTGACGACCGAGGCGAATGCCCTCGTGGGTCGCATCCACGACCGGATGCCGGTGATCCTGCCGGATGAAGATGCGATCGCCGCGTGGCTCCACCCTGACGAGCCCGTGGAGCGCCTGCGCACGCTGATGCGTCCGGTGGACGATCGCTACCTGGTGGCGCGGTCCGTCTCACCGCGGGTGAACTCGGTACGAGTGGATGACGCCGCCTGCATCGAGGAGTCGGAGCCGGAGACGCAGGGGCCGCTCATCTAGCCCTCGCCTAGGCGTTACGGCGCGTGCTGACCTTCATGAACCCCGGGAAGTACTCGCGCACGCCTGTGACCTCCACCTGGCCATGGTCTGCCAGCGTGGTGATCTTCTCCTGCAGCAGCCGTCCGGCCGGCTGCGCGACGACGGCGGCGACCATCGAGAGGCTGACCGCGTCGCCCAGGCGGTCGCGCCGCTTCGACCCGCGGGTGCGGGCGAGGGAACCGATGGTTGCCAGCGCACACAGCGCTCCCGTGACGGCCAGGTTCGTCCCGCACATCGGCGAGACCGCCAGCCCGGTTTCGCCGCGCTGCAGGCGTAGGAGCGCCTCGTCCGCGCAGGAGCGGAGCAGGTCGGGCTCGATCCGCCCGATGATGTAGAACCCGTCGCTCTTGGCGCGACCCGCGAGCCGTTGCGGGCCGCGACGGGCGAACAGCACGCTGACCGTGGCGTGTTCCAGCGCATGATTGCGCCGGACGTCCATCAGCCAGTCGCGTGCGAGGTCAACAAGCGGGCCCATATCGCCATCCATCCGTGCGGTTCCCTGTGGAGGGTGCACTTCGAGTATAGGCAGACGTGTGCGGGCGCCTGTTGCCGCACTAGCGCGCGCGGCTGGTTCCCGGTGCGCCGACCTCGAAGTCCGCAACGATCGTGACGGTGATGTTCACTGTGCCACCGCCGCTGGGCGAAGTGATGGTCACAGTGCCCGTCGCGCGCGCGGCCGGAAGCAGCGTTGGGTTCACGCCGACGGTGAACGTGCCGTTCGGACAGCCGCTGCTGATACACGGAATGCCCCCACCCAACGCAACCCCGGCGGGGGGCGTGAGGATTAGGAAGTTGTCGTCGGTCGTTGCCGACCACGTCAGGATGCCCGTCCCCTGGTTCCGGATGATGATCGAAGCCCGCATTGGCGTCGACGGATCGTTGAGGCGAATCGTGACGCGCTCGGTCGCACTGGCGAGTGAGGGCTGACCGAAGATCCGCGACTGCAGGTCGCCCGGTATGGGCGGTGCCACCGCCAGCGTCGCCGGCTGTGGCGTCGGGATGTCCATGGCGTTGTACGGGAAGCGCCAGTTGGCGAGGCTCATGGGCGCGAAGAACGCCGGGGACGTCAGGTCAGGCAGCGCCGCCTGTGTGGCCGTCCACAATGGGATGCCATCGCGCGATTGCGGGTGCGCCATGCAGCCCCACACCAGCTCCTGGTACGGGTAGCGGTCACGCGACTGCGTGCCATCGCAGCGGAACTGCGGCCTGGGCCACGACGCGAACGAGGGGTCCATCGGGTGGTTACTGCGGTTGGCGCCGGGTCCGGTGAATCCGTTGTAGCCCCACACCGCGTAATACCAGTTTTCGATGAACGTGGGGTCGGACTGAGTATCGGTGCCGGCGATCGGGCGGGCCTCCGGTGCGGCGTTCCACTTCTCGGCGAGAATCTGCGCACCGCGGGCGATGTTGTAGGCGTAGTGCGTGGCGATGTTCACCTGGCGGTCGGATGCGCGCCCCCCGGCGCCGAGTGGAACGGTCATGCCGGTGGTGATCTGCATGATGCCGTGGCCGCAGTCGAACGTGACCAGCCCATCGCCAATGGAGTTGAACGGCGTGGCGCGCGAGGCCATCGTCATCGTTGATTCCGTCCACGCGATCGCCTTCAGCAGGACGGCCGGGATGAACGGCGTTCCCGCCGTGCGGGAGCCGCGCACGCCGCGCTGGATCGGCTGCAACGCAAAGAACGGGTCAGTTGGCAAGAGCGCGTTGATCGATGCCGCGTCCATCGCGAGGTTGTAGAGCGCGCGCTGTTGATCCGCCTCATACGCGGCCGGGATGCGTGGGTCGAACGCGCACGCATCCGCCGAGCGCTGTGACGCGGGCAGCCAGAGCGCGAGCGCCACGATGCCGGCGACGGCGACCGCGAGGGCGCTCGAGCGCCTGACGCCAGGGCTAGCCACGTACGTACCAGCCGATCAGGATCACCTCGGTGGGTGCGGTCACCGCGCGGCGCGATCCGTCCGCACCGATGATCACCGCCGTCTCATTGCCGGGGTCAACGGAGTTCACCCCGCTCAGCGTGCGCGCGGCCAGGAAGCGCCCGTCCGGGCTCCACTCGACCGGTACATCAAAGCCCAGGTCGGGAGGTGGCAGGACCGGCGCGGCGTCATCATCGAAGCGCAGGATCGCCGCCGGTGTGGCTACTGCGACATCCGCTTCCTGCCCCACGGTGAGCGCGCCGTCCGGTGTCCACGTCGGGCCGTACTGCTCGCCGTCGGTGGAGAGCGCGTCCGGCAGCCGCCGATCCTCCAGCGTGGAGAGATCGACGATGCGCGCCCGATGCACGATGCGCTCCAGGATCGTCTCGGGCGCCAGGAAGGCGACCGCGCGGCCGTCCGGCGAGACGCGCCAGTCGCGCGCCACGTGCTGGGAGGCGCGGAGCAGGTGAGTGGGCACCTCGCCTTCGGTGACGCTCAGCAGGTCTGTTCCGTCAGTTGAGAGGCGGGCGAAGAGCAGCGCGTCTTCGCCGTTGAACCCGACTGGGAAGATGCCGAACGATGTCTGCTCGACGTGAATCGTCGCGCGGATGCCCGTCGCAATCTCCAGGCGTACGAGTTCCTGTTGCAGCCCGGTGCTGCGCCGGTAGACCAGGGCATCGCTGTCCCGCGTGAAGACCGGCGCGACCAGGAGATCGGCATCGCTGGCCAGGCGGATCGCCTCGCCGCTCGAGAGGTTGAGCAACCAGAGTTCCGCCGGCGTGTCACGATCCGCCACCACGCCCGGCGCCAGCACGGTGTACGCAATCAAGCCGGTTGGGCTGATCGTCGGGTTGATCCCCCAACCGTCGGCGTGCTCGATGGTGGCGACAAGTGCACGCGCATCCGGATCCGTTGCTGGCGCCACGAAGACGCGATCCGCCGTGAGTCCGAACTCCGCGAACGCCAGCAGCGCGTCCGGCGCCGGGAGCACCACCACATCCGGCCCGCCGTCCGACACGGACCGGAAGACGAGGATGCCGGACACGCTCACCAACAGCGCGGCGACGCCAGCAAGCAGCACGAGGGCGCGCGCAGACAGGTAGAGACGGCGGGGGTACTCAGGCATCCGTTCGGACGCACGCGGGCCTGAAGTGGCCTTGACCCCGGCCCCCGCCAGGCCCGGCGTCATCGCGCGCGTCCCATCGCCTTTCGTTCAGCGCGTGGTGGACGGCGTGGACGTTCGTAGACAGGTTAGGCACCGCCCGTCAGGGGCGTCAACGAACGCCGCCGGGTATGCTCGGTTCGTGATCCTCCGCTACTTCACCCTGGCCGGCGAAGCGCCGATGGCGTTCCTGATCCTCGTCGGGGCATTCGGTGTCTCGATGATGGTCGGTCTCATCTTCCATGAGTTCTGCCACGCCTACGTGGCCGACCGGCTGGGCGACCGCACGCCGCGCCGCCTCGGGCGGCTGACGCTCAATCCAAAGGCGCACTACGACCCGATCGGCACCACGCTGATCTTCTTCGTCGGCTTCGGCTGGGCGAAGCCGGTGCCGGTGAACCCGATGAACACGGCCAATCCGCGCCAGGCGATGACGTTGATTGCGCTGGCCGGGCCGCTCTCGAACCTCGTGGTTGCTGGGCTCGCTGGCCTGCCGATCAAGCTCGGCTGGGTGCCGTTCTGGCACCCGTTCGTCAGCCCCAGCCAGGCGCGGCAGTGGGTGGAGATCTGGACGCAGTCGCCCGCCGATATGGCGGGACTCTTCTTGGGCACCGTGCTGTTCCTGAACGTGCTGTTGGCCGTCTTCAACATGCTGCCGATCCCGCCGTTGGATGGCTCGCGCGTCCTCGCTGGTCTGCTGCCTCCGGGCCTGGCGCGCGAGTACGACCGGCTGTCGCCGTGGGGGCCCGGGATCCTGATGATCATCGTGTTCGCGCCGTTCGTGACCGGTGGTGCGTTCTCGCTCTTCACGGTGCTCTGGCCAGCCGTACGCCTGCTGCTCCACCTCTTCGCTGGCGAGGCCAGCGCCGTCTTTGGCTAGTCGCGCCCTCACGGATCTCGTAACGCTCCTTGGGCGCGGCCGGTATCGCGCCTACCAGTTCTTCCACGGGATCCGCCCGCACCTCGCCGCCAGCGAGATTGCCGAGGTGCGGGGCAACCTCCGGCCAGAGGAGTTCCGCCTCGTGCTGCTCGCCGAGCCACGTGACCGCCGGCACTCCATGGACCTCTACCGGCTGCTCCAGCGCGAGGGCGCATCCGAGGCGGCCCTGCGAGCGGCACTGTTGCACGATGTCGGCAAGGGCCGGCTGGCGGTCTGGCATCGCATCGCCTTCGTGGTGCTCCGGGCGGCCGCGCCGGGGCTGCTGCGCCGGGTCGCCTCGGATCGGGCGGGGTGGCGCGGCGCGCTCTGGCGGCTGGAGCACCATGCCGCGCTCGGTGCCGCGATGCTGGAGGCGGCCGGCTGCGAGCCGCGCGTGGTGGAACTCGTGCGGGGGCACACGGGGTCGCCGCCGCCGGACGACCCTGAGCTCGCGCGGTTCATCGAGGCCGACGACACGGTCTAACGCGACCCCACACCGCCCCTGCGAGCCGATGTAGGATCATCCATCACCACGTTGAGAGGGGACGTCATGACGCGAGTAGCCATCCTGGGCACCGGCCTGATCGGGGCTTCGATTGGGCTGCGCCTGCGCCAGTCACTCAAGGACGTCGAGGTGGTTGGATTCGACCGCTTCACCGATGTGGCGCGCACCGCCGAGAAGCGCGGGGCGATCACCAGTAGTGCCCGCAGCGTCCAGGACGCCGTGAAGGGTGCCGACGTGGTGGTGATCGCGGTCCCGGTCCTGGCGATTGAGCGGGTGATGCAGGAGATCGCCCCGGTCATCGGCAAGGAGACGGTCATCACCGACACCGGCTCGTCCAAGTTGCAGGTGCTGGAGTGGGCCGCCGAACACCTCCGTGGCCACTCCGGCTTCATCGGCGGACATCCGATGGCGGGCAAGACCGAGTTTGGCCCCGCCGCTGCTGACCCTGACCTGTTCGAGGGCGCTCGATGGGTGCTGGTGCCACCCGTGACGGCGAGCGAGCACGCGATCTCCACCACCACGAACCTCGTGGAGGCGATGGGCGCGCGGCTGATGTTCATGGACGCGGACGAGCACGATGCCTACGTGGCGGCCGTCTCGCACATGCCGATGCTGGCCGCGACCGCGCTGTTCTCCATGGAGCGCGCGTCCGAGGCGTGGCCGGAACTGGCTGCGCTAGCGGCCGGCGGCTTCCGTGACATGACTCGCCTAGCCGCCACAGACCCGGCGATGGCGTTCGATATCACCGTCACCAACCGTGACCACATCGTCCACTGGCTGGACCGCTATGTCGTAACGCTCCAGGAGCTGCGCCGGCGCGTCGCAGACGAGGACGCTGAAGAGAGCCTGTACAAACTGATCGCAGCGACCGAGTGGGAGTACACCGGCTTCCGGGCCGGGAACGTGGGTCGCGAACAGCGCTCGACGATGTCGACCCTGGAGGGCATGGACTTTGGCGACTTCATCGCTGGGTCATGGGTCACGGACAAGCTGCAGGCGCTGACCAAGGAAGCGGAAGATCGCGTTGCGGAACGCGACGCGGAGAAGCAGATCAGGCGACAGTTATAGGCCGCAGGCAGTAATTCTCGGGCATCTGCGCCCGGCGCCCGGCGTTGTCGTATCCTCTTTATAGGTGGGACCTCCGGCGACTGTGCCTGCATCGAGGTTCCGGAAGGGAGGCGGCAGCCATGGCAGCCGACCTGATCCACGTAGGATTCGACAACTACCTGACTCTGGACCGCGTTCTCGCGGTCGCATCCCCGGCATCCGCGCCTATGAAGCGGATGATCCAACGGGCAAAGGAAACGCATCGCTCGATCGACCTGACGAGCGGGCGTCGCACGAAGGCCGTGGTGGTCATGCACGAAGACTGGGTGTCGTTGATCGCGATTACGCCCGAGACGTTCGCCGGCCGTGTCGCCTCGATGCGTGCCGATCGCCTCAGTTCGGCTTCGTAGCGTTGGGCAAGGCGTCCGGCGCCGAGCCACTGATCATCGTCCTCACGGGGCCGTCGGGCGTTGGCAAAGACGCCGTAGTGAACCGGGCGCGTGAACTCGGCGTGCCGCTCGAACGGCCCGCCACGATGACCACGCGCGCGCCACGGCCCGGCGAGGTGGAGGGTGTTCATCACCTCTTCGTCACCCCCGAGCAGTTCACGGCCCACGTAGCGGCCGGTGAACTGCTCGAGCACGCCGAGGTCTATGGGAAGGACTACGGCGTACCTCGGTCGTCCGTGCGCCAGGCGCAGGCTACCGGGAATCACGTAGTCATTCGGGTGGACGTCCAGGGGGCGGAGACGCTCCACGGCATCCTCCCGGATGCCCTCTTCATCTCGCTGGAGCCGTCCGAACTCGATGCGCTGCGTCGTCACCTGGAGGAACGTGCGACCGAGTCCAACGGCGAAGCGGAGCGCCGCCTGGCGATCGCCCGCGACGAGATCGACCGTGCAGGGGCGTTCTGCCGCCGCCTCGTGAACGTCGAGGGTGACCTGGATGCCACGGTGCGCGCACTCGTCGCGATGATCGAGGCCGAGCAGTCGCGCACCGACCGTGCGCCGGTGGTGGTGTAGGGGCGACGCTCAGGCCGGCGGCAGGTAGATCACCCGGTTCACCCACGTGAGTCCCTGGTTCTGATCGCGCAGCACGACCATCCTGCGGACGACCTCGCCGATCTGACTTCGGCGGCTCTCGTCACGTCGAAGCATGATGACACCGCCATGGTCGCGCTCGGCGTGCCCCCAGTCTCGGAGCAGCAGCGTCATCGAGGTGACGTCGAACGTGAGCAGCACGCGTGAGTCTTCGAAGGCGGCCGCCAGGATGTCGTCATCCGCGGCGGTGCGCAGGCTGCCATCTCGGAATCGCTGGAGCGTCTCGACCTCGAATCCGGCTGCGGCCAGCGCACTCCCGAGTTCCGGCGAGAGATTGGCGTCAAGCAGGAGACGCATCCACCGTCACGATCTCCGCGCGGGGCAGGTAATCCTGCAGGTTTGCGCCAATCTCATCGTCCAGCGCGATGCACTCTTCGATCTCGTCGCGGAAGACCTCGGCGTAGGCGAGAGCGGCGAGGATGCCCGATACGGGGGTGCGGAGGCTGTCGGCGATTTCCCCGGGCGTCTCGCCGCGCCAGACGCGGTCCGCCATCATCCAGACGGGGAGGCGCGTGCCGCGGATGTAGGCGGTGCGGCCCGCAGCCGTGGGGCGGATCTCAATCTCCGGGAAGCGTTCGCGGCGGATGCCCTCATCGACGAGCATGGCCGCCGTCTGCGAGGTGGTCCAACCGAGGCGCCGTGCAGTGCGCTTCAGGTACTCCACCTGCTCCTCGGCGAGCCGAATGCTGACGACCTTCTTCTCCGACATGGAACGCCTCCGTCACTGATGCAAGCATCGTAACTCCACAGGGCGCGCGTTGACAGTCCGATCCGGGGAGACGTAACGTGACCGCCTGACCATCGCGTACAGAGTGACGTCGATCGGGAGTAGTACGCCGCCTCGCGGGGCCCCAGAGAGCCGGAATAGGTGCAAGCCCGGCGCCCGTCAGCAGCGGTCGAATGGACCCGGGAGTCCCGGCCCCATGCCCTCGGTGATCCGGGGGAGGTAGGCGCCGGCGGTGTGGGCGCCGTTATCCATGCCCAGGCGATCGCCACCCCGGCACGGCCGAGGGTGCGCCGTCGCTGGCTGAGTCTCCGTCCATGTGACGGGGAAAAGTGGGTGGCACCGCGAGGACCATCGCCCCACTGATACGGGGTGGTGGTTTTTTTGTGGGCAAAGCATGGTGGAAGAGGACGAGGAGCGAAGGATGAGCATGTACCGCAGTCCGCGCGCATTGGCGCGAAACGGACAGTGGTCATGGTGGTGGCGCAGCAGCGCCATCCATCCCGTGTCCACGTCCCTCGGAGCCTGACATGACCTATACCCCCAGCCTGTCCGATGTCCGCCGCATGGCCGGACGCGGCAACGTCGTCCCGATCTTTCGCGAGGTGCGCGCCGATCTGGAGACCCCCGTCTCCGCCTACCTGAAGGTGGCGCGCGGCCCGTACTCGTTCCTGCTCGAGTCCGTCGAGGGCGGCGAGCGCCAGGGGCGCTACTCGTTCATCGGTACCGAGCCGTACCGGGTGCACTCCGCCACGCATGCAGAGGGCGACCCGCTGGACGTGATCCAGGCGGAACTCGGCCGGTACCAGTCGATCCAGGTACCGGGCCTGCCGCGCTTCCACGGCGGCGCCGTGGGGTACCTGGGCTACGAGGTGGTGACCCACTTCGAGCCGCGCGTGCCCGTCACGGGACGCGACGTGCTCGGCGTCCCCGAGTCGTGGCTGATGTTCACGGACACGCTGCTGGTGTTCGACCACCTGAAGCACAGCATCAAGGCCGTGGCGCACGTCAGGCTCGATGGCGACATCGACGCTTCGTACCGCGCGGCGCAGCGTCGCGTGGATGAACTGATCGAGCGTCTCCAGGCGCCACTGGGCGCGCTGCCGTATGTGGCGTTCTCCGGCGTGCGCGGCGACGAGGCGCAGTCCAACTGGAAGCACGAGGACTTCCTGGCCGCCGTCGGCCGCGCCAAGGAGTACATCACCGCCGGTGACATCATCCAGGTGGTGCTGTCGCAGCGCCTGTCGCGTCGCACCGGGGCGCATCCGTTCGAGGTTTACCGCAGTCTGCGCGCCATCAACCCGTCGCCCTACCTGTTCTTCCTGCGGTTCGACGAGACGTACCTGGTCGGCTCCTCGCCGGAACTGCTCGTCAATATCGAGGAAGGCGTGGTCGAGGTGCACCCGATTGCCGGCACGCGCCGGCGCGGCGAGACGCCGCTGGATGACGAACGCCTGGCGGAGGAACTGCGACACGACCCGAAGGAGATCGCGGAACACGTCATGCTCCTGGACCTCGGGCGGAATGACGTCGGACGCGTCTCGGAGCCGGGCAGCGTGAGCGTGAACCAGAAGCTGGACCTGGAGTACTACTCCCACGTCATGCACCTGGTCAGCCATGTGACCGGCCGCCTGCGTAAGGACATGAACGCATACGACGCGCTACGAGCCGCCTACCCGGCGGGCACCGTCTCCGGAGCTCCGAAGATCCGAGCGATGGAGATCATCGCGGAGATGGAGGCCGATCAGCGCGGGCCGTACTCCGGCGGCGTGGGGTTCTTTGACCTCTCCGGGAACATCGAGACGTGCATCACCATTCGCACGCTGCTGATGAAGGACGGCATGGCGCACGTGCAGGCCGGTGCCGGCATCGTCTTCGACTCCGACCCGCAGAAGGAGTACGAAGAGTGCTGGCAGAAGGCGCGCGCCCTATTGGCGGCGCTGGATGATGCCGAGCATGGCGAGGGCGGCGAGCCCTCCGGAAGCCTGGGGTACTAGCGATGCCGCCCGAGTCCCAGCTCGCCACGATCGCCGTGATGGTGCGGGAGGATGGCAAGGTGCTGTTGGTGCGGCACCCCATCGGCCCGTTCGCCGGCAAGTGGTCGATGCCGCTCATCGGCGTCGCCGACCACGAGACCGCCGAGGTCGCCCTGGAGCGGATGTTCCGCGACATGATGCACCTGGAGCCGGGGCCGTTCGAGTTCCTCGACACGTTGTACCTCGCGGGCTCGGGGGGTGAGCGGTTCATCGGCAACGCCTTCACCTGCGTCGACTGGACGGGCGACCTCCGCTTCTCGCGCGAGGTGTTCGATGATGCCATCTGGGTGCGCGCGAACGCGCCGGGTGGCATCGACCTGCTCCCCGAGGTGCGCGAGTTCCTGGCGACGGCGTTCACGGAGGACACCGGCGTGGTGGCGGCGGTGCAATACGACGCGCTCACCCTGACCGCCGAACTGGCCGGCGCGCGCGAGCAGTTCATCGCGGCGTTCGATGCGTTCCCGGTGGAGATGCGCGCGGAGGTGCTGGACGAGGGCGGTTGGTCACCCCTCGATGCGCTGGTACACGCCGCCGACGCAGAGGCGTACTACATCGCCGAGTTGCGGCGGTGCATGGATGAGCCGGGCCGGGTGTGGATCCCGTTCAACGGCGGCCAGTGGGGTGACATGCACCGATTGCGGCCCGTCGAGGACGAAGCCGCCGTGCGCGAGCGCCTGGCGCAGGTGCGCTCCGAGACCGAGTCGTGGCTCCGCTGGACGGGACCCGACGTGCTGCAGGCGTGGGTGAACCACCCGGAGCGTGGCGTGGTGCAGGCTGGTAGCCGCGTGGCGAAGGTCGCCGCCCACGATCGCGAACACACCGAGCAGATCCGGCGCATGTGGCAGACCGCCACGATCCGCGCCGCACTCGATCCGAACTAGCGCAGGAGAACTCAGTCATGCTGCTGCTCATCGATAACTACGACTCATTCACATACAACCTCTACCAGTACCTCATGGAACTGGGCGCCGAGGTGGAGGTCTTCCGCAACGACCGCATCACCGTCGAAGACTGCCTCTCGATGCAGCCCGACCAGGTGGTGATCTCGCCCGGCCCCTGCTCGCCGAAGGAGGCGGGCATCTCGGTGGACCTCATCAAGGCGGTCGCCGGCAAGGCGCCGTTGCTGGGCGTCTGCCTGGGCCTGCAGTGCATGGGCGAGGCGTACGGCGGGGTGGTGGAGTACGCCGGCGAGATCATGCACGGCAAGACCAGCCAGATCACGCACGATGGCCGCGGCGTCTTCGCCGGCCTGCCCAGCCCGTTCGAGGCGATCCGATACCATTCGCTCGCGATCCGCCCGGACACGGTGCCCGCGGTGCTGGAGGTCAGTGCGCACTCGGAGAGCGGCGTGATCATGGCGGCGCGCCATCGCGACTACGTGATGGAGGGCGTGCAGTTTCACCCGGAGTCGATCATGACCGAGCACGGCCACGCGCTCCTGAAGAACTTCCTGGACATGCGCGTGCCGCAGGCTGCGGGGGCCACCTCATGATCCGCGAAGCAATCGCCGCACTGGTTGATGAACGCCGCGACCTGACCGAGCACGAAGCGCGCGAGTCGATGCGCGAGATCATGAACGCGGGCCTCGATGCCTCCACCGGCGAGCAGGCGACCGCCGCGCAGTTCGGCGCGTTCGTCACGGCGCTGCGGCTCAAGGGCGAGACCGTCGATGAACTCCTCGGCATGGCGAAGGCGATGCGCGAGGCGTCACTGCACGTCGATGTCTCAGTGAAGCCGCTGCTGGACACCTGCGGCACCGGCGGCTCCAACATCAAGGTGTTCAACGCCTCGACGGCCGCGGCGTTCGTGGCGGCCGGTGCCGGCGCGAAGGTGGCGAAGCACGGCAACCGCGCGATGACCTCGCAGTCCGGCTCCGCGGATCTTCTGGAGGCGCTCGGCGCGGTGGTCACGCTCGGCCCCACGCAGGTCGCCGAGTGCATCAACAAGACCGGTGTCGGCTTCATGTTCGCGCAGACGTTCCACCCGGCGATGAAGTTCGCCGGCCCGCTGCGCCGCGAGATCGGTGTGCGCACGGTCTTCAACATCCTCGGCCCGCTGACCAATCCCGCCGGCGCTACGTGCCACGTCATGGGCGCTCCCAACGTCGAACTCGCCGAGAAGCTGGCGCACGTGCTGTCGCACCTCGGGATGCGGCACGCACTCGTCGTCACCGGTGACGACGGGCTGGACGACATCACCGTGACCGGCCCGACGCAGGCCTTCGAGGTGCGCGGCATCGAGGTCACGCGACGGACGATCACACCGTTCGACCTCGGCCTCACCATTCACCCGGCGGAGGCGCTGACCGGGGGCGACGCCGAGCAGAACGCCGCGCTGACGCGTAGCGTGCTGACGGGCAACGGTCCGCTGGCGCTCCGCGATCTGGTCGTCGCGCAGGCGGCGGCGGGCCTCTATGTCACCGGCCTGGCCGCATCGCTGCGGCAGGGCGCGGAGATGGCGATCCGTTCGATCGATGACGGGGACGCGGCGGCGAAACTGGCGGCGTTTGTCGAGGCGACTCGACGCGCGGCAGGGAAGTAACGCCGCATGACGACCACCCGCTCCCGCTACACCGGCACGATCCTGGACCGCATCGTCACCGACCGTCGCGTGCGGCTGGCCGAGGATCGCGCCCTCCGGGACGAGGCGGCGCTGCACGCACTCATCGAGCAGCGCGCCGCGCCGATCGACTTCGTCGCGCGGCTCCGCGAGGGCCGGCGTGCGACGCCCCCCGGCGCGCGGCTGCGGCTGGTCGCGGAGATCAAGCGCCCATCCCCGAGCAAGGGGATCTTCGATGC
>JAQCKI010000153.1 GCA_027592645.1 Chloroflexota bacterium | reverse complement strand
CCGTTTCGCTGGGATGGATGTCCAGGCCCACCGGAGGGCCATGGAGGGAGCCAGGACCTAGAAGTCCATCCCCATGCCGCCGCCGCCCCCCATGGGAGCGGCGCCCTTGGGCTCGGGCAGTTCGCCCACGGCCGCCTCGGTCGTCAGCATCATGCCGGCGACAGAGATGGCGTTTTCGAGGGCGACCCGAGCGACCTTGACCGGGTCGATGATGCCGAGTTTGAACATGTCGCCGTAACGGTCGGCGTCGGCGTCGTACCCGGTGTTCTTGTCTTTGGCGTCACGTACCGCCTCGGCGACCACGGCCGGCTCACCGCCGGCATTGTCGACGATCTGCTTCAGCGGCGACTCCAGCGCATAACGGACCAGCATCACGCCGGTGCGCTCGTCGCCGGTGAGGGTCTCCAGCAGTCCGTCCAGCGTGTGCTGGACGCGGATGTAGGCGACCCCGCCGCCCGGGATCACGCCTTCTTCCACCGCTGCGCGGGTGGCGGAGAGGGCGTCCTCCAGGCGGAACTTCTTCTCGCGGACTTCAATCTCGCTCGCCCCGCCGGCCTTGATGACGGCGACGCCGCCGGCCAGCTTCGCGAGGCGCTCCTGGAGCTTCTCGCGGTCGAAGTCAGAGACGGCGTCCTGGATCTGCGCGCGAATCTGGCGGATCCGCATCTGGATCGCCTCGTCCGAACCGGCACCCTCGATGATCGTGGTCTCGGAGGAATCCGAGACGACGCGGTGGGCGTGGCCGAGGTCGGCGAGCTGCGTCTCTTCGAGCTTGCGGCCCATGTCCTTCGTGATGAAGGTGCCGCCGGTGAGGATCGCCAGGTCTTCGAGGATCGCCTTGCGGCGGTCACCGAAGGAGGGCGCCTTCACGAACAGTGGCGTGAACGTGCCGCGCATCTTGTTCACGACCATCGTGGAGAGCGCCTCGTCGGTGAGGTCCTCGCAGATGACCATGAACGACTTGCTGACCTGCAGCACCTTCTCCAGCACCGGGAGAATGGTGTTGACACTGCTGATCGTCTGGTCCGTGATCAGGATGTAGGGGTCGTCGAGCGCCGCCTCCATCCGCTCCGGGTTGGTGATGAAGTACGGCGAGATGTAGCCGTGCGGGATCTGGAGGCCGTCTACGACCTCGATCTCGTCGTCCATCCCGCGGCCGTCTTCGATCGTGATGACGCCATCCTTGCCGACCTGCTCCATCACGTCCGCGATCAGGTCACCGATCTTGCGGTCGTTCGCGGAGATACCGGCGACGGCAGCGATCGTCGCCTTGTCCTCCACCGGCACGGCCATATCGCGGAGCGCCGTCTGCAGCACGCGGCCGGCCTGCTCCATGCCCTTGCGCAGGTACATGGCATTGGCGCCGGCGGCGATGTTCTTCAAGCCCTCGTGGAAGAGCGCCTGCGCGAGCACGGTGGCGGTGGTGGTCCCGTCCCCGGCGATGTCGTTGGTGCGGATCGCGACCTGCTTCACGAGCTGCGCGCCCATGTTGTGGAAGCGATCGCGGAGATCGATCTCCTTGGCGACGGTGACGCCGTCCTTGGTGATCACGGCGGGGCCGTAGCTCTTGTCCAGGACGACGTTGCGGCCACGCGGGCCGAGCGTCACCCGGACGGCGTTCGCCAGAATGTCGACGCCGTGACGCAGTTCGCGCCGGGCGTCGTCGTCAAAGCGAATCCTCTTCGCGGGCATGGGTCACATCCTCTTTGGTCGCCGGACGGTTCCGCGCAGGGCTACTTCTTCTTGCCCTTGGGCGCTTCGTCGTCCAGGCGGGCGAGGACGTCCTGGAAGCGGATGATGATGTACTCCGAGGAGTCCACCGCAACTTCCTGACCCGTGTACTTCTGGTACAGGATCCGGTCGCCATCCTTCAGGTCGATCACGTCAAGGTCGCCCTTGTCGTTGCGCTTGCCGGGGCCCACGGAGATCACGAGGCCGTGCTGGGGGGCTTCCTTTGCAGAGTCCGGGATCACCAGGCCGGAGGTGGTGATCTCCTCCTGCTTCACCGGCTTCAATACGATGTGGTCAGTCAGCGGGACAACCTTTGTTGCCAAGGCACCAGTCTCCTTCTGAGGACGGTTTCTGAGATCCGGGCTGCCGGTGCCGCCGGCCGCCCTCTGCGGGCCCCGTTGGGGGCTCGCCCTCTGTGATTCGTTTGCAGGGCCGGATGTTAGCACTCACCCGGTGAGAGTGCCAGACTGCCCCGCCAGACTTTCTTTCGGCCTGCTCAGGGCCCGCTTGCAGCGCGGCAGGCTGCCTGCGGGATACACGGAACCGTGTATAGTCGTTGGATGGTGGAGAGCAGCACCGGACGGCCGCACCAGGCGCCGTGGGACGCGGGAGCGGTCCGCCGGCTGCGCGGACACCTGGGCGCCACGCAGGCGGAACTCGCAGACCAACTCGGCACGCGCCAGCAAACCGTCTCCGAGTGGGAAACCGGCACCAGCGCCCCGCGACGGATGTCCCGCCGCCTGCTGCATCTCGTCGCGGAATCTTCTGGCTTCTATGACGCGGGACCCGGGCCGGAGGCGGAGACTGCACCAGGGGACGCCTCGTCCAGCGGGGAACTGCCCGCATGACCACCACCTTCGCCGTGCGCGAGACCACCGAGCGCTACGCGGTCGATGCGCGCCCACCGGACGCGCTCGACGAGGCGACGTTGACGGCGGCGTGGCTGCTCGGGCGGGTGCCGGCGCACGCGCTGCCGTGGCCGCTGCTCCGCGCGGGGCGCGCGGGGC
>JAQCKI010000043.1 GCA_027592645.1 Chloroflexota bacterium | reverse complement strand
CCAAGACCCCTGCCTGTCCACCGCGATTCTCACTCTCGCGGTGGATCTGTTTCAGGGGGTCAGGTCAGAGCGACCTCGCACGGACGGGATGGCTACATGAGGGCACCACTTCTCGCCACCAACCGCGCCTTCGCCGGACGCGCATAGCCGGGACACCGGCCGCGCTCTTCTGCACGAAGGCTGGCCGGGCCTGACCCGGCGCGCTGATGCGCGCCCCGCGGCCCAGCGAGGGATCCCTCTTGTCTCACTCACCCTGGTTCCACCGGCGGCCCACGCTGCTGCCCGGCCGCCCGATCGATGCCGCGCGCCTCTACCTGGGCTTCGTCGGCCTCGGTGGCGGCTTCATGTCGATGATGACCGTGATGTACAGCCTCTACGTGGTGCGTGACGTGGGGCTGACCCCGTTTCAACTCGTGATCGCCGGTACGGCGCTGGAGGCGTCCGTCCTCCTGTTCGAGGTACCCACGGGCGTGCTGGCGGACGCCGTCAGCCGCAGGCTCTCCGTGATCGTGGGCTACGCGGTGATGGCGTTCGGCATGGTCCTGATGGGTGCCGTCCCCGAGTTCTGGGCCGTCGTCGCCGGGCAGTTCACGTGGGGCTTCGGCTTCACATTCATCTCCGGCGCGCGGGAGGCGTGGCTGGCCGACGAGGTCGGCGAGGAGGCCGCGGGCGCGCTCTACCCACGCGGCGCGCGGTGGCGGCTCACCGCGATGGTCGCCGGGGCATTGGTCGGCGGCGCGATTGGCCTCGCGGGGCCGCATCTCGCGTTCATCGCCTCGGGCGTGGGCCTGGCGCTCCTCTCGATGGCGCTTGCGTTCGTGATGCCGGAGCGCGCGTGGCGACCGGCGCCGCGCGGCGAGCGCTCATCTTGGGCGTCGATGCGCAACACCGCCGCGAGCGGCTTCCGCGCCACGCGGGCGAAGCCGGTGCTGGTGGCGGCGTTCATCCTGATGGCACTCATGGGCATGTCCAGCGAGTCCTTCGACCGCCTCTGGGCGTACCTGTTGATCGAGGAGATTGGCATCCCCGATTCGGTCAACGACGTGCTGCTGTTCACCGGCCTGCAGATCGGCGCACAACTCGGCGGCATCGTCGCGATCCGGGTGGTAGAGCGACGCACGTCGGCCGGGGGACGCTCCGTGACCACGGCGCTGCTGCTGCTCAACGCGGCGATCATCGCCTCGATGCTCGCGTTCTCCCTGGCGCCGGTGCTCCCGGTCGCGATCGGCCTCGGTTGGGCGACGATCTGGGCGCGCAACGCGGAGGAGCCGTTCTTCCTCGCCTGGGTGAACCGTGGGCTGGATCCGGCGACGCGGGCGACGGTGCTCTCCACGATCGGCCAGGCGAACGCCATCGGCCAGATCGCGGGCGGCCCCGCGTTCGGCCTGCTGGCGCAACTGGCGACGGTGCGCGTCGCGATTGCCGCCGCAGCACTCGTGTTGCTCCCGGCGCTCCCAATCTACGCACGTGAGCGCCGTCGCGCCGATCGGGAGGCCGATGTCTAACCGCAGGTGGCCATTCCGCCGGCGGGCGCACGGTGGTTCCGGGGACGGTAAACTTCCACGCGGCCTCGAACATCGCGCGCCGCCCGCGGGCCGCGCCCCGCACCACAAGGAGCCGGAACATGGACTTCACCTTCACCCCTGACCAGCAGGAGTTCCGGCGCGACGTGCGGGAGTTCATCCAGCGCGAGTGGATCGCGAAGGGCTACGCCCGCACCGGTGGCGGTGAGTCGGAAGGCGGTGGTGCCGCTCGGGCCTACCAGAAGGCACTGGCGACGCATGGCTGGCTGACGATGGCGTGGCCCAAGGAGTTCGGCGGCGGCGGCGTCTCCTACTGGCAGCAGTTGATCTTCGCCGAGGAGTCCGCCTTCGCGGCGGCACCGACCGGCGGGCAGGGCGCCGACCGCGTGGGCCCCACGCTGATGATCCATGGCACGGAGGAACAGAAGCGCGAGCACCTGCCGAAGATCGCGGCGGGCGAGGTGGTGTGGTGCCAGGGCTTCTCCGAGCCCGGCTCCGGCTCCGACCTGGCGAGCCTGCAGACGCGTGCGACACGCGACGGCGACGATTTCGTGATCAACGGCCAGAAGATCTGGACCAGCGGTGCCAAGGATGCGCAGTGGATCCACGTCCTCACCCGCACCGACCCCGAAGCGCCGAAGCATCGAGGCGTCACGTACTTCATGCTCCGCATGGACACGCCCGGCATCAGCCTGCGCCCGATTGTGCAAATGCATGACGAGGCCGGGTTCAACGAGACGTTCTTTGAGGACGTGCGCGTGCCGGCCAAGAACATGATCGGCGACGAGAACCGCGGCTGGTACGTGGCCGCGACGGCGCTCGACTTCGAACGCAGCGGCATCAACCGCATGGCGGAAGCGGTGGCGCCGTTCCAGCGGCTGCTGGCGCACGCGAAGCAGCCGAACTCAGGTGGCGAGGGCCTCCGCATCGCGGACCACGGTATGCACCGCCTCGCGCTGACCGACACCCACATCGAGACGGAGGTGGCACGGCTGCTCGGCTACCGCGTGACGTGGATGCAGGACCGCCATCTGATCCCGAACATGGAGTCATCGATGTCCAAGATGGCCGGTTCGGAGTTGCAGCAGCGCAGCGCTCGACGCGGGATCAATATGCTCGGCCTCGCCGGGACGCTGCGGCCGGGCCAGTCGCAGGCACCCCTCGGCGGCGAGTTCTGCATCCTCTACCTCTCCACGGTGTCCCGCACGATTGCCGCCGGCACCAGCGAGATCCAGCGCAACATCATCGCCACGCGCGGGCTCGGGCTTCCTCGGGGGTAGTAGAGCGATCGCCGCTCCGCAGCGGGCCGCGCGACTAGCCGTTCCGCCTAGAAGCCATCCATGACGTGCGGCCGGTACGCCGTCGCGAAGAGCGTATCGGCGCGGTGGGGGGCGTCCGGGGAGCCCTCCACCCGGCCGGCGCGAGCGAGTTGGGTCGCGCTGCGGTAGCCGGAGATCAGCGTCGCCAGCGCAGCGACCGGCATCGCCAATTCGCCCGCACCCTCGATGCGTTCGACACGAGCCACGCCACCATCGACGCTCAGGCGGTACGCGCCATCGTTCCACGGGCACACGTCGTCGCGGACAGACAGCGTGACCGCGCCGTCCTCGTCGTACCCGCGCCCACCGAGGGCTGCCGCGACGTCGACGATGCGGAGCCACATGCCGTCGCCGGTGGCGCGGCGGAGTTCGCGCGGCTCCAGGAGCATATCGACGATCGGTTCGTCCTCGGTGGCGTGGGTGAACTTCACCTGCTTCACCAGGTCGTGCGCCCGAATGAACTCCCAGAGGGCGACGCGAGTGTCGAGGTCGAGCGCGACGAAGTCCCTCACCTCCAGTGACTGATCGCCACCGGGCTCAAAGTCTTTGTGCTGGTCCTCCGCGGTGCGGTAAAGCACGTACCCGCGCGGCTCCTCGGACGCATCGAGCGCGACACCCACGTGCGAGCGGTGCTCGTGACGCGCGATGTCGGCGAGCGCGTGCTCCCACCACGACTCGGTTCGTTCGATGAGCAGCGTGCGCCCCTCCAGGTGGCGCTGATACAGCCGTTGCATCACGCTCTGTGCCGCCCCTGGCCGCACGAGGCGAACCGTCCCCGCGTACTCGCGTGGCTCGCGCAGCCCGACGCCTCGCGGGTCGTACCGGAATGCGACGTACGAGGAGGCCGCGCCGTACCCGAAGCGCTGGTAGATCGCGCCGAAGGAGGCCCAGAGCATCGCCACCGGGCGGCCTTCATCGCGCAGGTCAGAGAGCGTACGGGTCATCACCTGCCGCAACAGGCCGCGTCGCCGGAAGGACGGCAGCGTGCCGACGTTGGTCACGGCGCCGCAGTCCACCATCTGGCCGTTGAACGCGATGCGGACACGGTGCCAGGCGAGCGTGGTCGCCAGTTCACCATCGACGAATGCACCGACGGTGCCCATCCGTCCGTAGTACGCATCAAACCCGCTGGTGCGGTGGAACTCGAGGTCGGCGCGGCTGATCGCAAAGACGTACGCCACGATGTCGTGGAAGGCCTCGCGCTCCCCGGGGGCCACTGGGCGGATCTCGGTGGACATCGGTGCGATCCTCCTCGGACGCGACACGGGCCGCACCAACGGCCCGTGTCCACGATGCGACAACGCCCGAGGGGGCGTGGAGTTGCCTCGACGCCGCGCTACGGGCTGACGAGCACAGGCGCGCCCGGCTCCGACCAGACCACGCCGGCTGCCCTCAGCGACGTGATTTCCGCGTCCGTGCGCCCGATCTCGCGCAGCAACGCATCCGTGTGCTCGCCCGCCATTGGGCCCGCGGCGAGGCGGTTGCCGGAGCGCGACATCTGGATCATCGCGCCGTGGCGCTGGTAGTCGCCGTGAGCCGTGTGCCGGACGCGGGCGGTGAAGCCGTTGGCCTCCATCTGCGGGCTGGTGAAGAAGTACTCGGGCGGCGCAGGGCCGTCGGCGCGCACGCAGCCGATGCCGTGCGGCGTCAGCAGGGCCTCCCACTCGTCGGCGGTACGGGTCGCGAAGAGTGTCGTGAGCGCCTCGATCAGCGCCGCACCATGCTCCCGCCGCCCGGCGCGCGTGGCGTACCGCGCGTCCCCGCCGAGGTCAGCGCTCGCCGCCGCGCAGAAGCGTTGCCACTCGGTGTCCTGCCCGATGCCCAGGAACACCCAGCCGGACGAGGCGCGGTAGAGCCGGTAGTCCGCGCTCGTGCCGTGCAACCCCGGGTCGATCGCCGGGCGCGGCTCGCGGCCGTCGTAGGAGAAGAAGTCGTCGTGATTCGCGTACGCGTTCGCCCCCATCATGTCGATGAAGATCTCTTGCCCGCGACCGGTGGCGCGTCGCGCCCACAGGCCGAGCATCGCCGTGGTCGCCACCACCGCGGAGGTGTTCGGGTCCGGGTTCACCTCGTTGGAGCGGAAGAGTTTGCGGGCACCCTCGCGCATTTCGGCGACGGTGTCCGCCACCGGGATGCCGCCGGACTGCCAGGTGGCACCGCCCAGCGCCGCGCCCGGGATCGGGTGCGTGGCGGGTCGGTGCGCGCTCGGCCCCAGCGGGCCGTAGCCATTCACGTTCACATAGACGATGCCCGGGTTCACCGCGCTGGCGTGTGCGTACGAGATGCCGAGGCGTCCTGGCACACCCGGGCGGTAGTTGTGGATGATGATGTCCGCGCGCGCGATCAGCGCGTGTACCGCCGCCTGGCCCTCGGGCGCCTTCAGGTCGACGCAGATGCTCTCCTTGCTGGCGTTGGTCTTGAGTGCGCCGAGCGAGCCATTGCCCATCCACCGCCACGGGTCGCCGCTGGACTGCTCCACTTTGATCACGCGCGCGCCGAGGTCCGCGAGGTGCGTCGCCCCGAGTGGCGCGGCGATGATCGTCGAGAAGTCCAGGACGGTGACGCCTTCCAGCGCGAGCGAATTCGAGGGCGCCCCCGCCGGCGCCGGCTTCGCTGCCGGGAGCGCGCCGAACACCTCGGCCGTGTGCTGGCCGATCGCGGGCACGGCGTGGCGGATCTGCGCCGGCGTCTCCGTCAGGCGCGCCACCGGGCCGATCTGCTTCATCGTCCCGCCATTCGGGCCCGGCGTTTCGATGACGTGGCCGTTCATCACCAGGTCCGGGTCGCTCAGCGCGTCCTGCGTGGTCTGGAATGGCGTGGCAACCACACCGCCCTGCTCCACGAAGATGCGCATCCACTCGTCGGAGGTCTTGGAGCGCATGTGCTGCAGCATCCGGTCGCGGAACGCCTCGCGCACTTCTTCCTTCCACGAGGCCGGCGAGCCATCGTGGTCGCCGTCTGCGTAGATGTCGGTGAGGTCTGACGCGGCCAGGAAGTTGTCGAACAGGTGCTGCAGCAGGTTGCCCAGCTGGATCCAGCGCCCGTCGCCGGCCAGCACCGGCTGGTAGTTGATGGTGGGCATGCGCCCCGAGAGGAGCGCCGGCGCGGCCCAGTTGCCCGGGTTCCACGCCTGCAGCGACAGGTTCAGCAGGCCGCCCATGTCATAGGCCATCATCCCCTGGAGCAGGCTCGCATCCACGATCTGGCCGTGGCCGTCACGGTCGCGCGCTACGAGGCCGGCGATGATCCCGGTGACCGCCGCCTGCGAGGAGGCGTGTACGCCCACCTGCACCGCCGCGAACTGCGGGCCTGCGCGCTCCAGCAGGCCGGCGAACGCCATCATTCGTCCGGACTTCGCCGCCACCACGCCCTCGTACCCCGGCACCGAGGCGAGCGAGCCGCGGGGGCCGAAGCCGGTGATGCGGCAGTAGATCAGGCCGGGGTGCAGCGCCGTCAGCGTCTCCGCGTCCGCGCCCAGCGCCTTGCCGGCCTCGCCGCGGTAAGAGGCGACGACGACGTCCGCGGTCTTCACCAGCGCGTGCAGCCGTTCGCGCTCCTCGGCGCGCTTCAGATCGAGGGCGACCGAGCGCTTGCCGCGCAGCCACATCTGCGCGCTGGGGATGGAGCGCAGTGGGTCGCCACCGGGGCGCTCCACCTTGATTACGTCGGCACCGAAGTCCGCGAGCACCATCGTGGCAATGCCGCCCGCTGGTCCGCTGCTCAGGTCGATTACGCGGAGTCCATCAAGAATGCCGGCCATCGCTCATCCCTCCCCGTCCGCGGCCGTATGGGCCACGCGGGTGCATGTTAGGAGCCTCGCCGCGCCTGTCCAGACTTCCCGCGCCTCAGCGCACCGCCGCCACCATCGATTCGCCCGGCTGGCGGGCCGCCGACTCGCCGAGGGCGCGCGTGAGCGCCTCGAAGTGTGGGGCGAATGCGGCCGCCTCGCCGCGGGCGATGAGCGAGCGTGCGAAGCCCCGCGCGAGGTCGCCCGAATGCACCGTGGCGCGCACCTCCTGGAACCCCGCCTCCGCCAGCGCCTCGACCAGCCACGGCGTGGTCCAGCGGTGCAATGTGACCCGCATCGAACGCACCGCGTACGGCGCGAGCCGTTCCAGCAGCGGTAGGCCGAGGGGCGCCCCGGCTCCAGCAGCGTCTCGCCGTACGCCCTCGGCGCGTCCGCGGAGGCGATCAGCGCCTCCCGATGGATCGCGGCCGCTGGGCCATCCGATGGCACCACGAGCACCGACCGACGCTCCCGCGCGGGCGCCTGCGTGCGGCGGCTATAGGAGTAGAGCAGGCCGTCGCGGCCCGCGGTGAGCGCGACCGTCTCGAAGGCGGGCGTCGGGAGGCGCCACACCTGGAACGAGGCACGCAGGACGCCGCCGGGCCGCAGCACGCGCGCGATCTCCTCGAAGACCCGGGCCGGGTCGCTCGACTCTTCGAGCGACTGGGACGCGGTCACCAGGTCGACCGAGGCGTCACGCAGCGGCAGCGCGCTCGCGTCGCCGGTGATGAACGTCGCGTTCGACAGCGCGAGCCGCTCCGCATTCGCTCGGCAGACTGCCGTACGCCTCGGTGCCGGGTCGATGCCGATCACCGTCGCCGTCGGGAGACGCGCGGCCAGCGGCACCGCGGGCCAGCCGTCGCCGGGGCCGATGTCCACGACGACGCGGCCGCCGGGCGGCAGGTGGCTGGCGTAGTCCGCGACGCGCGCCGCGTCCGCCCAGTGCTGCTCCCGGGCCGCGTCGTAGGGCACGTCCACGAACGGCAGTTGCCGGTTCGACCAAAGCGGTGCGCCCTCATACAGCGCGCGCGCCGAGTCGACCTCCTCGGGCGGCACGAGTTCGCGCCAGCGGCGTTCGAGCGGGCTGAGGTCGTCCAGCGGCTGTTCGTGAGACATCGGGAGGATGAAAGCAGACGGGGCGGCCGGCGTCTCGCCGGGCCGCCCCGTCTGTCAGTCTGCGTCGCCCGTTACGGGTCGAGTCGTGCGGAGGCCTGTCCGGTGACGACCTCCTTGCCTTCCTGGTTCACCGTGGAGAGTTCCAGGTCCACCACCGGGCCGCCGTTCTCCTGGCGGATCTCCTTCACGGTCGCCTTGGCGGTGAGCGTGTCACCGGGGAAGACCTGGGAGACAAAGCGCACACCGAACTTGGTCAGGCGGCCATCGCCCAGCCAGTTGGTGAGCATCTTCCCGGTCATGCCCATGGTGAGCATGCCGTGGGCGAATGCCGTGGGGTACCCCGCGATCTTCGTCGCGAAGACCTCGTCCGTGTGAAGTGGGTTGTAGTCGCCGGAGGTGCCGGCGTACTGGACGATCTGCGTGCGGCTGAGGTCGTTGCAGACCACCTCCTCGTGCACATCGCCGACCTTGATGCTGCTGGCCTTGACTGGCATCTCGTGTGCTCCCTAGTCCTGCTGCACCGGGCGCTCGGTGCGCACGCCGACCGATCGAGCCGTGATCACCAGTTCGTTGTTCTGGTCGTAGTACTCGGTGATCGACTCGCTGAAGATCAACTTCCCGGCGCGGCGGCCTTCACGCTCCCAGGACTCTCCGGGGCGTGAGACGGACCGCAGCACATCGCCGGGCTTCAGGTGGCGGTGGTACTCGTAGTGCTGCTCGGCGTGGAGGCCGGAGCCACCGCCCGCGCGCTGCTGCTCCGGCTCGTCCACCGGCGGGACGTTGGATCCCGTGGGGTTGGCGCCGGAACCGAACCACTTCTGGCCGATCTTCGGGCGCAGGCCGTAGTCCGGGTCGAACTGCGCGGAGGCCTGCACGAACGTCGGCGGTGCAATGATGCCGCCCGGCTCCGTGCCCTTTGCGTAGTTCTCGTCGTAGTAGATCTGGTTCGCGTCGCCAACGGATCGCGCGAACAACATGATGTGGCCGGCTTCGACCGGGAACCGCTCGACTGGCATGACTTATTCCCCTTCCGTGCCGTGCGCGGTGGGGCCGGGTCGCCGTGCGGCCCGAAGTGATTCCCGCCGCTTCGCGCACGGTAGCAAATTCGCGAGCGTTTCCCACCCTTGATCCCGACTCCACAAACAGGTCGAGGGCGCCTTGCGACGCCCTCGACCGGAGGTGGTGCAGGTCAAGCGGAGGGATGCCCTATTGCAGCGCGCCCACCGAGCGCATCAATTCGACCGTGCCGCGCAGGTCTGCGAGGTCGTTCAGGTCGATGTTGGGCGGGGTCACGCTGTTGAGGCCGGGGAGGTCCGCGCTCGGGGGAACCGAGGCGGTCACCGGGTACTCGAAGGTCGTCTCCGCGAAGTAGTGCTGTGCCTCATCGGACAGCAGGAACGCCATCAGCGCGCGTGCGGCGTCCGGCTGGTCGGTGGACTTCAGGACGCCGCCACCGGCCACACCCACCATGGAGCCGATGTCGCCAGCGGCCGTGTAGTGGTTGGCCACCGGGAAGTCCGCGCCCTGGTCACGCAGGAACCCAAACAGGTAGTAGTGGTTCACCAGCCCCAGGTCCACTTCGCCATCGGCGACGGCCTGGACGATGGAGCCGTTGTTGGCGTAGGCCACGGCACCATTCGCCTGCAGCGCTTCAAGCCATGCCCGAGCGGCGTCATCGCCCTCCAGCAGGCGGAACGCGGTCACGAACGCCTGGAGCGAGGCGTTGGTGGGCGCCCAGCCCACGCGGCCCGCCCACTTCGGGTCGGTCACGTCCTTCACAGACGTCGGGAGATCTGCCGGGGCGACAGCGTCCTTGTTGTAGACGATCACCCGGACGCGGCCCGAGAGGCCAATCCATCCGCCTTCAGCGGAGCGCCACGCGGGCGCAACCATTTCGAGCAGTGCGGGATCCAGCGGGGCGAACAGACCGGCCTGTTCCACGGCGCCCAGGCCACCGGTGTCCTGCGCGATGAAGACGTCCGCCGGGCTGCGGTCACCCTCTTCGAGGATCGTGGCTGCGATCTCGGACGTGGAGCCGTACTTCGTCTCCACGTTCACGCCGGTGCGCTCAGTGAAGATCTCCAGCAGTGGGGCGATCAGCGCCTCGTTGCGACCGGCGTACAGCGTGATCGTCTGCCCGGCGATGTCCGGGGTCGCGATTGCCGTGGCCGTGGCGTCAGTCGCCGTGGCCGTGGTCTCGGGTGCGGTTGTGGGAGCCGGCGTGGGCGTGGCGCTGTCCGAGCCACATGCGACGCCGAACAGGGCAACGAACGGAAGGAGTAGCGCGCCGAGCGACCTCGAACGGGCGAGCGACCGCCAGGATGCGGTGCCAGTCATACGAGCCTCCACGGGGATACGGGACAACGCATAGGCGTTGTCTAGAACTGTGTGTTGGCAATGACCATGCACCAGTATGTGCTTATCTGCAACTTAATTTGCAAAGATTAGAGGAAAATGTTTGTAATACGCCTGAGCGCCGCGGGGGCCGGTCGGAGGGTGCTAGAGGCCCAGGAAGCTGCCGGTGCGGATCGAGCGCTCGATGGCGTAGACGATCAGGAGGCCCCCGCCGACGGCGAGCCACTTCCAGTAGAACCGTCCGGGGTCTTCCAGCATTGCGTCAGGATAGGATGGCGGCGACTTCACGCGCGAGCGGCAGCGACGAGGTCAGCCCGGGCGACTCGATCCCGCCGAGGTGCACAAACCCGCGGTCGTGCCAGATGAGGAAATCGGCCTGATCCTGCCCGGGCTGCTGCAACTTCGGCCGGTAGCCCACCTGTCCCGGCGCAATCTGGTCGTCGCGCAGGCCAGGGATGTAGCGCTGTCCTGCCTCCAGGAAGCGTACCCGCCAATCCGCCGTCTCCGGGTGCCGGTAGTCCAGAGGCGTGCCGGGGTCGATCCATTCGGTGCTCGGCCCGAGGTGTGCGCCGCCCTCGACGTCTACGGTGAGATGCAACCCGAGGCCTCCGGCGGCATGCTCCGGTAGCGGATAGACCGGGCGCGTCACCGCTCGCGCCGCTGCCGGGTCGATGACGTCGTAGTACCGCCCACGATTCACCGTCTGCCGCAGCACCGGCACGCCCGCGGCCGCGTCACCATCGAGCGGGTACCCGGCGAGCGCCGCGACCTCCGGCGCGTAGAGGCCCGCCGAGTTCACGATTGCGGCGCACGCCAGCGTCGTCTCCGCGCCACCGGCGTCGGCGAGCGTCAGCCGGAAGCCGCCCGAGATGCGCTCGATCGCCGTGACCCGGTGGTGGTACGCGAACAGCGCACCGTGTCCCCGCGCGGCAGACTCCAGCGAGCGCGCATAGGCGAACGCGTCCACCACACCGGTGCTCGGCGACCACACCGCCTCCAGCGCGAGCAGGTTCGGCTCCAACGCATCGATCTGCGCGCGTCCGATCCGTTCAATGCTGCGCGCTTCGTTCTGCGTGGCCTGCTGGTAGACGTCGTCCAGCCCGCCGATCTCCTCGGGCGTGAACGCGGCGATCAGTTTCCCGGTCCGCCGGATCGGGACGTGTCGCGACTCGCACCACTCGTACAGCGCGGCGTTGCCTTCCAGGCAGAGACGGTGCTTCAGCGACCCGGTGGGGTAGTAGATCGAAGCGTGCACCACGCCGCTGTTGTGCGAAGAGGTCTCACGCGCCGGCCCCTCGTGCGCCTCGACGACGATCACGCTGCGATCGCGTGCCAGTCGCTCCGCTACCGCGAGGCCCACGGCGCCCGCGCCGATGACCACGACCTCCGCGTCTACCGGTGCGTCCGCACGGTCCGAAGTCACGCGCTCGCCACCTGGCCGTCAGCGGTCACCACGATGCCATTCGCCTGGACGTGCTCCAGCCGCGCACCCGGTGCGACGAGCGCGTTCGACAGCGTCACATCGATCAGCGTCGCGCCTGCCCCGATCACTACATTCGGCCCCAGGCGGGAGCCTTCGATGGTGGCGTCTGGCGCGACGAGTGCCGGGACGTCCAGCAGCGCCGCTTGCGTGCGGAGGAGGCTGGCGAGCGTGCCGGTGTCCAGCCAGTCGCCCTCGAACACGGCGCCGCCGATGGTGCCGTGGCCTTCGCGCAACATCACGTCCAGCGTGTGCGTCAGTTCCACCTCGCCGCGGGGGCTGAGCATCGGGTGGTCGCGCAGGTATTCCACCGCGCCCGGTGCCAGCATCCAGATCGCTACCAGCGCGAGATTGGAGCGCGGCTCCGCCGGCTTCTCGACGAGGTCCATGACCCGGTCGCCCTCCAGCACCACGATCCCCATCTCGCGTGGGCGGTCGGTCTCCTTCAGCGTCACCCAGGCGTCGTACGCGGAGCCGGTGAACGCGCGCACCTGTGGCCCCAGGTCGCCGCGTAGCACCGTGTCCACGGCGGCGACCACCACGTGCCGCCCATCGAGCGCGTTCCCGACGCTCAGGAGCGCGTCGCCGGAGCCGCGTGGCTCCATCTGGCTGGCCGTGGTGACCCTCACACCGGGCGGGGCGTGCTGCACAGCGACGGGCCCGGTGCGGACATCGTCCGCACCCACGACCACCACGATCTCGCGGATGCCGGTGGAGGCGAGCATCTCCAGGGAGTAGGCAATGAGCGGGCGGTTCAGCAGGGGGATCAGTGACTTCGGCATCCCCTCGGAGAGGGGACGGAGTCGGGTAGCGCGGCCGCCGGTCAGGATGACGCCCAGTGGCTCCACGCGCGGGATCCTTCCCCTCCGAGCCCCATGATCGGGCGCGGGCCAGTCTCGCACAGCGCCTGCCGGGATGCCGCCCGGGTGCCTCAGGCGAGGGCGTGGGCTACGCTCGACTTACGGAAGCAATGACTGATTCAATGACTTAGCCCGTACTCATTCTGGGCGGCAACCCTTCGGAGCGGCATACGTTGACCAGCCTCCCCATGCTCAACCGGCGCAGCGCCGGCCGGGCGCGCCGACACGCGCCCGGTGCATGGCTGATCCTCGCCGGCCTCGCGATCGCCGCCGTGAGCCTCGTGCCGCCGGTCTATCTCGTCGTACGGGCGTTCGAGAGCGTGGACACGGCGCGCGAGGTGCTACTGGCGCGCTCGACGCTGCAATTGCTGGTGCGGTCGCTGGCCTTTGCGGCCACGGTGACCGTCTGTGCGACGTTGATCGCGCTGCCGATGGCGTGGCTCGTCGAACGCTCCGATCTCCGAGGTCGCCGGGCGATCGGCATCGTCGGTGCGCTGCCGCTGGCGGTGCCGTCCTACGTGGGGGCGCTGACGTTCATCTCCGCCTTCGGCCCGCGCGGCCTGCTGCAGGGCCTGCTGGAGCCACTGGGCGTGGAGCGGTTGCCCTCGATCTACGGCTGGGTGGGCGCCACGCTGGCGCTGACCATGTTCACCTACCCGTACCTGTTCCTGACGCTGCGCCCGGCGCTGGCCACCGTCGATCCTCGGCTGGAGGAGATGTCGCGCACGTTTGGCTACGGGCGCTGGCGGACGTTCCGCAGCGTGGTACTGCCGCAGATCAGGCCCGCGCTGCTCTCCGGTGGGCTGCTGGTCGCGCTCTACGCGCTTTCGGACTTCGGCACGCCCGCGCTGATGCGGTTCGATTCCTTCACGCGCGTGATCTTCATCCGCTACCAGTCCGCCTTCGACCGCGGCAATGCCGCCACGCTGGCACTGCTGCTTGCCGTCCTCGCACTCACCATCGTGGCGATCGAGGTGCTCAGTCGCAGCCGTCGCCGCACGGACGGGGTACGCGATAGCGGCCGCCCGCCCACGCCGGTGGCGCTGGGCCGCTGGCGGTGGCCCGCCTACGGCTTCGTGGCCACCGTGTTCGGTATCGCGCTGGTGCTGCCGGTGGCGGTGCTGGTGCACTGGGTCGTGCGAGGGCTGAACGCGGGTGTCGCGTTCCGTGCGGTGGACGATGTGATCTGGAACTCCGTCTCCGCCGCGGGCCTCGCTGCGGTCGCCGCGGCCGTGGTCGCGATCCCCATCGCGCTGCTGGGCGTGCGGTATCGAGGTCACTGGTTCAGCCGCTCGGTGGAGGTCGCGTCGTACACCGGATATGCGCTGCCAGGGCTGGTGGTGGGCCTGGCGCTGGTCTTCGCGGCGATCCGTCTCCCGTGGCTGTACCAGTCACTCACGATCCTCGTGCTGGCCTATGTGATGCTGTTCCTACCCCAGGCGACCGGGGCCACGCGCGTGGCGTTGCTGCGCGTGCGACCCTCCATGGAGGAGGCCGCGCGCGGCCTCGGGCGGCGGCAGACGGCGGTGATGCGCACGATCACGCTGCCGCTGGCGGGACGGGGCGTGATGGCCGGGGCGGCGCTGGTGTTCCTGACCACCATCAAGGAATTGCCTGCGACTCTGATCCTGTCGCCGCCCGGCTTCCAGACACTGGCGACCCGAGTGTGGTCTGCTTCTACTGACGCGCGCTACGCGGAGGCGGCGCTACCAGCGCTGATGCTGGTTGGGATCTCCGGGGTGGCGTTGCTGGTGCTGAGTTACGGGACGAGACGATGACCCATGCCTGATCCGTTCCGCATCGCCGTCCGCGCGCAGGGACTGACGTGCCGCCTGGGCGACACACTGGCGGTGCGTGACCTTTCGCTGGAGGTGCAGGCGGGCGAGTTGTTCGCAATCCTCGGGCCGTCCGGCTGTGGGAAGACCACGTCGCTGAGGATGCTCGCGGGCTTCGAGCAGCCGGAGTCGGGCAGTCTGTGGCTGTTCGAAGATCAGGTCGCGGGCGACGGGCTGATGGTGCCGCCGGAGCGACGCCGCGTCGGCATGGTGTTCCAGGATTACGCCCTCTTCCCGCACATGACCGTCGCGGAGAACATCGCGTACGGCCTGCCGAAGTCGCCCGACCGCGCGGCACGTGTCAGCGAGGTGGTGGAACTCACCGGACTTACCTCACTCGGCGAGCGGGCGGTGCACGAGCTGTCGGGTGGCGAGCAGCAGCGCGTGGCGCTGGCGCGCGCGCTGGCCCCGCGTCCGCGGTTGCTGCTGCTGGACGAGCCGTTCTCCAACCTCGATCCATCGTTGCGCGCCCGCGTGCGGGCCGAGGTGCGCGAGATCGTGAAGCTGTCCGGCACCACGGCGATCCTGGTGACGCATGACCAGGAGGAGGCGCTCTCGATCGCGGATCGGATCGCCTTCATGTGGCGCGGCCGCGTGGAACAAGTCGGGACGCCGGACGAGATCTATTCCCGCCCGGAGACCGTGCACGCCGCCGAGTTCATCGGCGACGCGAACATCTACCGCCTGCGCGCCGAGCGCGGGCAGGTGGCGACGCCCTTCGGCTTCCTCCCCGCACCACCGGAGGCGGAACGGGTCGCCGTGGTGATCCGGCCGGAGGAACTCCAGATCATGGCCGGCGGCCTGGGCGGCGAGGTCATCGCCCGCGAGTACTACGGCCACGACCAGATACTGCATGTGCGGCTCCACAACGGTGCCGAGGTCCGCGTCCGCGTCGGGCCGCACGAACGCCTCGGCGGAGCCGGGCCGATCGCGCTGGGCCTGCGCTCGCAGCCGCTGGTGCTGCCGGCGGTCGAGGAGTAGCGGGCCGTCCCGCTACGATCGTCCGGATGTCCCCGCAGCCACCTCCCTCCGTCACCACGCGCCCCACGACGATCCCGGGCCGCATCGAGGAGGCGACTCCCGAGGTGGAGCCGCTCTGGCAACTCGTGCTGCTCGATGACGACGACCACACCTACGACTACGTGATCGAGATGCTGGGCGCGGTCTTCGGCTACGCCGTCTCGAAGGCGTTCGCCCTCGCACGGATCGTGGACACGGAGGGCCGCGTGACGCTGATGACGGCCTCGCGCGACGCGTGCGAGGCGCAGCAGGGGCAGGTGCACGCCTACGGCCCTGACCCGCGCATCCCCCGCTCGAAGGGGTCGATGTCGGCGATCCTGGAGCCGCTCGCCTAGCGCGATTCGTTCAGGTCTGCATTCCAATTGTGCTCGCGGCGGGATACAGGAGGGTGGCATGGACCTGGTATCCCCGGATCTGAGTTACGTCGGCATCGTGGCCGGTGGCATCGCGTACTTCGCGCTCGGTGCCGCCTGGTACACGTTCCTGTTCGGCAAGCGGTGGGCCGACCTGCGCGGCTTGACGGCGGAAGACCTCTCCGGCGGCTGGAACCCGATGATCATGGTGGCCTCGCTGGTCGCCGGCATCGTCTCGACCGCCGTCATCGCGTTCATGTATGGCTGGGGCGGTGGCAACGGCCCCGTCGATGGCATCGTGGTGGGCCTGCTCATCGGCGTCGGCATCGGCGCGATGGAGGGCCTGAAGGCCGTGATCTACGAGAAGGCTTCGTGGCCGCTGTACGCCATCAACACCGGCTACGTGGTGGCCGGCTTCGCGCTGGCCGGCCTCGTCTACGGCCTCATCGCCTAGCGAACCGAGCATGTGAGACGGGGGAGGGCGCGCGTACACTGGCGCGGTGAGCCAGCCGTCCGCGTCGCCCTCCAACCCGCCGCTCAACCTCGCCCGCTGGTGTCTCGGCGAACGCGCCGAGGACGCCGCGCTGGCCGGTGCGCCCGCGTTCACGTTCGTCCACGAGGACGGCCGCGCGGAGACGTGGAGGGCCGCCGAGGCGTGGGAGCGCGTCCAGCGCATCGGTCGAGGGCTGCTCGGACGCGGGCTGACGCCCGGCGACCGCGTGCTGGTGCGGCTGCCCCACTCGCCCGACTACGCCTTCGCATTCCTCGGAGCCACCGTCGCCGGCCTCGTGCCGATCCCCGCCTCGCCAGCGCTGACCGACGAGGAGGCCACGTTCCTGGCCGCCGATGCGGAGGCGCGCGCCTCGGTCACCACGCATGACCTGCGACTGTCCGGGTTCACGGGTCTGGAGGTCGATGCGGTCGACCTCGATCGGCTGGATGGCGGCGGGCCGCTGCCGGAGACGCGCGCCGAGGACCCGGCGTTCCTGATCTACACCTCCGGCACGACCGACCGCCCCAAGGGCGTCCTCCACGCCCATCGGACGGTGCGCGGGCGCGCACTGATGCGCGAGGCGTGGCAGGGCTTCCAGCCGGGCGACGTGACGCTGCACGCGGGCACCTTGAACTGGTCATACACGCTGGGCGTCGGCCTCATGGATCCGTGGGCGGCGGG
>JAQCKI010000042.1 GCA_027592645.1 Chloroflexota bacterium | reverse complement strand
GAGGTATCGGGCGCTTACGGACGCTGAAGCCGCCGGTGATCAGGTGAACCACCTGACCCGCCGGCACCGCCGGGGCGAAGAAGAACCCCTGGACGAGGTCACAGCCGATCGAGCGCACGACGTCCAACTGCCCTTCGTTCTCGACGCCCTCCGCGACCACGCTCAGGCCCAGCGCATGTCCGAGCGCCACCAGTGCTTCCACAATCGCGAGGTCGCTCGCGGAACCGGCCATGCCGGCGACGAACGACCGGTCGATCTTCAGCGTGCGAATCGGTAGCCGCCGGAGCCGCTCCAGCCACGAGTGGCCGATGCCAAAGTCATCGATCGCTGTCGTCACGCCAATCGCGGCGAGCCGTTCCAGCACATCCACTACCGCATCCAGGTTCAGCGTGCCGGTGGTCTCGGTCAGTTCGAGTTCCAGCGCCCACGGCTCCAAGCCGGAGTCGGCCAGGGCGCTCTGCACGCGCTGTTCCAGGTCGGAGACCAGGAACTGGCGCGGCGAGAGGTTCACCGCCACCCGCAGCCGCCTGAAGCCGCGTTCGTGCCAGGTCTGCGCGTCTCGACAGGCCCGACGCAGCACCCAGTCGCCGACGTCCACGATCAGGCCGGTCTCCTCCAGCAGCGGGATGAACTCGTCCGGCGGGACACTGCCGCGCTCCGCCTGCTGCCAGCGCAGCAGCGCCTCCAGGCCCATCACCTCCCCGGTGTTCGGGTCGACCTGCGGTTGGTAGAAGACCTCGAACTCGTTGCGCTCCACGGCGCGTCGCAGGTCCGCCTCCAGCGAGAGGCGGCGCCGCCCGGGGTCGTCCGCGTCGTTCGAGCCGAGGCGGAAGCGGTTACCGCCCTCCGCCTTGCCGGCGTGCACCGCGGCGTCCGCGATCCGCACCAGCGTCTCGCCGTCCGAGGCGTGCACGGGGTATATCGCCACCCCGGCCGTCGCGGAGACCTGGATCTGGTGGCCATCGTGGTCGAACGGCTCCTGGAATGCCGCCAGCAGGCGCTGTGCGATGCCCTCTGCCGCCGGCACGCCGCCGAGGTCCGGTGCCAACACCAGGAACTCATCGCCGCTGAAGCGGGCCAGGATGTGCCTCGAAGGCAGGCGCTTCGACAGCCGGTCGGCCACCGCCTTCACCAGGCGGTCGCCCGAGGGGTGCCCGAGCGTGTCGTTGATCACCTTGAACCGGTCGAGGTCGAACAGGATCACGGCCACGTGTTCCTCGTTCGCGCGGGCGTCGATCACGGCGCGCTGCAGGTGGCGGTCGAACAGGTCACGGTTCGGCAGGCCGGTCAGCGCGTCGTAGTCCGCCATCCGCCGGATCGTCTCGGAGGCACGGCGAGCCTCCGTCAGATCGCGCACTTCGATCAGGGCGCCGGTCTGGCGTCCGCTCTCACGGAACGCCGCCAGCGAGACTTCGACCTCGATGCGGTGGCCCTCCCGACCGAGCAGCGCGACCTCGTAGTGCGCCGGCGCGGCGTCCGCCCATATCTGGGAGGCCATCAACGCCGAGACCGGGTCGAGGTAGACCGGGTGCACGATGTCCGAGAGTGAGAGGAGGCGCATCTCCTCCGGCCGGTACCCCAGCAGCGACGAGAGGGCATCGTTGGTCAGCACCAGGCGTCCGTCGTGCGAGACAAGCAGGATGCCGTTCTGAGCGGTGTCCAGGACGCGCCGGAACCGCTCCTCGCTTTCGCGCAGTGCCTCCTCGGTGGCCAGCCGGTCACGATGATCGCGGACAAGTCCGTGGATCGCCAGCGGGCGGCCAGTCGCATCGCGCTGGACGCGGAGCAGCGTGCTCATCGGCACGCGGTCGCCGTTCGACTGGATCCAGCGCGTACTCCACACCATCGGGAGGTCGGTGCCGGGCGGCCCCTTGATCGAATCGATGTCGGGGAGCGGCTCCGTGGTGAACGCCGCGACCGGGCGGCCCCGGAGCAACTCCGGGTGATAGCCGAGCAATTGCTCGCTGGCGTTGCTGGCCGCACGGATCGTGCCGTCCGGGCGCGCATCGAACAGCATGTCCGGGAGGTAGTCGCTGATCGCTCGGAGCCACGACCGCCGAGCGACGGCGCCCATGCGCTCCCGGATCGCTATCGAGAAGGCGACGACCGCGCCGCCGACCGCGAGCAGCGCCAGCACCACCAGCACCGCCCAGCCCGGGCCGCGCACCAGCACCAGGCTCAGCGCGACCGCCGAGGCGGCGATCACGGCCAGCGCCCAGCAGAGCACCTCCAGGTTGCGCAGCGACACCGTGAGGCACACCTCTCCCGCGCGGGCGGCATCCACCCGCCGGGATCATCGGCAGCCGTGCCGGGCAGGCGCAGGGCTCGGCGGGCCGGGAGCGTCCGATGCGCTTGGGATGGGGCGCTCCTACCATGCCGGGCATGTCATCCGACGAGCCGCGCCCGTTCCAGATCCGCTCGCTCGGACTCTCCGTCTACCTGCCAACGTTCCTGTTTGCCGTCGGGCAGGGCGCCCTCATCCCGATCCTCCCGCTGTACGCGACCGATCTCGGCGCATCGGTCGCCATCGCCAGCCTGATCGTCGCGCTCCGCAACTACGGCACGATGTTCTTCGACGTGCCGGCTGGCCTCATGGTCTCCCGCTTCGGGGAGCGCGGCGCGATGGTGATCGGCACCGTGGCGCTCTGCATCGTGGCGGTGGGCGCGGCACAGACACGGTCGCTCGCGGTCATTGCCGTGCTCGTGTTCATCATGGGCGGCGCCTGGTCGATCTGGACGCTCGCGCGGCTGGCCTACGTCAGCGAGGTCGCGCCGCTGGAGCAGCGTGGCCGCGCGATGTCGCTCCTCGGCGGGACGAACCGTATCGGTAACTTCGTGGGACCGTTCATCGGCGGCGTGGCAGCCGTCGCGTGGGGGCTGGAGTCGGCGTTCTACATCCAGGCCGTGCTGGCCGTGGCGGCCAGCGTCACGATGTTCCTGCTGATGTCGGGTGGCGAAGGCAAGGCCGAGGTCCACGACACCTCGGTCTACCGCCGCATCTCGGGCGTCCTGCAGGAGAACACCCGCATCTTTGCGACCGCCGGGACGGCGATGATGGCGGTGCAGGCGCTGCGGGCGGCACGCCAGGTGCTGATCCCGCTCTGGGGCGCGCGCATCGGCCTCGACCCCGCCGAGATTGGTGCGATCGTGGGGCTGTCGTTCGCGATCGACATGACGCTCTTCTACCCGGTGGGGATCGTCATGGACCGCTGGGGGCGGAAGTGGGCGGCGGTGCCCAGCCTGGTGATCATGGCGGTCGGGACGATGCTGATCCCGGTGACGGATTCGCTCACGGGCCTGCTGCTGGTCGCAATGATCGGCGGCTTCGGCAACGGGCTGGGGGCCGGGCTCGTCATGACCCTCGGTGCCGACTTCTCACCGCCGACCGCCCGAGGCGAGTTCCTGGGCGTCTGGCGGCTGATCAGCGACGTAGGCTCCGCAGGCGGGCCCACGCTGATCAGCGCGCTGGCGGCAACGCTGACGCTCGGTGCGGCCTCGGTCGCCACGGGTGGCCTCGGGCTCGCCGGGGCGGCGATCATGTACTGCATGGTCGCGGAGCCGCTGCAGAAGCGACCGCGTCCGGGGTAGCCCGAAGGCGCTCGATCAGGCCTTGATCGGCCCGTACGGCGCGATCTGCTCTTCGATCTGTGCGCGGTCGCCCACGAGGGCGATCGTCATCGCCTCTGGCCGCAGCTGTTCCACCGCCAGCCGCCGCACGTCCTCGGGCGTCACCGCCTGCACGCGCGCCAGGTATGACTCGGAGTAGGAGACGTCCAGCCCGTGCAGGTCGAGGAACTCGAGGTGATCGAGCAGCGCCGAGGGCGATGACTGCCGCATCACGAACGAGCCCGCGACATAATTGCGCACGCCGGCTAGTTCCTCCTCGGACGGTGCTTCGCCGCGCAGGCGGTCGATCTCGCCGAAGATCTCGTGCAGGGATGGCCCGGTGACGTTGGTGGTGACATCGGCGGTCTCGACCCAGTACGCGTCGCCGGGGCGCGTGGAGACCGAGGAGCGCGGCGAGTAGGTGTACCCCTTGTCCTCGCGGATGTTCATCGTGATGCGCGAGGAGAATGCGCCGCCGAGCAGGGAGTTCGTGACCTCTAGCGCGACATAATCAGGATGCGTCGGGTCGATCACCGGGATCCCAATCTGCATCGTCGACTGTTCAGCACCGGGGCGATCCACGAGATGGATCGTTCGCTCCGAGTGCGCCTGCACGGCCAGTCCCGGAGCCGCCTCGCCCGCATGCCAGCCATCGAGGCCCGTTCGTGCCGCTTCCAGCACCCCCTCCGCATCGAAGCGCCCGGCGAGCAGGAGGTGGGTGCGACGCGTGCCGGTGGTGGCCGCCCAGAACTCAGCGGCGCGCTGCGCGGTGAAGCTGTCGAACCTCGAGGGCTCGGGGATGACCCTGCCATACGGCTGGTCGCCGTAGAGCGCGCGTCGGAACGTGGCGTGGGAAAGCCAGCCGGGCTGACCCTTCGCGAGGTCCAACGTCCGTCGCAGGTCGGTCAGCAGGCGCTCGGCGGGCTCCTCCGGGAATCGAGGGCCGCGTGCCAGCTCGGTCAGGAGGGCCACCGCCGCTGGCGCGTGCTCTGCGAGCACATCGACGCCCAGAGTGGTCGTGTGCTCATCCGCGTCGACCTCCAGCCGCCCGCCGATGGCCGCGAGCGCGGAGGCGAACTCCAGCGCGTCGCGCTGCTGCGTGCCTTCGCGGAGGTAGTCGTGGATGAAGCGGTCGAGCCAGATCGAGTCCGCCGGCACGTCCGCCGAGCCGGTGCGGATCGAGAGCCGGATCAAGGCGACGGGCAGTGTGCCCGCCTCGATCAGCGTCGCGCGTGCGCCGCCGGGCAGCGCTTCCACGCGCCGGGGCGGCAGTGTGAACGCGGCCAGTGGCGGGACGGTCGGGCGCGGCGGGATCACGAGGCGGCTCCGGCTTCCAGCATCAGTACGTTGCGATTCGTCGGCCGCAGGTATTCGCGGGCCGTCGCCATCACCAGTTCGGGCGTGACCGCAGCAAAGCGCGCATCGATGTCGTTCACCCGCGACGCGTCGCCCTCGAACAACTCGAAGGCACCGAGCAGATCCGTGAGGCCGAAGCGCGGGTAGTTGGAGTCGCTCGCCGTGCGCAGCAGGCTGGCGCGCGCCTTCGTGCGGGCGCGCTCGAGCGACTCGGCGTCCACCGGCGTCTCCCGAAGCGGCGCGATGACGCCCTCCATGGCGTCTACGATCTGGTCGGCAGTCACATCGTCATCGTGGACGACCACGGTGGTCCACAGCAGCGGTGTCTGGGCGTTGTGCATGTGGCCCAGGAAATTCAGGCTCGCGTCCACCTCACCGACGTATCCGCGATGCTGGACAAGTTCCTGGTGCAGGAGCGAGTCGTCCCCCGCGGCCAGCAACTGGTGGAGCAGGCCCATCGCGTAGAACTCGGGCGTCCCTCGCTCGGGGAGGTGGTAGGAGACGGCCAGTGCCGGGCGGCTCGCCAGCGGGTCGGTGCGGCTGAAGCGCCGCTCCTCCTCCTGGCGCGGCTCGCCGATGTCCGCCGGCGGGGGCGCGGGTGCTGCCGGTATGTCCTCGAAGTACTTCCTTGCGAGGCCCAGCGCGTGCTCCGGCTCCAGGTCGCCGACGACGATCAGCACCGCATTGGCGGGCGAGTAGTAGGTATCGAAGAACGCCTGCACGTCCTCCAGGCTCGCCGCGTCCAGGTCCTCCATGTCGCCGTAGCCGTTGTGGCTGTTGTGCCAGTTGGAGTAGACGCGCTCCTGCATGTCGATCCACGGGAACGAGCCGTACGGACGGTTGAGGACGTTGACGCGGATCTCGTTCTTCACCACGTCGCGCTGATTATCGAGTTCCGCGGTGGTGATCACCGGGCCGCGCATCCGGTCCGCCTCCATCCAGAGGGCGAGTTCGAGCGCGTTCGAGGGCATCACCTCGAAGTAGTTGGTGTAGTCGTAGCGGGTGGAGCCGTTCAGCGTGCCGCCGTTCTGCTGCACCAAGCGCACGAGTTCCATCTTCTCCATGCTCGGAGAGCCCTGAAACATCAAATGCTCGAACAGGTGGGCAAAGCCGGTGCGGCCCTGTGGCTCCAGGCGCATGCCCACGTGGTAATAGACCGCCACGCACACCACGGGCGCGGAGCGGTCCGGGCTGAGCACCACGCGCAGGCCGTTGGCCAGGCGCTCCCGCACCACCGGCACCTGGAGCGCGAACGGCGAGGTTGAAGCGGTCATACCCACCTCCATCCGATCGAGGATAGCGGTCGGAGCCTCGGCAAGCCGGACGGCGCTATGACGGGCGCAATGGGCACGTCAGCCGGTGGAGGGTACTCTGCCGCCCAGCGGGGTGTTCCCGTGCCTCCTGGAGGGTCAGCGCATGTTCAAGACGAGTGAATTCCGCACATTCCTCCTGCGTGGCAACGTGGTGGATCTGGCCGTCGGCATCATGATCGGAGCCGCGTTCAAGGGCGTGATCGACTCGTTTCTTGCCGACATCCTCAACCCGCTCATCGCGGCGGTGGGAGGCAAGACGGACTTCACGGAGTACGCCTTCACCGTCAACGGTGCATCCGTGACGTACGGCAACTTCATCAGCGTGTTGCTCTCGTTCCTCATCACCGCGGCGGTGATTTTCTACCTGATCATCCAGCCGATGAATCGCATGCATGAGCGACGCACCACGCAGGCCCCGCCGCCCGAGTCGACCACGCGCCCGTGCCCCCGGTGCCTCACCGAGATCCCGAAGGCAGCCACGCGCTGTGCATCGTGCACCTCGGACGTGCCCGCGGTCGCCTGACCCCGGCCTGCCTTACCGCCCGGCGATCACCGCGAGGATCGCCGGCTCCAGTTCGTCGCGCGCCGCGTAGGACTCGAACCGCGCGGCGACGCGGCCGTTCGCGTCGACCACGAACGTCCACTGGTCACCGGTCACCCCCCACTCGTCGAGGAGCGGCGACCGCCGCGCGCGTGTCAGGTCGCCCTGGATCTCGTGAGGGTTCTCGTACAGGTCGATGTGTACGAAGTTGACCTGGTCACCGTAAACCGGGACCAGTTCGCTGAGCAGTTCCACCTGTGGCCCGCAGAGCGCCGTCGTGCAGAACGCGGGCGAGGCGAACGCCACGACAAACGGCTGCCCGCGCCCCAGGAGATCAGCGATGCTCGCGCCGTAGAGCGCGGGGTCGGGTGCGGGTGATGTCGTCAGTTCTGCGAGCCAGGCGACATCAGCGGCGGTGCGATTCTGGCTCGCCGGTGCCGTGACGCCGATGGCGACCGCTCGGGTCTCCTCGACGACCTCGACCGGCACCAGGATGGTGCGCACGGTGCCATCCGGTCGAGGCACGGCCACCTCGAGGCCCCAGAGGCCCGCTGCCGCCAGGTCAAGCATGCCCGTGAAGGTGCCGCGCGTCCCGAACGGGAACGGGTGGTAGCGGACGGTCGTCTCCTCGGCAGGCCCGGTGCGTGGTGCCTCGGGCCCGTTCGGGTAGCGGAACGTCCTCGCCGAGAGCGTCGGGAAGGTGATCAGCCCCGTCTCATCGAACAGCGCGAACGCTACCCGCGACGTGCCCGCGCCGAGGTCTGGCGTCCCGAAGATCAGCCGCAGTCCGGACGGCTCGTCGAGGTACGTCGGGTAGCCGCCGGAGAACGGGTCGTCCACCAGCCGCGCCGCACCGGGCATCACGGTGGAGGGCTCGGGCAGTGCGGCGTCGCCTCCGGAGCAGGCCGTCAGTGCGACCGCGGCCAGCACGACCGTGACGAGGGCGATGCGACGCCTCATGGCCCCTCCGTGTAGCACCAACGTGACCGCATACATGTTCGCCCCATCCGAGTCCATGCGCAGCCGCAGTTCGTACTGGGCGCACCGGGTGCCTCCGGGGGTGGCGGGTCTCCCATGCTACGGCGTACGGGCGGATGCGCGAGAATGTGCGCATGCCCGCCGTGCACCCCGCCGCCTACCTCACCGCCGACATCGGCGCCACCTCGATGCGTGCCGCCGTCGTCGCGACGGACGGGCGCCTGCTGGCGCGCCGGCAGGTGCCGACTGAAGCGGCCCGCGGCATCGAGGACGCTACCGGCCGCCTCGCGACGCTCCTCGCAGCGGTGCGCTGGGAGGGCGGCGTGCCCGTCGTCGCCACCGGCATCTCCACCGCGGGCCCGGTCGACCCGTCCGATGGCACCTACCGCCACCCGCCGAACCTGCCCGGCTGGCACGGTCATTCGATGGCTGCCGACCTCTCAATCGCCCTCGGGACGCCGGTGTACGTCGGGCATGACGCCACGCTGGCGGCGCTCGCGGAGACCAGGTACGGCGCGGCGCGTGGGGCGCGCGACCTGGTCTACCTGACGGTCAGCACGGGCATCGGCGCGGGGATCATCGCGGGCGGTCGCATGGTGACCGGGGCCTCTGGCGGCGCGGGCGAGGCGGGACACCTGATCGTGGCGCCCGACGTCCGCTCGTGGTGCGGAGCGGGCTGCCCGGGCTGCCTGGAAGGCGTGGCGTCTGGCGCCGCACTCGCCGGGGAGGCGCGCCAGCGCAGCGCGGAAGGCGCCCGCACCGCGCTCGGGCCTGACGCCGATGCCGTCGAGGTCTTCCGAGCAGCGGAGCAAGGCGACGCGCTGGCCGGTGAACTCGTCGAGGCGTGCATTCAGCACCTCGCGGCCGGGATCGCCGGGCTGCTCGCGGTGTTCGACCCGGAGGCGCTGATCCTCGGTGGCGGCGTCATGGACGGCCTCGCCGGGCGGTGGGACGACCTGCTGGCCACCGTGCAGCGTCATGCGCTGCCGAGGTACGCCGAATCGGGCGTGCCGGTACAACGGACGGTGCTGGGCGATGACGCCAGCCTGCTGGGCGCGGCGGCACTTGCGGCCCAATCGTCCCAAGGCGACGCGACGGGTACGCTGGATCCATGATCTTCGCCGAGCACATTGCCAAGTCGTACGGTCGGGACGATGTCCTGGTCGACGTTTCGTTCGCCATCGGCGAGAGCGAGCGCGTGGGCCTCGTCGGCCCGAACGGCGCCGGCAAGTCGACGCTGATGGAGATCATCGCCGGTGCCGAGCAGGCCGATGCCGGTCGCGCCGGTGCCCGAGGCGGCGACTTCGGCTTCCTGCAACAGGAGGCCGGCCTCGACCCCGACCGCCCCCTCGTCGACGAACTGTGGACCGCCTTCCCGGAGGCGCACGCGATCGAGGCGGACCTGACGCAGATCTCGCACGATATCGAGAGCGGCAACGGCGACCTGGATGAACTGATCGAGCGCCAGTCCGCGCTCTTCGAGCGGTTCGAGGCGCTCGATGGTTACCGCATCGACCAGCGCATCGGCCGCGTACTCGCCGGCCTCGGCTTCGCGCCGGAAGACCGGCTGAAGCTGTGCGGCGCGTTCTCTGGTGGCTGGCAGATGCGCGCGGCGCTCGCCAAGGTGCTGGTGCACCGACCGCCGAACCTCATGCTGGACGAGCCCACCAACCACCTGGACGGCGGCTCCCGCGACTGGCTCGCGCTCGAACTGTCCGAGTACAAGGGCGCGGTGCTGCTGGTCACACACGACACCGAATTCCATGACGTGGTGGTGAACCGCATCCTGGAACTCAAGGACGGCCGCATCGAGTCCTACACCGGAAACTACAGCGACTACCAGCGCCAGAAGGCGGAGAAGATCGCCGCGCTGGATCGCGCCGCCGCCCGGCAGGATCGCGAGATCGCCCGGCAGACGCGCTTCATCGAGCGCTTCCGCGCCAAGGCGACCAAGGCCACCGCCGTGAAGTCACGCGAGAAGGCCGTCGCACGCATCGACCGCGTCGAGCGCGAGCGCGAGGTGCGCGGCGTCTCCTTCGAACTGCGCGCCGCCGGCCGCACCGAGCGTGACGTGCTGAAGGTCAGCGGCCTCGGCCACACCTACGGCGACAACATCGTCCTGGCGGGCGTGGACCTCGAGGTCGAACGCGGACAGCGGGTCGTGCTCGTTGGGCCCAACGGCCAGGGCAAGTCTACGTTGCTGAAGATCATCGCGGGCAAGTTGGAGCAGACCGAAGGCCGCGTCCGCTGGGCGGATCGTGCACGCCTCGGCTACTACGACCAGCACCAGGACGAGGCGCTGGAAGCGGGACGCACCGTGCTGGAAGAGGTCCGCAGCGTCGCGGGCGATCAGCCGGACTCCGCGCTCCGCGCGATCCTCGGCCGCTTTCTGTTCACCGGGGACGATGTCTTCAAGCCCGTGTCCGTGCTCTCCGGCGGCGAACGCAGCCGCGTGGCGCTGGCGAAGTTCCTGATCGAGCCGTCCAACGTGCTCCTGTTGGACGAGCCCACGAACCACCTCGACGTCGCCTCGCGCCGCCGCCTGATCCAGGCGCTGGAGGGCTACGACGGCACGGTGATCATCGCCAGCCACGACACGGCGATCCTCGAGCGCGTCGCCACCCGCGTGTACCACGTGGAGAACGGCGACTGCGTGGAGCTCGAGGAGTACCGGAAGGACTGAGGCGCACCGCCTCGTCCGGCTGTCAGTCGACGATGAAGATCTCGGCACGCGGCCCCACCTGACGCCACCAGTCGTAGCCGGCGTCACTCACCGCGAACCAGATGTCCCGATGGTTGCCACCTACACCGCCGCCGGTGTCCTCGCACACGTAGGTACGAGCCAGTGGGTCGCCGGCGATGCGGAACCGCTGGCCCCGCAGGCTACGAGCGCAGGCGGCCGCGCCCTCGTACACCACCAGGCCACTGGCCATGCGGCCGCAGAAGCCACCGCCATCACCGATGCTCCGGGGGTTCACCCCACGCTCGCAGTAGTAGTAGGTGACCGTGGCGAGGCCAGCGGATGTGGCGACCGGTTCCACCACCGGTGGCAGCGGATCCGGTTCGGTCAGGCTGCGACGGATGAAGACCGCGGCGTCCGGGTGCAGATCCTCGGCGCGCAGGCTGTTCACCATCTCCGGCACGCCGTGGGTGAACCAGCGCCACCGCTGGCCCTCCACGTCCCAGACCATCACGGAGGCCACGGCGAACGGTTGCGCTGCGATCAGGGCATCGAGGTCGCCCGTCCGTGCGATGCCGTGCGTCATCCCTCCACGCGGCGGCACGCGGAACGGCTGAGCGATGCCGGAGGCGAGTGAGTCACCCAGGAGCGCGGAGCCGTCGACGCCCCCGCTCGGGTCCGCCACGGCGGTAGCCCCCGCGCGGCGTACGAGCACGACATCCTCCGGCGAGAGGGTGTCGGGTGTCAGGGTGTTCACCATCGCCGGTGCACCGGGGACGAACGTCAGGTAGCGCTGCCGCTCAATGTTGAAGACGAAGATGGCGGAGACCGGGAACGGCTGCGCCGCGACGATCGCCGCTGGCGTTACGGTGCCGGCGAGACCGGTCGTGATCCCGGCCGGCGGTGGCACGCTGAGGGCCGCAGGGCCGTTGCCCGGGATCGGGCTGTGGATCAGGAACGTGGCCGCGACCCAGCCGGTGAGGCCGTCCGGGGAGCGCACCTGGCGCCAGAGGTGTCCGTCCGCCTCGGCCTGGCCCTCCAGCGGCGTCACCGGCGTGCCGTCCGGCAGGCAGGTGATCAGGGTGGCGGTGGTGGAGGGCGCGGCGCGCAGCCGCAGGCACTGCCCGTCCGCGCGCACTGTCGCGGATGGCGCTGCTTCCAGCAGTCCGACAGTGCCGCCGAACAGCAGCACCGCGAGCAGGACGGCCAGGAGCCGAGATCGCAACCCCTCTGCCTCGGCTGGCATCTATAAAGGGTATGCGCGCGATTGCACTATGCGCGACCTGCATCCGTGATAGCCCGGCCTGGAGACCCGCTGCCACTTCCCCATCGGGCGGGCGTTCGTTAGGCTTCCTCTCGGGGCCTGCCGAGGTAGCTCAGTTGGTAGAGCACACGACTGAAAATCGTGGTGTCGCCGGTTCGATCCCGGCCCTCGGCACCAAGCCTCCTCCAGGCCTCCAGGGATGCACGCCTCCCCACGCGATCGAATGGGTGACCACATGAGCCGGATCCTCGTGGTGAACGCTCAGCCGGGCGCTGGCGCGACGGCCGTCGCGGCAGGCCTCGGGCGGCTCATCGCCCTCGAAGGGCGCGCCGTGCGCTTCGTCCGGCTGGCGGGCGACGCGCGGGCCGAGTCGGACGCGCGGGCCTTCGCCTCCTTCGAGATCGCGGACGCCTCGGGCGCCCCGGTCGCCGAGGGCGACGTGCCTGCGGATGACCATGCGGTCACGATCATCGAGGCTTCCGCCGGCGCGGATGGCGCGTCGCTCGCGCAGGAGCTGGGTGCGAAGCTCGTCGTGGTCACCACGGATGGCACGCTGACGCAGGACGGCGCAACGGTGATCGCGAATCACCAGCGCTACGCGGGCCCTCACGCCATCGCCGAGGACCGTCTGCTCGCGGCGCCGACCGTGGCCCAACTGATCGAGGCGAGCGGCGCCACGGTGCTGTCCCGCTCCGAGGCCGGCGATGCCGCGATCTGCGAGCACCTGGTGGTCGGCGCGATCTCGCATGACGCTGCAGACGCCTACTTCGGACGCTTCCCGCGTCGCGCCGTCGTCTCGCGCGTGGAGAAGGTGGACCTGGCGCTCGCAGCGATGCTGACGCGCTCAGAGTGCCTGATCCTCACCGGGGGGCACGAGCCGAGCCCGTACCTCCTCGACCGCGCGGCTTCGACCCGCGAGACCACGCTGCTGCTGGCGCCCGAGGGCACGGTGGAGACGATGCGCGACATCGAAGGCACCTTCGGCAAGTCCGCGTTCTCGCACGAGGCGAAGCTGGAGCGGATGAGCATGCTGCTCGCCGCAGCCCTCGAACCGTCCGCGCTCGCCGCCCTGGCGGGATAGCACCGCGTCCCCAAGGTGAGCGTCGGGGCGCCCTCATGGGGTGCTGACCCCACTCACGCTATCCTCAACACATGGATCTCTCAGGCGGGTTCAAGATCGCCACCATTCGCGGCATCGCGATCATGGTCCACTGGTCGTGGGCGCTGATCTTCACGTTCATCACCTGGTCACTCGTCCAGTACTTCGAGGATCAGTACGAGGACTGGAGCGCGTTGCAGGCGTGGCTCGTCGCGGGTGGGACGGCCGTCGCGTTCTTCCTCTCGGTGCTGCTGCACGAGTTGTCGCATGCGCTGCTGGCGCTGCGCTACGGGATGCCGGTGCCCTCGATCACGCTGTTCATCTTCGGCGGTGTCTCGAACATCGCCGCGGAGATGAAGTCCGCTCGGCAGGAATTCTTCGTCGCGGCGGCCGGGCCGGGGATGTCACTGGTCCTCGCGCTCGTGCTCGGCGTGATCGCGGTGCTGGTGGGTGGGGATATCGGCGAGGTATTGCTGTACCTCGCGAGCGTGAATGCGCTGCTGGGTGTGTTCAACCTCCTGCCGGGGTTCCCCCTCGACGGTGGGCGGGTGTTCCGCTCGATCATCTGGGCGCGCTAAAAGGACCTCACGAAGGCGACACGCTGGGCTTCGCGGGTGGGGCAGGGGATCGCCTGGGTGATGATCGGCGGCGGCATCTACGTCGCGCTGACGATCAGCCTCACGGGGATCTGGTACGTGTTCATCGGCCTGTTCCTGAAGCAGGCGGCTGAGTCGGCATACGAACAGTTGATGTTCGACCGTGCGCTGCAGAACGTGCGCGCGCGCGACCTGATGCGAGCGCCGAGCGACCCGATGCCTGACTCGTCCTCCCTCCAGCGGATCGTGGACGAGCGGGTGCTGGACCGTGCGGAGCGCTGTGTGCTGCTGGAGCACGACGGCGTGGTCAGCGGGCTCCTCACGACCACCGACCTCTCGCGCATCCCTCGGGAGGAATGGCCGACGACGAGCGCGCGGAACGCGATGGTGCCCACCGCCGAGGTGGCGACGATCGCACCCTCGACGCTGGTGAGCGATGCGGTCCGGACGATGGTGGAGCGTGACATCCACCAGTTGCCCGTCATCGACGAGGGGCGGCTGGTCGGGATGCTGACGCGCGGCGATGTCCTCAACCACATCCAGACGAAGATGCACTTCGCGGACCGGTCGACGTTCGAGCAGCGGAGCTAGTCGCTCAGACGGCCCGCTCGAGGTGGGCGAAGGACTGCATCAGCTTCTTCACACCCTTGTCCGGGAACGCGACGGTGACCTGCTGGTCTCCCGGCACGATCGCGCAGGCGACCACGACGCCGATCCCGAAGGTGTTGTGACGCACGCGGTCACCCGGCGAGAACATCGGCTCCTTGTCATCCACCTGCTCGCGGCGCACATCGGCGGCCGCGCGGAGGCCGCTCGCGGTGAGCGAGTCACCTCGGCGGCCCGATGAGCCGAGCGGCGTGGTGACGGAGTCGTCCGGCAGGTCGCGGAGGAAGCGCGAGGATGGGTTCGCGCGGATGTTGCCGTACATGAACCGACGGCGCGCGCGGGTGAGGTAGAGGCGCTCCTTCGCGCGGGTCATGCCGACGTAGCAGACGCGCCGTTCCTCCTCCATCTGCGCGGGGTCGTCCAGCGCGCGGATGTGGGGGAGGAGGCCCTCCTCCATGCCCGGCATGAAGACCACCGGGAACTCGAGCCCCTTCGCGGCGTGCAGCGTGATCAGCGTCACCGCGTCCGGTGTGTCGGCGGACGGGTCGTCGATGTCAGAGACGAGCGCGATCTCCTCGAGGAACGACGCGAGGCTGCCCTCGCGCTCGACCTCGGCGTACTCGGCGGCGACGGAGCGGAGCTCCTGGACGTTCTCCCAGCGGACGTCCGCCTGCTCTTCGCCCTCGCTCTTGCGGAGATGCTGGCGGTAGTCCGTCTCGGCGAGCACGCGGTCGAGGAGGCCGGCGATGCTCGTCGTCTCGCGCTCGGCGGCCAGGCGGTCGTAGATCTGGATGAAGGCGATGAGGGCGCCGCGCGCCCGGGAGGCGAGCTGCGGGACGCCCTCGGCGGGGTCGCCGGAGGCGGCGCGATGCGCCATCGCGATCGGCGAGGTGCCGAGCTCGACGGCGGCAGCCATGAGTTCGCCGACGGTCTTCGCGCCGATGCCGCGGGTGGGGACGTTCACGATCCGCTCGAAGGCGACCGTGTCGTACTCGTTGTGCACCAGGCGGAGGTAGGCGATCAGGTCGCGGATCTCGCGGCGGTCGTAGAACCTCGTGCCGCCCACGATCCGGTAGCGCACGCCGGAGGAGATGAACGCCTCCTCGACGGCTCGCGATTGGGCGTTGGTGCGGTACATGACCGCGAAGTCGGCGGGCTGGTAGTCGTGCTGGCGCATGAGACGGCGGATCTCAGAGGAGATGAAGTTGCCTTCCTCCTCGCCGTAGTCCGCCTCGTACTCGACGACCCGGTCGCCGTCGTCGTTGCTGGTCCAGAGGGACTTCTCGGGGCGGCCGTCCGCCTTCGCGATGACCGCGTGTGCCGCCTTCAGGATGTGGCCTGTCGAGCGGTAGTTCTGCTCGAGGAGCACAGTCTGGGCGTCTGGGAAGTCGCGCTCGAAGTCCAGCAGGTTGCGGATGTCCGCTGCGCGCCACGAGTAGATCGACTGGTCTGGATCCCCCACGATGGTGAGGTTGCGGTGGATGTTGGAGAGTTGCCGTGACAGCTCGTACTGCACGAGGTTCGTGTCCTGGAACTCGTCGATCAGCACGTGGAGGTAGCGGTCGGCGTAGCGCTGCTGCACCTCGGGCCGCGTCTCGAAGAGGTCCAGCGTGCGGCCGAGGAGGTCGTCGAAGTCGACGGCACCGGCGCGTTTGAGCGCGTCCTGGTAACGCTCGAAGATGCGTCCTACCACTTCCTCGAAGTAGTTGTCCGCCTGTCGGTGGAACGCGGCGGCGTCCTTCCGCTCGTTCTTCGCGGACGAGATCGCGGAGAGCACAGCGCGAGGCTGGAAGCGCTTCTGGTCGATGCTGAGCTCGGCCTCGATGCTGCGGACGAGCGAGGCCTGGTCGTCCGTGTCGTAGATCGCGAAGTCGCGCGGGAGGCCGATGCCTTCGCCGTCACGGCGGAGGATGCGCGCGCAGATCGAGTGGAACGTGCCCATGGTGAGGTCGTGTGCCTCGGGGCCCAGCAGGCCCTCGACGCGCTCGCGCATCTCGCGGGCGGCCTTGTTGGTGAAGGTGACGGCGAGGATGCGCCACGGGTGGATGTGCTGGTCGCGGACGAGGTAGGCGATGCGGTGCGCGATGACGCGCGTCTTCCCGGAGCCCGGCCCCGCGAGGATCATCAGCGGCCCGCCGGGGGTCTCGACGGCGCGGCGCTGCGCCTCATTGAGGACGTCATGGATTGAGGTGGTCACACCCCGATTGTAGGCGGGGGCTTCTTACGGGACGGTCGGAGCGCGGCACCCCGTCCACGGTGCTTTCAACACCCGGGCTGGATGTGGAGTGACTGACGCGCCGTGTTGGAGCGCTGGCGATCGTGAAGGGGGGCCGTGTTAGCCTGAATCGCACTAGCGGGGGATTCCGGAGGTCCGTGTGGACTTGGATGCGATTCCGTGGCCAGGCGGTGACTGGCAGGCCACGCTGCGACTCTTCGGAGCGCTCATCGGTGGCTACCTGCTCGTCCTCTGGTTCGCCTCGATCCTGTGGGTGTACCGCGATATTCAGTCCCGGAGCCAGGACCCGATCACGCAGGCGATCGGCGTCGGCATCTCTGTTGTGTTCCCCCTCGTCGGCCTGCCCGTGTACATGGTGGTGCGCCCGCAGGAGACCCTGCAGGAGGCGTACGACCGGCAGTTGGAGCAGGAGGCGATCCTCTCCGAGTTGCACTCGGTTACTGGCTGTCCGAACTGTCGACGGCCGGTCCAGGATGACTTCCAGTTCTGCGCGTTCTGCGGCACCTCGCTGAAGTCCGCGTGTTCCTCGTGCGGTCGTCTGCTGCAGTTCTCGTGGCGTGTCTGCCCCACGTGCCAGCAGCCGAAGCCGCGCCCCCAGCCCGATCCCGCCG
>JAQCKI010000152.1 GCA_027592645.1 Chloroflexota bacterium | reverse complement strand
GCCGGGAGCGGCGCGTCGCCGAGGCCGTGCCGTGCCGCGCGACGGGCGAGCATCTGCGCGCGCTGGAGGGCCGGCGCGGCGCGTGGGACGGAGTCCAGTGCACCCTCGGGCCGCGTCGCCTCCGCCTCGCCCTTCTCGGCGCGCTCGGTGGCCTTGATCGCCTCCCAGCGGTCGAGCAGCGCCTCCGGCGACCCGCTCTCCTCTTCGCCAAAGACGTGCGGGTGGCGGCGGACGAATTTCGTGTTGGCGTACTCCGCGACATCGTCGAGGGTGAACGCGCCCGACTGCTGGGCCAGCGCCGTCTGCATGAACATGTGCGCCAGCACGTCGCCAATCTCCTCGCGCAGGCCGGCCTGGTCACCGCGGTCGATCGCATCGACGAGCTCGTAGACCTCTTCGATCAGGAATCGCCGAAGCGTCTCCGGGGTCTGTTCTCGATCCCACGGGCAGCCGTCCGGGGCGAACAGACGCTCCATCACGCGTCGCAGGCCCTCCAGCGAGCGGCGATCCTCCTCCGGCGGCAGGGCGGGGAGCAGCCACGCGGTAGCGTCGAACGGCAGCGCCGCGACCGGGGTCTCCCGCGCGATGCCATCGATCACCACGCGCGCCACCTTCGAGGCCGGGTAGCGCCGCCGCACGAGCGGCCTGGCCACCTCGAACTGCGCGGGGAGCACCAGCAGGGTGCGTTGCGCATCGAAGTCCGGATGGGCGGGGTCGAACGCCTGGAGGCGGTGCGGCGGGAGGTCCAGGGCGCGCAGGGCGCCCTCCAGCGCGGTGAATTCGTCAGTCATGTGCCCGAGTATACTGACGCGGTGATCGCGCTCCGCTGGATTGCCGCTGCCCTGTTCATCGCCTGCATCCCGCTGGCGCTCCTGCTCACCAACGTCCGCGTCGCGGGCACGTGGGAGCGGGCATACGGCTACTCCTACACGCAGTACGAAGTCCCCCGCGTGACCGGCATCGAGCGGTCCGAACTCGACCGCGCCTCATCGGCGATCTCCCACTACTTCCAGTCAGCCCGGTCCGGCGAACTCCTTGACATCCGCGCGCAGCAGGGCGAGCGCACGATCCCGCTGTTCAACGAGCGCGAGATCCTGCACATGGCGGACGTGAAGGACCTGTTCCAGACCGTGTTCCGCATCCACGAATTCGCGCTGCTCTACGTCATCATCTACATCACGGCGGTCTACCTCTGGAGCCGGGAACGCTCGATGCGTCACCTCGCCCGCCAGGCGGTGTGGGCCGGGGTCGGCACCGTCGCGATCCTCGGCGCGGCCGCGATCACGATGCTGTTCGGCTTCGATGAGATGTTCCACCGGTTCCACGTGCTGTCGTTCTCCAACGACTTCTGGCAACTCGATCCGAGGACGGACCGGCTGGTGCAGATGTTCCCGCAGGGGTTCTGGTTCGATGTCTCGCTGGCCGTGGGTGCCGTCACCGTGATGCAGGGCGGTCTCGTCGCGCTGATGGGCGTCGGCTACATCGTGTGGCTGGACCGCCGCGCAGAGCAGCGCCGCCTCCAGCGCCGCCGCCGCGCCGTGGAGGCCGCCACGGCCTGACCGAGGTGCCTGCGACGCCGCGTCCGCTAGCTCGGTGGCCGGTACTCGATCAGCTGCATGTAATTGCCGTCGGGGTCTTCGAAGGTGGAGATCACGCCGCCCCAGAACTCCTGGCCTTGGCTCCGGATGAACCGCACACCCTTCGCCTCCAGAGCCGCCTGTTCCGTTGCGATGTCAGCCACGAACAGATTGATGAGCACTCGGTGAGGCTCTTTCGCGGGCCCCCTTGTCTCACTGTGCCCGTCGATCAGGATCTGCGCGTCGGGCCCCACGAGGAACGCGTCGCCTCGATCGTTCGGGGTCAGTCCCACGACATCCCGGTAGAAGGCGTACAGCCGCTCGGGATGCTCGCTGGTCAGGTTGATATTGAACGAGGTGACTTCCATCGCGTGACTCCTGTGCTGCGCTGCTGAGTCACCAGCGTAGCCGTGGCTCGCCGGGGAGCGAGCGGAGTGATGGCACAGGGGCCGCCTCGCCTACAGCCGCCGTATCACCAGCGTTGTGCCCCGCGCCGAGCAGGCTTCCAGGGCCACGCCCCGCTCATCTGCATTCGGCGCGACCCAGACGAAGCGGACGCCGCCGCTCTCATCCGTCTGCACGAACAGGAACGGCCCACCGCCGACGCCTCGACCATCCGAACGCAGGTGGCCCGACGCGACGTGGAGGTGGACCGGCGCCCCCGCGACGGCGCTGCCGTCCGCCTCCTTCAGCAGCACGAGGAACTCGGCCTGCTCGGTGAGCGGTTCGGCCGGGACGTATGTGGCGACGGGCATGCGGCCCCTTCACACAGCGACGCCCCGGATACCGGGGCGTCGCTGGCTTGCTCTTTTCTTGGCGAGACGCCTCGGTCAGTCGTCCCAGTCGGACATGTCGAAGTCGTCGTCCCCGTCGCCGTAGAAGTCCTCGGGTTCGGCGTCGCCCAGGAAGTCCGGGTTGGCACCGCCGATAACGGCGACGCGCTGGAATTCCACGCGCTTGGCGCCGGCGGCGTTGCAGTGCGGGCACTTCGCCGCGTCATCGCGGGCGGAGAGCCGGCGGAGCAGATCGAACTTCTTGCTGCACTTCTTGCAGCGGTACTCGTAGATCGGCATGTGGTCGGCACTCCTCAGGTGGTCAACGCCCCGTGGCATCGCCTATTTTGCCCCACTTCCGGCAGATCGGGTAGCGATCCCCGACGGGCCTTCACGCACCACGCCCGAGGTGTCCGGGCGCGCCCTCGA
>JAQCKI010000151.1 GCA_027592645.1 Chloroflexota bacterium | reverse complement strand
GTGGGCCAGCGCCTGCGGCCACATCTCCTCCAGGTAGCCGACGAGCGCCCCCGCGGCCCCTGACGCCGCCTCCAGTCCCTCGAGGCCGAAGCCGTCGAGGCTGGCGACGCCCAGCTGCTCGGCCAGCCGCGCCGCGCCGCGCTCCGGGCGGAACTCCCGCGCGGGCCGCACGGTGAACATCACCTCGCCCGCCGAGGACGGCGGACGCGGCACGTCGGCCCCCTCCGGCGTCACCGCCTCGCGCGGACGCAGCCGCACCCACTCCCCGGCGAGGGCGTCGGCGTCCACGACCTGCAACTCCAGCTCGCCCGTGGTCGCGTCGCAAGCCGCCAGCGCCCAGCGGCCGCCGCTGGCAGGACTGACGGCGACCAGCCAGTTGTGGCCGCGCTCCGAGAGCAGTTCGCCACGGTCCACCGTCCCCGGCGTCACCACGCGCGTCACGCGCCGCTGCACGAGTCCCGGCTCGCCGCCCTTCGAGGGCGGCACGCTCACCTGCTCGCCGATCGCCACCCGGTATCCGGCCGCGACGAGCTGGTCGAGGTAGCGGTCGAGCTGGTGGTAGGGGATGCCGGCGAGGGGGATGCGCCCCTCGTCCCGGCCCATCGGCCGCGAGGTCAGCGCGATGCCGAGCACACGCGCAGCCACCTCGGCGTCCTCGTCGAACGTCTCGTAGAAGTCGCCCATCCGGAACAGCAGGAGCGCGTCCGGGTGCTGGGCCTTCAGGTCCAGGAACTGCTGACGTGCGGGTGTGGCCAGGGCTGGTCGGCCCTCTCGCGGGGAGGCGCGTGACGGTGTGCGTCGGCCCCGTCAGTCTAGGCCCGCCCGCCCCCCGTCTCAAGGCGGGGGGCGGCCTCCGGCCCTCCGCCCTCCGGCCCCTTCCCCCCTCGCGGGGGAAGGGCGGGGATGGGGGAAGCAGGTATCCGGCCCCCTCGCCCCATTCGGGGAGAGGGCTGGGGTGAGGGCCTCTGCCCTCCGGCGTCCGGCCCCTTCCCCCTCGCGGGGGAAGGCGGGGATGGGGGAAGCGCCTCCTACCCCGGCGCCACCACCTCGAACGGCAGCGACACGAACTCGCGGTCGTCCAGCGTGATCGTCACCTCGTGCGGGCCGGATGTCTGGAACTCCAGCTGCGCGAGCTCCATGATCATGTTGCCCCGCGCCCGGTCCGCGTCGGCCGGCAGCTCCAGGTCGATCCGGCCCTCCACGCCCGGGAACACGTCGCGACCGTCGCCGTCCAGCACGCGCAGGCGGAAGCCATGCGGGCCGAGGTCGGCGCGGGTGTAGGCGAAGCGCACCACCGCCACGCACTTCGGGTGCGAGGCCGGTAGCTGCTGCACGTTGATCCGCTCGAAGCCGATGCCGATGGCATGCACCTTGCCGCCGCTCTCAGCGGCGGCGTCGCAGAGGAACGCAAAGTCGACCTGCATGGGGCGAAGTGTAGGGCCGGCGGAAGGTGTGGAGCAGACGCGATCAGGACCGGAGAGGCGCTGTTCTTCGCTACTGTCCCGGCCGCGCAGCCTCGATGCCGTCGGCGAGCAGGTCGCCATACACGGGGCCGAAGTTGCGGGCGCGCAGGATGCCCTCCGGGTCGATGAAGAACGTCGCCGGCAGGCCGATCACCCCGTAGTGCTCGCGCACCGCGCCGTCGCGGTCGATCGCCGTGGGGAAGCTCAGCCCGAACTCCTCGACGAAGCGCGTCACCGCCGCGTCCGGCTCCTGCGAGTTCACCGCGAAGACCACCACGCCCTCGGTGTCATGCGCGACCTGCAGGTCCGGCATCTCCGTGCGGCAGGGGCCGCACCAGGTGGCCCAGAAGTTGAGCAGCACCGGCTGGCCGCGCAGGTCCGAGAGCCGCACCAGCTCGTGCGTGCCGGGGGTCTCCAGCAGGAAGTCAGGCGCGGGCTCGCCGATTGCCGGCCTCGACGCGCCAGCCTCGACGCCGAGCGTGCCGCTGTCCGCCGTGGGCAGCACCTCGCGCCACACGAACACGCCGCCCACCACCACCGCAATGGCTGCGACGGCGCCGTACCGTGCGAGTGTCCGTGGATGCATCATGGTCGCCCGCCCCCCGTCTACCAGCGTAGGCAGGCGCTCGCGCTGGCGGAACAGCGAACCTTGAGGGAAGTGTTAAGGCATCGCCCGGATGCCCTAGCATGCCGCCCACGGAGACGCGGACGAAGGCATGGACAGAGACACGAGCGCGGAAGCCGACCCCACGGAGACGACGACAGACCGATGACCTCCACCGATCCACGGGAGACGCTCACCCCCGGCCTGCGCGGCGCCGTGCAGCGCGCCGCGCTCCTGCTCGCGGACTCGCTGCATACCGTCGCGCTCTCCGGCGCGGGCATCTCGAAGGAATCCGGCATCCCTACCTTCCGCGGCGAGGGCGGCCTGTGGACGATCAACGGCGAGCCGCCGCTCAACGAGTTCCAGACCTTCGCGACGGACCCGCAACGCTGGTGGGAACGGCGCATCGAGGAGTCCGGCACGCCGTCCGACTTCGCCCTCGCGATCGACGCCGCCGAGCCAAACCCCGGCCACTACGGTCTCGCGGAGCTGGAGGCGATGGGCGTGCTGCGCCACCTCATCACCCAGAACGTCGACGACCTCCATCGCCGCGCGGGACAACAGTCGATCACGGAGATCCACGGCAGCCGCCACTGGATGCGCTGCACGCTTTGCGGCGCGCGCTGGCCGAAGGCCGAGTTCATCGTCGACGCGGAGGACCTGCCGCCCCGCTGCGCCGCGCCGATGTGCCCCGGGGTGGTGAAAAGCGACACGGTGATGTTCGGCGAGCCG
>JAQCKI010000041.1 GCA_027592645.1 Chloroflexota bacterium | reverse complement strand
ACGGGGCCGCGCGATGCGCGGCCCCGTTTGCTGTTGCTCGATCTCAGGTCGCACCGAGCGACTAGCCGATCTTCAGTGGCTTCTCCGACGCACGAGACGTGTCCGGCTTCAGCATCGTGCCGCGGGTCGCCTCGAACTTCGCGATGTCGGCATCGTGCTGGAGCGTGATGCCGATGTCATCGAGGCCGTTGAGCGTGCGGTGCTTGATGAACGGGTCGATCTCGAACGATCGGACAAACGTCCCGTCGGCGGTGCCGATGGTCTGCGCCTGCACGTCGATCACCAGTTCCGCGGTCGGCAACTCTTCGTGGCGTGCCATCAGGTGATTGATGTCATCCTGCGGCAGCACGATGGTGAGCAGGCCCACCTTCGAGCAATTGTTGCGGAAGATGTCCGCGAACGAGGGCGCCACCACCGCCTGGATGCCCATGTCCTCTAGCCCCCACACCGCGTGCTCGCGGCTGGAGCCGGAGCCGAAGTTCTGCTGGGCCAGCATGATCGGCGCGCCCTCGTACTCGGGGACGTTCAGGACGAAGTCCGGATCCTTCCGCCACGCCTCGAACGCGAACGGGCCAAAGCCCGATCGCTCGATGCGCTTCAGGAACTGCTTCGGCATGATCTGATCGGTGTCCACGTCCGCCTTGTTCAGGGGGATGGCACGACCTCGGACAGTGCGAATCTGGCGCATGGCTACTTCCACTCCCGGATGTCGACGAAGTGCCCCTCGATGGCGGCCGCGGCGGCCATCTGTGGGCTGACCAGGTGGGTGCGGCCGCCCGCGCCCTGCCGGCCTTCGAAGTTGCGGTTCGAGGTCGAGGCGCACCGCTCGCCCGGCAGCAGGATGTCCGGGTTCATACCCAGGCACATGGAGCAGCCCGGCTCGCGCCACTCGAAGCCGGCGTCCAGGAAGACCTGGTGCAGCCCCTCCGCCTCCGCCTCGAATTTCACGAGGCCGGAGCCCGGCACCACCATCGCGCGGACGCCGTTGGCGACCTTGCGACCCTTCACGATGGCGGCGGCGGCGCGCAGGTCTTCGATCCGACCGTTGGTGCAGGAGCCGATAAACACGCGGTCGATCGCGAGTTCCTTGATCTTCTGACCGGGCTCCAGGTCCATGTACTTCAGGGACCGCTCCGCCGTCTCGCGCGCGGACGGGGTGAGCGCCTCCTCCGGGCTGGGAACCACGCCGGAGACCGGCACGCTCTGCGCGGGCGTCGTGCCCCACGTCACATGAGGCTCGATCTCGTCGCCCTTGAGCGTGACCACGGTGTCGAACACCGCGTCCTCGTCGGTTGCGAGCGCCCTCCACTCCTCCACCGCGCGATCCCAGTCATCGCCCTGCGGCGCGAACTCGCGGCCCTTGAGGTAGGCGAACGTGGTCTCGTCCGGCGCGACGAGGCCGGCGCGGGCGCCACCCTCGATCGTCATGTTGCAGATCGTCATTCGGCCCTCCATGGAAAGGCCGCGGATGACATCGCCGCGGTACTCGATCACGTGGCCGACGCCACCATCGACGCCGATCTTCCGGATGATCGCCAGCACCACGTCCTTGGCGGTGACGCCAGGGTTGAGTTCGCCGTTGACCTCCACGGACATCGTCTTCGGCTTGCTCTGCGTCAGGGTCTGCGTCGCGAGCACGTGCTCGACCTCGGACGTGCCGATGCCGAACGCGAGCGCGCCGAACGCGCCGTGCGTGGAGGTGTGCGAGTCACCACAGACGATCGTCATGCCCGGCTGCGTGAGGCCGTGCTCCGGGCTGATGATGTGCACGATGCCCTGGCGGATGTCGAAGATGTCCCACAGCGGGATCGCGAAGTCCTTCGCGTTCTGCTGCAGCGTGGCGATCTGCTGCGCGGACAACGGGTCCGGGTTCGCCTGGTCGCGGTCGGTCGTGGGCACGTTGTGATCCACGGTCGCCAGCGTCAGGTCAGGACGCCGCACCTTGCGGCCCGTCATGCGCAGGCTCTCGAACGCCTGCGGGCTGGTCACTTCGTGAACCAGGTGCAGGTCGATGTAGAGCAGGTCCGGCTCGCCATCGGCCGTCCGCACTACGTGCTGGTCCCAGATTTTCTCGATGATCGTCTTCGGCACGGCCGTATGTTCCCCCGTCAATGCTTCCTGCGAATTACCGCTTGCCGGCGGTGGCCGCAGCGATCGAGCGGTTCAGCGCGTGCAGGTACGCGCGTGCGCTTGCTACCAGAATATCCGGATCCGCCGCGCGGCCCTGGTAGGCCCCTGCGTCCGTCTGAATCCGAATCGTGACCTCGCCCTGGGCGTCGATGCCCTCCGTTACGGACTTCACGCTGAACTCGGTCAGGTCGTTCGCGGTGCCGGTGACGCGGTTGATCGCCTGGTAGATGGCATCCACCGGGCCGGTGCCAATGGCGGCGTCCTGGTGGCTCTTCCCATCCCCGCCGACCAGCCGCACGGTCGCCGTCGGCGCACCGTGGTCACCGGTGGAGACCTGAACCAGCTCGAGCGTCCACGCGTCCGTCACCTGGATCTGCGTCTGCTCGCTGATGATCGCCATCAGGTCGCGGTCGTCCACCTCGTCCTTGGCATCTGCCACGTCCTTGAACGCAGCGAAGATGCGCGTGAACTCTTCGTCGGACGGAATGATGGCCAGGTCCGCCAGGCGCGCGCGCACGGCGTGCGAGCCGGACACCTTGGTCAGGACGATCGAATCGCCGGCCGGGATGCCGATGGTCTCCGGGTCCATGATCTCGTACGTCTCGCGCATCTTCAGGATGCCGTCCTGGTGGATGCCGGAGGAATGACGGAACGCGTTCTTGCCGACGACCGCCTTGTGCGGCTGCAGCGCCATGCCGGAGGCGCGCTCCACCAGTTTGCTGGCCGTGTAGAACTCGCGCGTGTTCACGTCCGTGTGGACGTTCATGAAGTCGGCGCGCGTCCGGATGGCCAGTACGACCTCCTCGAGCGCCGCGTTGCCCGCCCGTTCGCCGATGCCGTTGATGGTGCCCTCCACCTGCCGCGCCCCGCCGAGGATGCCTGCCAGCGAGTTCGCTGTGGCCATGCCCAGGTCGTTCTGGCAGTGGACGGAGATGCGGACGCCCTCGATCTCCGGCACGTTCTTGCGAATCGAGCGGATCAGATCCTCGAACTCGCTCGGGATCGCATAGCCCACGGTGTCCGGGATGTTGATCGTCGTGGCGCCCTCCGCGATGGCGGCGCGCACGATTTCGTACAGGAAGTTGCGGTCGGAACGCGTGGCGTCCATCGGGGAGAACTCAACGTCGGAGACGTACTTCTTTGCGTGGGCCACCGCGGAGCGTGCCATCTCCAGCACGTCCTCCTTGTGCTTGCGGAGTTGCTGGCCCATGTGGATCTCGCTGGAGGAGATGAACACGTGGATCCGCGGCGACTCGGCGCCCCGTACCGCCTCGTACGCCGTGTCGATGTCGGAGTGGACGGCGCGGGCGAGGCCGGCGATGACGGGACCCTTCACCTCGCGCGTGATCGCGGCGATCGCCTCGCGGTCGCCGGGCGAGGTGGCGGGGAAGCCCGCCTCGATGATGTCGACGTTCAGGCGGGCCAGTTGTCGGGCGATCTCCACCTTCTCGTCCAGCGAGAAGGAGATGCCGGCGCTCTGCTCACCATCGCGCAGCGTCGTATCGAAAATGTAGATCTTGTCGGTGTCGGTCATGGTCTGGCGTATCCCTGGTTGCGTTCCTGCTGATGGCTGAGGTCAGCCCTCCCATCCGCCCGATCTCAGGCGGAGGAGGGCCGAATAAGGCCGAGGCCCAGGAGACCGGAGAGGCCCAGCAGGTCGGCAGAGACAGACAGAGGCCGGCGCCAGCCGGCCTCTGCGATGTGGGACACCGGCGCGGACACCACCGGCCGCGCGACGTACGTGCGTACGTCGGCGGTACCGGGGTGCGACGCGCAGGCGTCCGTGATCATCGGTGGGTGGCTACTTCCCCTGCTTCAGCCAGGCCATCATGCCGCGGACCTCTTCGCCCACGCGCTCGATGGGGTGCTCTGCGTTGATCCGGCGCAGCGCCTTGAAGCGCGGCGCACCGGCCTGGTTCTCCAGGATCCACTCGCGGGCGAACTCGCCGGAGCGAATCTCGTCCAGGATCTTCTTCATCTCCGCTTTCTGGGCGGCGTTCGAGACGCGCGGGCCACGGGTGTAGTCACCGTACTCCGCCGTGTCGCTGATCGAGTCGCGCATCTTCGCCATGCCGCCCTCGTACATGAGGTCGACGATCAACTTCACCTCGTGGAACGTCTCGAAGTAGGCGGACTCCGGCTGGTAGCCGGCCTCCACGAGGATCTCGAACGCGTTCTTGATCATGTGCGTCAGGCCGCCGCAGAGGATCGCCTGCTCGCCGAACAGGTCGGTCTCGGTCTCCTCCAGGAACGTGGTCTCCAGAATGCCGGAGCGGGTGGAGCCGATGCCCTTGCCGTAGGCCAGCGCCGTGGCCAGTGCGCCCTCGGTGGCGTCCTGGTGGATCGCCACCAGCGCCGGCACCGCGCCGCCCTCCACGAACACGCGCCGCACGAGGTGGCCCGGGCCCTTGGGCGCGATCATTGAGACGTCCACGTCCGGCGGGGCGACGATCTGGTTGAAGTGGACATTGAAGCCGTGCGCGAACATCAGCGTCTTGCCCGCGGTCAGGTGCGGGGCGATGTGGTCGTCATAGACGCGCTTCTGGAGCTGGTCAGGGACCAGGATCATGATCACGTCCGCGGTCTGAGCGACCTCGTCCACAGTGCCGACCTTCAGGCCGGCCTCCTGCACCCTCGACCACGACCGGGAGCCCGGGTAGAGGCCCACGATCACTTCCACGCCAGAGTCGTGCAGGTTCTGGGCGTGCGCGTGGCCCTGTGAGCCGAAGCCGATGACCCCCACCGTCCTGCCCTTCAGGACGTTCAGGTCGGCATCGGCCTCGTAGTAGATCTTCGCCACTCGGATGTCTCCCCTCGGTCGCGGCGCATGGCCCGCGTCCGCGCTCGCGGCCGGTTGGTCCCGCGTTACTACTTGCTATCGAAGGGCAGGGCGCCTTCCGGCATCCGCCCAATCTCCTGGTGGAAGCGCCGCTGCTCTTCCGACTCCTGCTGGTGCACGCCGGTCGTCCGCGGCCCGCGCGCGAGCGCGATGCGACCGGTGCGCACCATCTCGCGGATGCCGTACGGCCGCAAGTTCTCGATCAGGGCGTCCAGCGTCTCCTTGGCGGCGGTCAACTGGACGATCACCGTGATGGGCGAAATGTCCACCACGGAGCCGCGGAAGATACCGACCACGTCCAGCACCTCGCCGCGCTGCTCTGGCCGGCAGGACACCTTGATCAGCGCCAGTTCGCGCATCACGGACTCGGACTCGGAGAGCGTCTCCACCGTCACCACGTCGATCAGCTTGTCCAGCTGCTTCTCGACCTGGTCGACGATGCTCGGCGGGCCGTCCACCACGATGGTCATGCGGGAGATCCCCGCCTCCTCCGTGCTGCCTACGGCCAGGCTCTCGATGTTGAAGCCACGGCGACGGAAGAGCGAGGCGACCCGGTTGAGGACGCCGGGGCGATCTTCGACCAGTGCGGTCACGGTGTGGGTGGTGCTCGATGTCATCTGGCTGTCCTCTACGTCTCGGTGTGGGTCTCGGCGGCTATCGGGTGACCGGCACGGGGCCTTCGATGGTCTCGCTCAGCGATGCGCCGGCGGGGACCATGGGCCACACGTTCTCTTCCGGTACCACCTGGAAGTCCACGATCACCGGGCCGGGGTGCGCGGCCGCCTCGCGGATCGCGTCCTCCACCTGCGACTGATCGGTGACGCGGATCCCGCGGATGCCGTACGCCTCCGCGATCTTCACGAAGTCCGGCTGCGACATGGCAACCGAGACGTAGTTGTCGTTGTGGAACAGCTCCTGCCACTGGCGCACCATGCCCAGGAAGCCATTGTTCATGATCGCCATCTTCACCGGGAGCGCCTCGTCCACCATGGTGGCGATCTCCTGGAAGGTCATCTGGAAGCCGCCGTCGCCACAGATCGTCCAGACCTGGCGGTCGCGGCAGGCTGCCTGCGCGCCCATCGCCGCGGGCACCTCGAAGCCCATCGTGCCCAGGCCGCCGGAGGTGATGAACTGGCGCGGCCGGCTGATGTCCATGAACTGGGCCGCCCACATCTGGTGCTGGCCCACGCCCGTGGTGAAGATCGCCTCGCGCCCCGCGAACTCCGCGATCTTGCTGACTACGTACTGCATGGTCAGGTCGGTCCCGCTCGGCACCGACATCGAGTGACGGTGCTCGTTGCGGAGCGTGTCGATCCAGCGGATCCACGGCACGTGCGACTGCTTCTGGATGGCGTCTGTCAGTTGCGGCAGCACCTGCTTCACGTCGCCCACCACCGGGGCGATGGTGAACAGGTTCTTGCCGTGCTCCGCCGGGTCGATGTCGACGTGCACAATCTTGGCGGTGGGGTTCATGTCCGCGAAGCGGCCCAGCGCGCGGTCGTCCATGCGCATGCCCAGGCCGATGATCACGTCCGCGTTGCTGGCGGTGTGGTTCGCCCAGTACGAGCCGTGCATGCCCATCATGCCGTACGCCAGCGCGTGGTCCTGCGGGATGCCGCCCAGGCCCAGCAGCGTGTTCAGGATCGGGATCCCGCCGCGCTCCGCGAATCGCCGAAGTTCCTCGGACGCCTCCGCCTGCAGAATGCCGTGGCCGGCCAGGATCACCGGCCGCTCCGCCGCGTCGATGATCGCCGCCGCGTGGCGGACGGACTCCGGGGACGCCTTGCCGGGGATGCGGTAGCCGCGCACGGAGACGCGCTCCGGCCACTCGAAGTCGGCCTGCTCGATGAACACGTCCTTCGGGATGTCCACGTGCACGGCGCCCTTGCGGCCTGTGGTCGCCAGGTAGGCGGCCTCCGCGATGGTGTGGGCGATGTCCTGCGCCTGCATCACCAGGTAGTTGTGCTTCACCGTGGGCATCGTGATGCCCGTGATGTCCGCCTCCTGGAAGCCGTCCCGGCCGATCAGGGCGCGGGTGACGTTCCCGGTGATGAACAGCGTGGGGATGCTGTCCATCTGCGCGTTGGTGATGGCGGTCACCAGGTTCGTCGCGCCGGGGCCAGAGGTGGCCAGCGCCACGCCCAGCCGGCCAGAGGCGCGCGCGTAGCCATCGGCGGCGTGCCCGGCGGCCTGCTCGTGCCGCACCAGCACGTGGTGGATCTCCGGGTGGGCCGGGAAGCGGTCGTACAGCGGCAGCACCGCGCCGCCGGGGTAGCCGAAGACCGTGTCCACGCCGAGGCGCTTCAACGACTCCAGCACAATGTCCGCGCCACTCATCATCGCCATCTTGGGGTTCCGTCTCTATCTGTGGACGGGAACGTTCGCGCTCCCGCTCAACTCGCTGGGGACATGCGAAGCCACCCGACACGCGGGCGGCAGGCGACACTTGCGACCGAGCGCAGGTGTCGCCTAGTTAAGTACGAGTACGAGGAGGCCCAGGCCGCGCAGAGGCGCAGCGGGCGTCAGGGGGGCGATGCGGACGTAAGAGTTCGCCATCAGACGCCCAGTGTGCGTTGCCCGGGGGTCGCCGTCAACCACCCCGGCAACCCCGAGTGCTACCGCCAGACCTCCGTGTCCGGGTAGGCCCCGGCCCACGCGAACCAATAGGCCACCTGGTACGGCACCGCAGGCGCGGTGCGGCTGTTGCGGGTGTTGAGCAGGCGCTCTTCGTCCATGAACCAGCGCAGGCCGTCCGAGTCCACGACCTCGCGATCCTCGGCCGGCCCTTCCAGCGCCGTGATCGTGGTGCCGCCCACGTCGAACACCGTGACGCCGCGCCCCGGCCCCGCCGAGATCATCGCGATGCGCCGCCCGCCGATGGCGTCGTGGACGATGCCGTTGGCCTCCACCCGATCCAGCGGATAGGCGCGGGTCACGCCATCGAGGGTGAGGCCGATGACCCTGGTCCTCATCGGGAGCCGGTCGTCTGTGGCGGGGATTGGGAAGATCGGCCGCTCGCTCTCGGTGTCGGCACGAATCGCGGCGCCCTCCGAGTAGTCACGCACGAAGCCCGTGTCCAGGCTCAGGACGCGGGTGTTGCGGTAGCGGTCGCTCCAGTCGCCCCATGTGGTGCGAACGGCCAGCCGCACCGGCACGCGGGCGCCTGTGGCCGGTCCGGCTACTGCACGCCCGCTGACGGCGTCCCATAGGCTCCCGGTCTCATCGTCGAAGAACAGCCGCCGGCCCTCCCACACGAGCCCGGCCGGCGCGAAGGTGTAGGCACGCCCATCGCTTGCGGTGACGCCAAAGACGGCCGCGCCTCCGCAGGAGGTGCAGTGCCACACCATCAGCGGCACGCCGTCGACCTCGTCTGTGACCACGCCGTGCCACGCGACGATCCGTTCCGGGTAGGCGTGCGCGATGCCATCGATCACCACGCCATAGACGATGTCGCTGCGCGAGAGGTAGCGCTCCTCCACGCGGTGCACGGTCTCCGGCGCCACCAGCGGCGGCACCTGCGCGACCCCCAGCAGCGCCCAGACGAGATCCTCTGGGCCCGGACCACTCTCCGAGGTCTGTTCGCCGATCAGCCGCGCAAACAGGGGGTCGATGAGCGACAGCAGGCTGCCCTTCCAGTCCGCGTAGCCATCCGGCAGCGGTAGCGACTCCGCCTGCACCCACTCGTACCACTCGAGCGCGGTCGCGTGGCGCTGGCCGGTCATCAGTTCCAACGCCTCGCGCACCCAGCGCTCCCAGCCGATCTCCAGCCAGAGCATGTCCACGAGCGGCACGACGAAGCGCTCGTCGCCGGAGAGGGCGACGCGCTGGAGGACGGCCACGAACTCCTCGCCCGCCGGGAGGCAGTCTCGTGCCAGGTCCGGGTCGGCGTACCAGCACACCAGGTCGCGTAGGGTGGTGCTGATCTCGCCCTCGGTGAGCGGGGCAGGGGTGGCGACAGGTGCCTCCGCGAGCGACACCGGCTGGAAGACGGGCTCCTCCGTGGGCGCGGGCGGCTCCGGGAACTGGTCGGCCGATCCGGCCACGCACCCGACGAGGAGGATCGCGGCGCTCAGGGCTCCCAGGGCGGCCCGGCGTCCGCACATCCGCTCAGCCTCGCGCGACCCGGCGGGAGGAGACGAACCGCCCCGCTCGCGCCGCCGGCCCCAGCAACGCCCGTCCGGGGGCGCCGAGCCGATACGTGAGGTCGATGTAGGTGGTTTCGCCGCGGATCGCCGCGCAGGCCCCACCCCAGAACGGGCCGAAGTGCTGCAGCAGCCACACGAACGGGTCAGGCCACGCATGGAAGATCTCCATCAGCGCCACGGAGGTCTCCACCTCCGGGATCAGGTCGCGTTCCAGCGCCAGTTGGTATCCGGCCAGCGTCTTCACCCGCCCGGCCAGATAGTCCTCCACCGCCGGGACGATCAAGCTGCCGGAGCGCAGTGCGCCATAGATGCCCTCGCCCGAGAGCGGGTCGACCAGACCGGCCGCGTCGCCCACGAGCGCCGAGCCGGCGGCGGCCATCACCATGCCGCGACGTTGCATCGGCAGGTGGTGGCCGCGCAGGCCCTGCAGGTCGTCCACGTCGAAGCCGTAGGTCTGGCACAGGTGCTGGAGCAGTTCGCGGAGCCGCGGCCCCATCGCCGACTTCCACCCGCCCACGCCGATGTTGACGTGGTCGCCCTTCGGGAAGATCCAGCCGTAGCCGCCGGGGTAGTCGCCGAAGTGCAGGACGACACGGTGACGCAGGTCGGCCGGCACGCCGTCCGGGTAGGCGTAGTTACCCTCAAGCGCCACGGCGCTCTCACCCGCGGCCTCATAGCCCAGCCGGTTCCCCACCACGCCGTTGGCGCCGTCCGCGCCGATGATGACACGCGCGTGGTGGGTGCCGTCCTTCGTGGTGACCTCGAACGTGCCATCGGGCAGACGCACGATGCCGGTGACGCCCTGGCCATCGCGGAACTCGGCACCGGCGGCTTGCGCCTGTTCCACCAGGAACGCATCCAGGCGGCGGCGCTGGGTCATATAGGTGATCGGCGCTTTCGAGTCGCGGTTGACCTCGCGGTGGCCGCGGATCTTCATCCGGGCACCCGTGATCACGTCCTCCACCACCGGCTCGATCGAGAATGGGAGCAGCGCCGCGCAACGGACGGTGACGCCCCCGCCGCAGGGCTTGTCCCGGGGGAACTTCGCGCGCTCCAGCAGCAGGACGCCCGCGCCACGCTCCGCGATGCCTCGGGCGGCGGTGCTACCGGCGGGCCCGGCCCCCACGACGATCACATCGGTCTGCATCCTTCGATGCTACCCGGTGAACCCGCATTGGTCAGGGATCGTTAGAGGTCCCGCGCAACGAGCAGGAACGCGACGAGGAAGCCGGCCTGCAGCGTGGCGGCGGAGACGAACAGCACGTAGGCCGCCCAGCGGTTCCATGCGTAGAGGAGTGCCCCGGCCACCACGTTGAAGATCAGCACCACCGTGGCGGCGCGGGCGATCGCCAGCAGATCGGCCCGGCGCGCCAGGTCCAGGAGTGGCGAGGACGAACTCGGCGGGAAGCGCATCTCGAACGTCTCGGGCAGTCCGCCGTACAGCCAGCCGATCACCACCCACACCGCCACGCCGAGGAGCCCCGCAATCGCGGCCAGCGTTAGACCTCGGCGGTCGTGCAGGAAGCCCTGCAGGCCGGGCGCGGAGCGCTCCACGTGGTGCGCGACGCGGGCGGTGGGGCCCAGGTCCTGCCGCAACTGGATCTCGCGAGCGAAGTCCGCGGGATCCGGCACGGAGATCGCGTAGTTCCGCTCCGTGGTCATCACGTACAGCACCTGCTCCGGCGTCTGGTGGGTGGAGTAGAACAGCACCTCGCCGATGCGCTGGATGCTGGCGGTGCCCACGTGGCAGCCGAGCCACGTGACACCTCGGACGCGCGGAACGCCCACGGCCGTGCCGGGCACGAGCCGCTCGATGGCGCCCAGCGGGATGATCTGGCGCGTCGCCCCCCAATGAATCACCAGCCCGTTGCGATCGACGGCGTACGAGAGCGTCGCGAGCGAGGCCGTCCAGTAGCCAAACATCGCGGCCAGCACGAACGCGCCGCCGATCATGGTGTACGTGACGGCCGTGATCAAGTCGAAGTCGCGCCCGGAAGCGTAGATCGCGAGCACGGCGGCGATGCCGAGTGCCCAGAAGGTGAGCAGGCTGCCGACGAGCAGTCCGAGGGCACGCGGTGGCTGATAGAACACGCGCGCTCTCCTGTCCCACGCATCGGCCGGCGGGGAGACGCCGGGAGCGAGCCGGTAACCAGTCTACTGGTGCCGGCTCGCGGGCGCGCTCGGGCGGGGTCTCTGCGCTAGGAAGCGGTGACCTTCGTGCCCCTGAAGACCGGCGTCAGCCAGTCGCGGTACTGGGGCAGGCGGCCGGTGATCGCCTTGAAGTAGGTCTCCTGGATCTGCTTGGAGACCACGCCCGGGCGGCCATCGCCCACCGGGACGCGATCCACCTCCACCACCGGCGTCACGTGCGCGGCGGTGCCGGTCATGAAGATCTCATCCGCGATGTACAACTCGGAACGGTCGATGCTCCGGCGCTCCACGCGCAGGCCGAAGTCACGCTGGGCGATCTCCAGCGCCGTCTCCAGCGTGATCCCTTCCAGGATGTTGTCGCTGGCCGGCGGGGTGATCAGGACACCGCGGCGGATCATGACGATGTTCTCGCCGGAGCCTTCGGAGACGTGACCGTCCTGGTTCAGCATGATCGCCTCATCGAAGCCGTTCAGTTGCGCCTCGGTCTTGGCCATCGCGTTGTTGACGTAGAGGCCGCTCACCTTGGCGCGGGCGGGGATCTCGGTGTCGTCCACGCGCCGCCAGGAGGAGGTCATGCAGCGCGCGCCGGCCTCCGGATCCAGGTAGGCGCCAAAGGGCGTGACGTACACGAGGAAGTCGTCTTCCAGGTTGTGCATCCGCACGCCGACCAGCTCGGACGACTTGTAGACCATCGGCCGGATGTAGACGTCCTCGCGGTACCCGTTCCGCTTCGCCAGGTCGTGGATCGACTCCACGATCTCGTCGTCGGAGAAGCGCAGGCTCATGCGCATGATCTTGGCGCTCTGCCGGATCCGCTCGACGTGTTCCCGCACCTTGAACAGGTACAGCTCACCGTCGTCGTCGTTCCAGTTGCCGCGGATCCCCTCGAAGACGGCGGTGCCGTAGTTGAAGGCGTGCGTCATGATGTTGATGTTCGCCTGCTCGAGGGGGACGAACCGGCCACGGAAGAACGCCGTCGGTGTCGGCATGGGGACTCCTCGTATCTGAAGGGCGTCGCGTGACCCGGAAGCGGGGGCGAACCCGAAGGTGGGCGGGATCATAGGATTCGCCCGGGAACACCTTCAACCGGCCATCACTACCAGAGGTAGAGCCAATGCCCAACCTGACCGCCACCAGACAGGTGCCCGCGTGAGCAATTGCGAGTTCTCGATGAACGCGTGCGGGCACTCCCGTGAGGCGCCACGGGAGGTGCGCCGGTGAGGCGCGGCATGATCCTCCTCCTGCAGGTCGTCGTCCTGTTCGCCGGAGTGGCCGCGTTGGCCGGCCTGCTCTCGATGCCCCAGATCGAAGGCCGGAACGCGAACGCCGACCAGGCGACCATCTACTTCCGGGATCCCTTCCTCATCTACGCCTATGTAGGGTCGCTCCCGTTCTTCTTCGGGCTGTATCAGGCGTTCAGGCTGCTCGGTTACGTGGGCCAGGGCCAGACCCGGTCGTCAGACGCGATCCAGGCCCTGGAGCGCATCAAATACTGTGCCCTGGCCATCATCGTCTTCATCGTCGGCGGTGAGGCCTACATCATCCTTGGGGTCGATGACGACCGCGCCGGGCCCGTTGCGTTGGGATTCCTCACGACCTTCGCCTGCATCGTGACTGCGACGGCAGCCACCGTGCTCGAACGCGACCTCCAGGGTGCCGCTGACCTCAAGTCAGAGCATGACTTAATGGTCTGAGGTCGGATCCGCCTGCGTTGCACGCCCGATGCCTAGGCGTGGGAGTACGTGCAGCGCGCGTAAGCGTCTGATGCGGTAACAATTCGAGCGGTGCCGGTTCGTCGCCGGTCGGACGCCCATCAACGCGAAGGGCCGCGCGTGATCCTCTCGATAGTGCTGCTTTCGGCCGGATTCGTCGTCCTCATGGTGGGCGGCAACGTGCTGGTGCGGGCGGCCGGGCGCATGGCACTCGGCCTCGGGATGGCGCCGGTGGTCGTTGGCGCGACGGTGGTGGCCTTCGGTACGTCCATGCCCGAGTTGATGGTGAGCGTGGTGGGGGTGCTCACCGGTTCCCCCGGTGTCGCCGCTGGCAACGTCATCGGCTCCAACATCACCAACATCCTGCTTGTGCTTGGACTCGCTGCGGTGATCGCACCGATGAGCGTCCACCAGCGAATCCTGGCGTTCGACATCCCGGTGGTATTGGTCGTGACCGGCTGGGCATTGCTGATCTTCGCTGACGGGACGGTCTCCCGCGTCGAAGGGATCGGCAGCCTGATCGCCCTCGCAGTGCTGATCGTCGCGCAGTTGCGCTGGTTCTCGGCCAGCGATGCGCCCACCGAGATGGTCGAACTCGAGGGCGTCCCACTTCCGGATCCGGACGACCCACCTCGGATGGTGGTGGAAATACCGCTGGCCGTGCTGGCGATCGGCGCGCTGGCGGCCGGCTCCTCGCTGTTCGTCGCCGGCGCCACCGACCTGGCGGAGCGTGCCGGCATCTCCGAGTTCGCCATCGGCGCCACCGTGGTGGCCCTGGGAACGAGCCTGCCGGAGGTGGTCACGAGCTGCGTCGCCGCGTGGAAGCGTGAGCACGACATCGCCATCGGCAACGTCATTGGATCCAACATCTTCAACGTCCTGGCGGTGATGGGTGCCACGGCTACCGTGCGACCGGTCGAAACCAGCCAGGACCTGTACATGTTCGAGATGCCGGTGCTCGCCCTCTCGACGCTGGTGCTGGCGCCGCTGGTCTGGCGCCGGTTCCGCATCGGCCGGACCGAGGGCATCCTGCTACTCGTCGGGTACGTGGCCTTCACGATCTTCACCCTGCAACGAGGCTCGGGTGGGGTCATCTAGGCCGTCCAGCGCATAGGCACGCCCGGGATGATGATGGAGCAGTCGCCCGCGACCTCCGCGGCGGCTAGCGAATGGCACCACTCCGTGCTGCTCTCGTCCGTATGGCTCGCCGGCGGCCTGATCCTGCTGGTACTCGCGGGCGACCGCCTGGTTCGCTCTGCCGGCCGCCTGGCGCTCTTGCTCGGCATGCCGCCCATCGTCATCGGTGCCACGGTCGTCGCGTTCGGTACCTCGATGCCGGAGTTCACGGTCAGCGTGATCGGTGCGATCCAGGGGGCTTCCGGCGTGGCGGCGGGCAACGTCATCGGCTCCAACATCATCAATGTCCTCGCGGTACTGGGTGCCGCCGCCGTGATCTCGCCCGTGGTGGTGCACCGCCGCATGCTTCGCTTCGACCTGCCGGTGCTCGTGGCGGTGACCGCCTGGGCCCTGCTCGTACTGGTCGATGGCCGCGTCTCCCGCCTGGAGGGCGCGATCAGCGTGATCGCGCTCGCCGTCTTCAGCGTCGTGCAGTTGCGCTGGTTCAGCGCCCCGGACATCGCCGCGGAGCCCGCGCCGGACTTCACGGGCCTGCCCGTGCCGCACGAGGGCGACCGACCGCGTGCCGTCATCGAGGTGCCGTTGCTGGTGCTGGCGGTGGCTGTCCTGGCCGGTGGCTCGGCGATGTTCGTCCATGGTGCCAGCGACCTGGCCGAGCGCGTCGGCATCTCCCAGTTCGCGATCGGGGCCACGGTTGTTGCGCTCGGCACCAGCCTGCCGGAACTGGTGACCAGCGTCATCGCCGCGTGGAAGCACGAGGACGATATCGCCGTGGGCAACGTGGTCGGCTCCAACCTCTTCAACATCCTCGGTGTGCTGGGCGCAGCCGCGCTCGCCCGCCCGATCGAGGTCGACCGCGCGCTCTTCGAGTTCGAGTTGCCGGTGCTTGCCGTGACCGCGCTCATCCTGCTGCCGCTCGCGTGGCCGCGTTACCGCGTCGGGCGGACGGCGGGCGCGCTGCTGCTCGTCGGGTTCGTCGTGTACATGGTGCTCACGCTCGTGCGCGGCTCGTAAGCCGGCGGCGGACACGCCCGGTCGCGCTATCCTCGGACGGTGCGAGGAGGCGCGATGCCTGACATGACTGCAGCGGAGATCGAAGCGTTCCTGCGGGAGCCGCGCGTGGCCGTGATCGCCACGGTGGATGGCAAAGGGCGTCCACGCACCGTGCCGATCTGGTACCTGTGGGAGGATGGCGCGGCCTACCTGTTCACCAGCCGCGCAACGCTGAAGTGGCGCAACATCCAGGCGAACCCGTACGCCTCGCTCTGCATCGACCACCGCGAGCCGCCATATCGATCCGTGATGCTCGATGGCCGCGTGGAGGAGTCGGACGGGTCGCTCTACGACTACGTCCACCGGATGGCGGTCGCCTACTACGGCCAGCAGGCGGGCGACGAGTTCGCGGAGCGGTATCGTGGCGACCGGCCGGACATCGCCCTGTTCCGCATCGTGCCAGAGCGGGTCACCGTCCGCGTTTCCTGAGGAGGCTTCGATGGCGATCCCCAGCGGCGCGCGCTATCGCATCGGCGGCGTCGAATTCGCCGTGGTGAACGACGGCACCTACATGTACGACGCAGGTGCCATCTTCGGCGTAGTGCCGCGCGTGATGTGGGAGCGGGTCGCCCCGCCGCTGGACGACCGTTATCGCATTCCGCTCGGCCTGAACTGCCTGCTCCTGCGCTCCCGAGGCAAGACGATCCTGATCGAGACCGGCGTGGGCGGGAAGCCCGGTGACCGGGATGCCGCCACGCCGGCGGAGCAGGGCACGCTGCTCACCTCGCTCGCCGCGCTCGGCGTCACACCCGAGGAGATCGATGTCGTCGTGAACACGCACTTGCACGCCGACCACTGCGGCTGGAACACCAGCGCGGACGGCGAACTCCTGACGCCCACGTTCCCCAATGCCACCTACGTCATCAACAGCGCCGAGTGGCAGGACGCCACCCACCCCAACGAGCGCACCCGTGCCACCTACCTGGCGCGCAACCTGGACCCGATCGCGGATCGCCTGACGCTGGCCGATGGCGAACTGGCAATTACGGACGAGGTGATCTTCGCCCCCGCCCCTGGTCACACCGAGGGCCACTCGACGGTGGTAGTGCGTTCCGGGCAGGAGTGGGGCGTCTACCTCGGCGACATGGCGCAGCACCGCGCCCAACTGGAGCGCACACCGTGGGTCTCCGGGCTGGACGTGCTGCCGCTGGTCTCCATGGAGACCAAGAAGCGCCTGATGGACGAGTGCATCGAGGCGGGCGCGCTGGTGATGTTCTGCCACGGCCCGTACCCCGGCGTCGGCCGCATGACACGCACGCCGGAGGGCTTCCGGAAGTGGGAGGACGTGGCACCGCTCGCCCATGAGCACGCGGAGGGGGACGATCACGCTCACTCCCATTCGCACCCTCATGGGCAGGAGCACGCGTGACGCAGCCGCCGATCGGGCCGGGCGACTTCCTGCCGGTCATCCCCTCGCCGATCCCCGCCGGGGGGCGCACCAACGTGCTCGCGCTCGCGCATCTGCACATGAAGGCGGGATGGCACCCGGCGCCCGTGCATTCGTTCACCGTGCCGCTCTGGTACGGCGGCACCTACGACGAGCAGGAGGCCGCCCGCGAGCGCGCCGTCATCTTCGACCGTTCCCACCTCGGTCGGTTCTATGTGACCGGCGACCGCGCGTCCGAGGTGCTCGCGCGCGTCTTCGCCACGGACACGCGGCGCATTCCCCCCGGCAGCATCCGCCGCCTCGTCGCCTGTCGGGATGACGGCGCGATCCTGGACATCGCGACCGGCTGCCACATCGAGGCCGGGCGCTGGCTGATCGTCACCGGCCCGCGCGCGCAGGTTCGCCTCCGCGAGGTCGTGGAGGCCGCCGTCCGTCCCGAGGACGATGTGGTGGTGCGCGACCGGCTCACCGAAAGTGTGCTGCTCTCCGTGCAGGGGCCAGAGTCGGCCGCACTCCTCGAGACGGTCGTGGGCCAGACCATCCCAGGCGCCGTGCCGGCTGGAGAGGCGCACGAGATCCTGCTCGGGGGCTACCGCGCCCTCGTCGCGCACCACTCCGAGACCGGCGAGGACGGCTACTGGTTCCTGATGTCCGGTGAGGTCGCCGAGCACTTCTGGGAGAACAGCATCCTCGGCGGCATCGCCCCCGCCGGGCTCGCCGC
>JAQCKI010000040.1 GCA_027592645.1 Chloroflexota bacterium | reverse complement strand
CCACACGCCGCCTCGGGTGTCTCGACCTACCGCCTGCCGCCGGCCGGCAGCGTAATCGCGCTCGCGGCGCTGGCAGCATCCGTCTACGCGATGTTCGTCTTCCCCGGCCCCACCTGGATCAAACTCGACTGGGCCGAGGGCCTGTTCAAGGCGATCGGCATCGACAACGGCGGCGGCGTGGGCATCACGGTGGTGCTGTTGCTGCCGATGGCACTCCTGCTGCTGCTCGTGCAGATCTCGCTGCAGTTCCGCGACTTCGGCCTCTACGCCGCGAGTCACGAACGTCGGGTTGCGAAGTGGCGTAAGAGCGTCGGCCCCGAGTGGCGACGCAACGAAGAGTCGCGCCGCTACGAACTGGCCGAGACCGTGCAGGCGATCGCCCGTGACCGCTTCGACTACGACGAGAGCCAGGGCTTGCGGACGTTCGTGAATCTCCCCGATCCCAAGTTCGGCATCGAGGTGCGCGGGTCAGGCTCCAAGATGTTCCCGGACATCGTCACCGTCGCCACTGGCAACCAGGCGGTCGCCATCGTGCAGGTGGAGTCGCGCGAGACCGTGACGCGCGAGCAGGCACAGTACGTGTGGGCCACGCTGGAGAACCGCAGCTGCCCGCTCTACATCTACGTCCCCACTGGCCTGCTCGGCCGCGCGAAGGACTACGCAAAGTCCGCTGGCCTGCGCAATGTGAAGTTCCGCACCTGGCGCTGGAGCCCCAACGGCATGGTCGTGAAGGAGGCGTAGCCTCCCCGTCAGTTCCGACTGACCAACATCAACGGCCCCGGCAATCGCCGGGGCCGTTGTGTCGAAGTCGCGCACGAGGGCTACGGGATCGCTGCGATCACACCCGACTTCAGGACGTTCTTCAGCGCCTCGCGCTTGCTCAGCGGGCTCAGCCGATCCGCGTTCGCGGTGACGTACCGCACCACCTCGTCCGGGTCTGTCCACGCGTACTGGCGCAGCGCCCAGCCGATCGCCTTCCGGATGAAGAATTCGCGGTCGCCCAGGTTCGGCTCGATGCAGTCGTAGAGCAGCCGCAGGTCGGTCGCCTGCTTGTGCCGCAACTGGCAGATGATCGAGGCCCGCCGTTTCCACATGTCGGGCGCGGTACTCCACTCGCGCATGCGGGCTGCCATCCAGGCCGGATCCTGCTGGTGTAGTTCGTCGAGCAGATTCCCCGCCGTCTCATCGACGAGATCCCACCATGCGCCAGTGACCACGAACTCCTCGTACATCGGGAACGCCTCGCGCGAGCGGTGCGCGCGGTACCGCCGGTGCTTAGCGAGCGCGAGTGCGCCGTACCGCTCCTCGCGTTGCGTCGCCTCTCGCCAGAGCGCGAGCGTGGTGTCCCGCCACGCCTCGAACCCGTCGAGGGGATGCGCGGCGATCACATCGCGGAAGATGCGCTGTGCCTGCGGGGTCTGCACGCCGTGGTACGGCATTGCGGACTTCATGTACGCCTGCATCTGTGGCGCCTTCACCGGGTCGGCGGCGGCGCGCAGCCCTGCGCGGATCGCCTCGATCAGCGCACGGTCGCCCGGCTTCCGGCGCGGTATCACGAGGCGGGCGGCGCGGACTGCTCCCGGATCACCGCCGCCAGCACCGAGCGGTGGCACGCCTCGTCCTCGGCCGGCTCGCCGAGGATCACCACGCCCGTCCCGTTCGCCATGCGCGCCGCCCACGCGACGAGGCCGATGCGTGACGCGAGTTCCGCGCGGTAGCGCGCCTCGAACGTCGCGGCGTCGAGTGTGTCCCGCTCCGCCGCCAGTGCGGCGCTCGGGGCCAGGTCTGGCTCCCACTGGTCGATGTGGCGGCGGTCGACACCGGCCGGCCAGCCGCGCGTGACCAGCAGGCGCGGGTGTGCGATCTCGGGCGGCGCAAAGACGCTGCCGAGCGTGATCTTCGGCCCGCTCGCCTCATTCATCGGGACGCCTCCAGCGTGTGCGCCAGCGCGCCGGGCAGATCCATCGATGCCCCGCCCGAGAGCGATGACACCGACTGCAGTTCGCCCGAGTGGGAGAACACGTGCACGGCGCTGCGCGCCACCTGCACGCCGATCGGGCTAGGCGTGCGCCCCGGTTGCACCGTGCCGGCCAGCGCGGCCGCATCGAGTCCGCCGAGCCAGGTCGAAGCGGCGTCTGTGGCGCGGTCGAAGGCCGCCCGGACGTCCTCCGGCGGATAGGGGCGCGGCGGTGCGCCGCCATCGAACGTGCCGAGCAGCGCGTCCGCAGGGCGGCCCTGAGCGGCCACATTCCAGTACCGATCCTCGCGCGCGAGCGTGTGCACCACGCTATGCGAGCCGGGGTTGAGGGTGACGATCGCGCCCGTGAGCGAGGGCAACGGAGTCGTATCGAAGACGCGGCGCAACTCGACGTAGCCATCGCGCAGCAGCGCGGCGACCGTGGTGCTCGTCGGATCATCGCCGTCGATGCCCTCGTGCGTGCGGCTGAGGTCGCCCGGCAGGCCGAGGTCGCCCGCACCGGCGAGCGAGGCGATCACCGTCAGTTCGCCGGCGTGGACGTACGCGTGCGCAACGCTGCGCGCGAGTTGATATCCCACCGTCGCGCCGCTGGCAGCCCAGTGCGTGCCTGCGAGGTTGGCCGGCTGCACCAGCACCGCCGGGTCGAGGCCATCGAGGAACGCCTGGGCGCGCGCTCGGACCTGCCGGAACGCCTCGGTGGCCTCATCGAGGTGCGTGACGAGCGTGCCGTACGGCACTTCGCCCCGCTGGCGGCGAATCCACTCCGCGCACCACGGGTTCTCGGCACCTGTGGCACTGGCGAACGTGAGCCAGCGGTCCTGGACCTGAGCGACGTGGCCGACGACCCAGCCGCTCATGTTCAGCGGCCCCAGGGGCCCGCCGCGGCCGGGCGCCGGGATGTGGTTGATGGCGTGCTCGAACTCATCGAGCGCGTCCAGCAGCAGGCGGAACAGGATCGGTGTGCGGGCCACCGGGGCAGTCTAGCGGCCTCGGGCGGCCCGGCTAGGCGACGCGGCGGAGCGCGACGTGCGTGCGGCGAGGCGGTGCCAGGCGGGGGAAGTCCGCCGGCGGCAGTACGTCACGCGTGTACGAGTGGGCCACGAGCTCGGCGTGCAGCCACTGGCGCACGAGCGTCGTACCGGCCACCCCGACGATCACCCCGAGCATGATTGCAAGCAGCATCTGGAACCCCCGTCCGTCTTCGAGCCACCCGATATGTAGAACGGGCGTTCGTTCGGAACAAGGGAACGATAGAACGAGCGTTCTACGGTGTCAAGCGCCCCGCTGGCATCGGGCACTGGGCTACTGGGGTCGAAGGAAGGCGGGATCACGAGGCTTGAGCCGCTTGTGCTGTGGCGGGGGGAGAATTTCGTACGGGGAGCGATGCAGGCCGGGCGTAATGGGGATGTTCATGTGTGCCTCGATTATGTAACGGCAACGCTCGCCTTTACGTTCGTAATGGGGCACCTAACCGAGGCAACTGGATGGGCTCAGCTGGCGAGGCCCGGCATCACCTCGCTGGCGAAGTAGCCGAGCGACCGGCGGGTCTCCTCATGCGTCAGGTTGCCCCACTGGAACGAACCGACAAAGTAGTTCGCGCCGCTGTCCGCGCAATAACGCTCCACGTACTTCCGCACCGTCTGAGGTGACCCGACGACCAGCGCCTCGGCATCGATCGCCTGCTCCGGGGTGATGCGCATCGTTGCGACCGTATTGGGGCGGGCCGCCACCTGCACCTCGCCGCCGGACTGCTTCTGGAACCACTCGGAGTTGCGCACGCGCTCGTTGAACGCGCCCGCCGCGCCGGTGCGGGCATCGCCACCCTCGGGCGATGGCTTGGCGAAGTGCGACAGGTACGAGTGGTACGCCGCGATGCCGCGCTCGCGCGCCTCCTCGTCGGTGGGCGCGATGTAGATGCGGCGCGTGCCGCCGTACAGCGGCTGCTCCGGCCGGTAGATCTCCGGCGTGTCGCTCGCCTTCGCGCGCTCCCAGGCGTCGCGGTAGATCTTCGACACCGTGGCGATCTGCTCCACCGAGCCGTTGGCGATGAAGTTCGCACCGCGCTGGGCAGCCGACTCGGCGTTGCCTGCCCACCACAACGGCGGGTGTGGCTTCTGGAACGGGCGCAGTTCCATCCAGAGGTCGGCCACGTCCATGAACTTCCCGCGATAGGTGAGGAAGTCCGTCTGGAGGCCGCGACGCATGATGTCCAGCGTCTCCTCGAACCGTTCGTAGTTGTCGTCCGGGTTCTCGCCCCACATCGCCAGTTCCGTGCCGCCGCCGGTGCCCGGCCCTACGCCCAGGTCCAACCGGCCGTTGCTCAACTGATCCACCATGCAGATCTCCTCGATGAGGCGGATCGGGTGGTGGAGCGGGAGCACGAAGACCAGCGGACCGAAGCGCAATCGCTTCGTTCGCTGGGCCGCCGCTGCAAGCAGCACGGCCTGGTTCGGCGCGAGGCAGAGTGGCGAATGGTGGTGCTGCGCGACGTGGTACGAGTAGATCCCGGCCTGGTCGGCCAGTTCCATGATCTGCAGCCGTTCCTCGAACTGCTGCGCGATCCCCACATCGTCGCGACGCTCGATGTGGTCGAAGATGCCGAACTTCATCGGGCTGCCCCCTCCGGGGTGGCGGGACGCCCGAAGAGGACATCCTGCGGTACATCAAACCGGGCCGGATCCACCATGGTGCGCTGCATGAATAGCGCGACGTCCGCCATGCACACCTGCATCACGCCGTCCATCCGCACGAACTCGTGCCGCAGTCCCTGGTACAGGCGCAGATCCACCGGGACACCGGCTGCGTGGAGCGCCTCGAACATCGCCACGGACGAGCGGTACGCGATCACCTCGTCGGCGGTGCCGTGCATCAGGAGCGTCGGCGGGAACGCCGGGCCCGCGTGCGTGATCGGGCTGGCCTCGCGCAGTTCGTCGTCGCTGAGGTCATCGCCCAGCGACTCGCCTGCGCTCGCGGGAACGCCGTCATTGCTGCGCTCATTGCCGCTGACGAAGCGGATCGGGGAGAAGAACCCGACGACCGCGTTCACCACCTCGGACGTTTCGGGATGCCCGCCTTCGCCGCTGAACGCGGCGTGCCCGGGCGTGCCGGCGGAGAGCAGCGCGAGTTGCGCACCCGCCGAGAAGCCGACGAGCGCGATCTGATCCGGGTGCACGCCCAGGTCGCCGGCATTCGCGCACACCCAGCGCAGCGCTGCCTTCGCGTCGTGGATGTGGCCCGGCCAGCGCGACTCGTCCGTCAGGCGGTACTCGGGCGCGATGACGACGACGCCGTGCGAGGCAAGTGCGAGCGCGCGATCGCGGAGCGAGGCGCGGCTGCCGCGCCGCCAGCCGCCGCCGTGGAACAGGATCGCTGCCGGCCGGCGCGCGCCGTCACCGCTCGGCCGGTAGACGTCGCACAGCAGGTCGCGCCCGCCGCCGCGTCCGAAGACGACGTCTGGCTGGCTGGTCACGGGCAGGTCAGGCATGGGCATCCCTCGCGCGCCACGGCGAAGGCGCCCGCGGTCATGCGCAAGATACTTACCGAACCCATCATGTCAATCGTGGGCGGCCTACCGGCTGGGCTGGAGTGTGCTCTGTCCACCGAGGTACGGGTGAAGCACCGAGGGCACCTCGATGGTGTCGTCCTCCAGGTGGCCGATCTCCATCAGCGCCGCCACGGTGCGGGGAAGCGCGACGCCGGAGCCGTTCAGCGTGTGGAGGTGGTGCACCTTGCCGTCCTCGCCGCGGTAGCGGAGGTTGGCGCGGCGCGCCTGGAAGTCCAGGAAGTTGGACACCGACGAGACTTCCAGCCACTCCTGCGCGCCGGGCGCCCAGACCTCGATGTCGTACGTCATCGCCGAGGCGAAGGTGAGGTCGCCGGAGGCGAGGCGGATCACCCGGTAGCGCAGTCCCAGCGCGCGGACCACCGCGAGCGCGTCCTCCAGCAGTTGCTCGTGGGCGCGCCAGGAGTCGTCCTCCTCCGCGAAGATGACCATCTCCACCTTGTCGAACTGCCAGCCGCGCTTGATGCCGCGTACCTCGCGGCCCGCGCTGAACTGCTCGTGGCGGAAGCACGGCGTGTAGGCGGTATGGCAGATGGGGAGCGTCGCCACGTCCATGATCTCATCGCGGTACATGTTCGTGACGGGCACCTCCGCAGTCGGGACCAGCCAGAGGTCGGTGCCCTCCGCGTGGAACATGGTGTCCGCGAACTTCGGGAGTTGCCCGGTGCCGACCAGCATCGCCTCGCGCACCAGGAACGGCGTGTAGACCTCCGAGTAGCCCTGCCCCCGGTGGAGGTCGAGCATCCACGAGATCAGCGCGCGCTGGAGCCGTGCCCCGTCGCCCTTCAGGATGTAGAACGACGACCCGGAGAGCTTTGTCCCGCGCTCGAAGTCGATCAGGCCGGTGCGCTCGCCGATTTCCCAGTGCGGGAGGCGGTCGCCTTCGGCGTCCGGGTTGGGGGCGTCCTTCACCGGCAGCGGCACTTCCAGGCGGCGTTCCCAGCCGGTGGCGCCGTCACCTTCGAGGATGACGACCGCATCCTCCTCCCCGCCGAGCGGGACGTCGACGTGGGGGATGTTGGGCATCTGCAGGAGCAGCGCGTCCAGCGCGCCGTCCAGGTCCTTCAACTGCGCCTCGAGGCCATCGAGTTCGCCTGCGACGGCGCGCTGCGCCTCGATCAGCGCCTGGCGCTCCTCCGGCGACTGCGCTGAGCCGATGCGCTTGCCGGCGTCGTTGCGCTCGGCGCGCATCCGCTCCACCTGCGTCAGCAGCACGCGGCGGCGTTCGTCCGTGTCGAGGATGGCGTCCAGCGGTGCCTGCGTCCGGCGCTCGGCGAGCATGCGGCGCACGTCATCGGTGCGTTCCCGGATCGTCTGGATCGAAAGCACGCCAGTCTCCCCTACGTCCGCACTACTTCGGCACTACGTCCGCGCGGCGGTCGCGCGACGCTCCGCCTCGATCGCCGCGAGCCCGAGTTCACGCACATCGTCGGCGATCCGCGCCTCGGGCGCGCCCCCGGCGCCGTCGGGGGCGTGCCGCCGCGGAGTGTCACCTCGTCCACCCACGTCCACGCGTGGCCATCGTCCGGTAGCGCCGGTGCGTCCGAGGTGGGCCGGGTGAAGTAGATCAGGTCGATGTGCTGGTGCGGCTCGGCCAGTTGGCCATCGCGCGGGATGTCGTACACGGCCATGGAGGCGGGCGGCGGCAACTGCGGCGGCTGGCGGTAGGCGAACGCCTCCGCGCCGATGATCTCCACGGCCAGGCCGGTCTCCTCCCGCACCTCGCGCAGCACCGCCTGCACCGGGTCTTCGTCCGCCTCGATGTGCCCGCCGGGGGGGTAGCCACATGCCGAGCCGGTGCCAGTGGAGCGCCGTGCGCCCGCGGTGGGAGACGAAGCCGGTGACGGTGAAGTGGCGATGCAGGCGGCGCTCCGAGGGTTGCGGGTCGTTGCGGGAACGTGGCCGGGAGCGTAACAAGCGCCGCCGGTTGCGCCTACCGGCGGGCTATCGCCACTACCGCCTCGGTGGGCGGTGCAGCCACCCGAAGTCGAAGGCGTGCAGCGACTCGATGATCGCGTGGGCACGCTCTTGCGGCGGCGATGGTGCCACGCCGTGCCGGATCTGTACCACGCTGAACCCCGCCGCATGTGCTGACTCGATGCCGTGCGAGGAGTCCTCGATCGCCAGGCACCGCTCCGGCGCTACGCCGATGCGGGCGGCGGCGTGCAGGTAGATGTCCGGTGCGGGCTTACCCCGGGGCACCTCGCTGGCGGTGACGAAGAACTCGAACGCGGGGAGCAGGCCGATCTGGCGCAGGGTGCGCTCCACCCACCGCGGCGAGGATTGCGACGCGACCGCCACTGGCAGCCCACGACTGCGGAGCCCCTCGACCAGTTCGGTCGCCCCGGCCATCGGCTCCAGCGTCACGCGTTCGACGTGCTCGTTCACCGCGGCACCGATGATGCGTTCGAGGTCCGCGGGTGACTCGGTGCGCTGAAATTCGGTGCGGATCCACTCCGTGGTGAACTCCGAGGTGGAGCCCACCAGGTGCAGGTTCTGCTCCCACGTGAATTCGGCCGGCGCGAGCAAGGCTCGCATCGCCTCGAACCAGATGATCTCGGTGTCCGCGAGCACGCCATCGAGGTCGAAGATGACGGCGTCGATCGCGCGGTCGGGCTGGCCGCCGGTCATCGGGTGGCCGCTACGCCTCGGCCACGCGGGCATCGAGGCTCAGCGACTCCTGGATGTGGTGCTTGAAGCGCCACAGCGAGTCGCGCAGCGCCTGGAGGCGGTGCGGGCGGTGCACCAACGGCTCCAGGACCCCGGCGAGGCCACCGGCGGCGCGATAGGCGAGCTCCACCGTGACGTGGCACTCGGTCGCGCCTTCCACGTGCAGCGCCCACGTCAGCGACTCCACGGAACTGTCGCCATCGCGCACATAGGTGACCAGGTACGGGTCGCCGTGCGGCTCGCGGCGCAGCCGTACTGGCTCGGCACGACCGGGCAGGCCCAGCGTGAACTGCATCCCTTCGGTGTCCGCAACGAAGTCGCGGATCTGCGTGGAGAGCCATTCGTCGTACGTGGTCGGGTCGGCGAGGCGGGCGCGCACCTCGGCGGCGGCGGCGTGCAGGTGGATGTCGTCGCGCAGGTGCTGAAGGCCGTCGCGGGCCGCCTTCGGCGCTTCGAAGCCGGGCAGGTGGTTGGTCATTCGTCTCCCCGGTCACGCATCGTTGGGAACAGGATTACTTCGCGCAGGGAGTGCTCGCCGGTGATCAACTGCACCACCCGGTCCACGCCAATCCCCAGTCCGCCCGCCGGCGGCATGCCGTGTTCGATGGCGACCAGGAAGTCCTCGTCCGCCACCTCGACCTCGTCATCGCCCTCGACCTGCTTCGCGGACTGCGCTTCCATGCGCTCGCGCTGGTCAACGGGGTCGTTGAGCTCGCTGTAGGCATTCGCGATCTCGTAGCCCAGCGCGAACAGTTCGAAGCGCTCCACCGTGTCCTCGTCGTCCACCTTCTTCTTCGCCAGCGGCGAGAGCGCCGTTGGGTAGTCGAAGATGAACGTGGGCTGCACGAGCTTCGGCTCGACGAACGTGGACATGAGCCCATCGAGGATCGTCGCCCACGACGCGCCGTCCGATACGGGTACGTTGCGCGCGCGAGCCACCCCCAGCAGCGCCGCGGTGGTCGGGTACTGCCGGTAGTCGATGCCCGTGTGCTCCAGCAGTGCGCCGTGGTAAGTGGTGCGCGCGAACGGTGTCTTCAACGAGAGCGACACGTCGCCGTGGTTGAACTCGGTGGTGCCGTGGACACGCATGGCGACGAAGCCGAGCAGTTCCTCCACCATCGCCGCCACATCGTGGTAGTCCGCGTACGCCTCGTAGGACTCCAGGAGCGTGAACTCCGGGTTGTGGCGGTAGGAGACGCCCTCGTTGCGGAAGACGCGGCCGATTTCGAACACCTTCTCGAAGCCGCCGACCAGCAGCCGCTTCAGGTGCAGTTCCAGCGAGATGCGCATGAACAGGTCGCGATCGAGGGCGTTGTGGTGCGTGAGGAACGGGCGCGCTGCCGCGCCGCCGGCGTGCTCCTGCAGCACGGGCGTCTCCACCTCCAGGAACCCACGATCGAGGAAGAACTGCCGGATCGCCGAGACGATGATCGAGCGTGACCGTGCGATCTCGCGCGAACGCTCGTTTGCGATCAGGTCCAGGTAGCGCTGGCGGTACCGCGCCTCCGTGTCGGTGAGGCCGTGCCACTTCTCCGGCAGCGGCCGCAACGCCTTGGTGATCACACGCCACGAGGCGACCCCGACGGTCACCTCGCCGGTACGGGTGCGGAACATGCTGCCGGTGACCTCCAGGAAGTCGCCGAGGTCGACCAGCGACAGGTGCTCGAAGTCATCGAGCACGTCGCGGCGGAAGTGGAGTTGCAGCCGGCCACTGCCATCGCGCAGGTCCAGGAACGCGGCCTTGCCCATCACGCGCTGGGCGGTCACCCGCCCGACGACCGTAACCTCGGTCGCGCCCTCCACCTCGCCACCCGCGGTGAACGCCTCGACTGCTGCGGCGGTGGTGTGGGTGCGGCGGACGCGCGCAGGGTAGGGGTCGGCCGCCTGGAGCAGGCGTGCGCGCTTGTCGAGCCGCTGCTGGATCATCTCTTGCTCGGACGGCATCGATCCTCCGAGGGGTGATTCCCGTGGCCTGCCACGTTCGCATATTCGGGCGATACGTGCCCCAGGAGACAGGACGGGGGCCTGACCGGCCCCCGTCCGCTCAGTCTCCGCGATCCCAGGTCAGGAGATGGACGTGACGGTCAGTTCGGTGGTGCCGCGCGGGGTCTGGATAGAGACCTTGTCGCCGCGCTTCTTGCCCAGCAGGGAGTGCCCCACGGGTGATTTGTAGGAGATACGCCCCTGCGTGGGATCCGCCTCGGTCGGTCCGACCAGCTGGTACTTGCGGCTCTTGCCGTCGTCGCCCTTGATGGTCACCGACGAGCCGATCTGGACGACCTTGGACTTGTGTGCAGCCGCCTCGTCAATGATCGCCACGTTCTCCAGCGTTCGCTCGATCTCGGCGATGCGGCCTTCCAGGAAGGCCTGCTGGTTCTTGGCGTCCTCGTACTGGGCGTCCAACTGGTCAGGGCCCAGTTCCTGCGCGTCACGAATCAGCGCGGCCACTTCGGCGCGCTTGACCGTCTTCAGTTGTTGGAGCTCATCTACCAGGCGTTCGTATCCGGCCTGGGTGAGAAGTGCCTGCTCCTCGGGCATGGTGTTCCCTCGCACGTAGGCCGGCCTCTGGGGCCGGCCGAACTGTAGACCATCAAGGTCTACGAAATAACAACGCGGACCCGTCTGCTGACGGCCCCGCTGTAAGCGCGCATGATACCCCGGTTCTACTGAGGCACGCAACGTGTGCTCGCACAGTTGTTCGTGTACATCGATGCTCATCGCGGTAGACTGAGCGTGGCGGGCTGCGGACTCCCCTGGAGGTCCGCTGGAGTCGCGCGATCACCTCACCTCCACCGGTTCGCTTCGCAATCCTTGGTGGGCTGCTGTTTGCAGCAGCGCTGGGTGGCGGCGTGCTGGGCGCGCTGCTGGTCTCCGCCTTCGATGGCGACCCGGCGTCGGCGCTGGCAGCGTCTGCTGTGGCCCCGCCCGCCCCGACGCCGACCGATGCCGACCGCCTGCGCGCCTCCATCAGTACGGTGCTGCCTTCGGTGGTCACGGTGGTGACTGATACCGGATCGTTTGGCTCCGGCATCGTGGTGGCAGATGGCGTGGTGATGACGAACTACCACGTGGTGGAGGACGCGACGGCGATCACCGTTGTGCTCGCCACTGGCGAGGAGCGCGACGCTACTCCGTTCGCGGATGACTCCCCGTTCCAGGATGTGGCCCTGCTCCGCGTGGACGGTCGAGGCCTTCGTGTGGCGCGCCTGGGCACCACCACCGGGGCGGCGCTCGGCGACCCGGTCGCGATCATCTCGGGTGGCGTGTTCGACTTCTCCAACCAGGTGAAGGTAGGCGTGATCTCCGCCCTGGGGATGGACTTTCCGAGGGATGGCGTGGTGCTCCGCAACGTGATTCAGACGGATGCAGCGGTGAACCACGGCGACTCCGGCGGTCCGCTGATCGATGCCTCCGGCGCCGTGATCGGCATGATGACGAGCGTGATCCGCACCACCGGCCAGGATCAGCCAGTGGAGGGCGTTGGCCTGGCACAGTCCGTGGACCTGTTGCGCCCGTTCCTGGAGAGCGTGGTGGCGAACGGCTTCAATCCCCGCCCGCGGATCGGCATCGAGCGGCTTGCCAGGCACCACGTCCCCCTCGATGACGAGCGGGCGGCTCAGGTGGGGCTGCCCGTTAGTCGCGGGGCGGCGATTATGGGCGTGCAGTCCGGGAGCCCGGCCGAAGAGGCTGGAATCCTGCCGGGCGATATCGTGGTAGCGGTCAACGGCACTGCCGTGGACACCGACCTCCCCTTCGTCAACTTGATCGCCGCCGTGCCGACCGGCAGCGAACTGCGCCTGACCGTCTTCCGAGACGGGCAGGTGACCGAGGTCATCGTGCGCCCTCGGCCCGCCCTCCTGGGCGCGCCCTGAGCGAAAGGATCGGCATGAACGAGAACGACGACCGCCGGCCGAATCCGGTTCGCCCGGATCCGCCTCTCTTTGCGCCCGTGGTCTTTGGCGACGACGAGGAGCCGCCGCGCCGCCGAGGGCTGCGTCCCTCCGGTGGCGAGGGCTACGACACGGATGCCGGGTTGCTCCGAATCCTGGCGATCATCGTGGTGCTGGGCCTGGTGATCATCGCGCTCGTCCTGCCGTGGTCGCCCGTTCGGGTGATCGGTGGTGGCGATGGTGGTGGTGACTCGATCACGGCGCGGGCCCGTGACGCCGCTCCGCCGGTGCCGGACGGCCTGACCGCGCTGAGCAAGGTGTACGACATCAACGTGCCGGAGGGCGTCCCCGGTCCGCTCGCCGTCGAGGTGCGCCTGAACGGCCTCACCACGGACGGCGCGAACCTGGCGTACTACACGTGGGATGGCACCACCTGGACACGACTGGCACCGGTTGAACTCGGCTCCGATGGCCTGACCGTCGCCGGGTCCATCCCGGCGCAGTCCACCAGCATCGCCGTACTGCGGCGCACGGTGCTCGCGGGGACACTCGCGCTGATCGTGGGCTCGGGCGCGACGCCCGACCCGCGTGCGGTCGAATCCGCCTCCACGATTGCCGTGGTGGCGGCACGTCCGAGCGCGGACGCTGAGCCGGGCGACATCGTTGCGGCCACAGACGCCTTGCGACCGGCGCTGGGCGCTGCCGGCAGCGTCCCCGTCTATTTTGGCGTGACCGACGCGGGCGACGTGGCGACGGTGCAGGCGATCCTGGAGTCTGGCCCGGCTTCGGCCGCCCACATCGAGGCGATCATCGCGGAGGCACGGCTGCAGGGGGCCGGGGGCATCTACCTGGATTACCCGGGCCTACCGCTGGCCGACCGCGACCGCTTCTCCGCCTTCGTTGCCGCCCTCGCCACCCGCGTTCGCGCCGAGGGCTGGGGGCTCGTCCTGAGCGTCCCATCGCCGGTCGGTGCGGAGACGGGCGCGTACGACTGGGCGGCACTGCTGGGCCACGCCGACACGCTGTGGCTCCGCGCCCCGGCGGACCCCACCCAGTTCTTCCCACGGCTGGAGGCAGGACTCGCCGCGCAGCTGCCGGAGGTGCTCGCGCGCATCTCGTTGATCGTCGACCGACGTTCCACCGAGGCGGTCCCGACCGGCTTCTCCACGCCGACGACGCTGGACGCCCTGGCGCTGGCGAGCGGCATCGACCGCCGCGTGGACGCAATCGGTCCGGGCACTCCGGTGACCTTGCGGGCGTCCGCGATTGGCGATCCCACGGCCGGGGTTGGCATCTCATGGGACGACAGCGCGCGCTCCGTGATGCTGCGCGCAATCGATGGCTCCGTGGATCGCACGATCTGGGTCACCAACCGCTACTCGGTCGCCTTCCGCCTTGACCTGGCCGCTCGTTTCGGCCTCGGCGGTGTCGCGATCGAGGCGGCAAGCGACGGTGACGCGCTGCCTGATATCTGGGCACCGGTCGCCGAGTACCTGGAGGAGGGCAGCGTGACGCTGTTGCTCCCGTACGGGCCGTACCTGAGCGCGTGCTGGGAGGCGGATGGCGGCACGCTGGAAGGTCAGGCGCCCTGCTTCACCACAGAGGACGCCCCTGCTGCCGTGGTGTGGCGCGCTCCGTCCGAGCCCGGCTCCTACACCATCCGGCTCGTCGTCTCCGAGGGGACGATGTTCATCGCGCAGGAGGTGGTGCTGCGAGTGGGGGACGCGCCGCCGCCCGAGGCCACGGCCGCACCGACGGCTGTACCGACGGAGGCGCCGACCGTCGCGCCCACGGCTGAGCCGACCGCTGAGCCAACGGCCGAACCAACCGCCGAACCGACCGCCGAGCCCACCGAGACGGTAGTGCCAGGCGGGCCGCCGGGCCCGGCGGGAAACAACTAGGTCGGCTGTGACGCCTCGTGCGGCGGGAGGGCTGCGGGTGATCGGTGGCACGGCGCGCGGCCTGACGCTGAAGCAGCCACGGTCGGAGGGGACGCGCCCCACGACCGGCCGGCTGCGCGAGGCACTGTTCTCCATGCTGGAGGCGGCCGGCGCGGACTTCGCCTCCGTGCTGGATCTCTACGCGGGCAGTGGTGCGCTCGGCATCGAAGCACTGTCGCGTGGCGATGGCGAGGCGACGTTCGTGGAGTCTGACGCGCGGGTCGCCAAGGTGATCCGGGACAACCTGGCCCGTGCCCGGTTCGAGGGCCGAGGACACGTGCAGGTAGCCCGTGTCGGGCGCTGGCGACCGCCTTCGGGCGTCACGTACACGCTCGTACTGGCCGACCCACCGTATGATGAGGCCGCTCCGTGGCGCGCGATTGAGTCCTCTGCCGCGGAAGCGCTCGCCGAGCATGCGGTGATCGTCGTCGAGCACGATGCCCGCACGGCCCCGCCGGATACGCTGGCCGGCCGCCCGCTCTGGCGAGACCGCAGGCAGGGGGCCGGCGCCGTGGCGATCTACCGAGCCGATGCGAAGGAAGAGGACGCATGACCGTTGCCCTGTACGCGGGACGCTTTGACCCGGTGACCAACGGTCACCTGGATATCGCCACCCGTGCCGCCTCCATGTTTGAGCAACTGGTCATTGGTGTTGCCGCCAGCCGTTCCGCCCTGTTCAGCCTGGAAGAGCGGATCGCGCTCTTCGAAGATGGCGTGAAGCGCGCCGGCCTGACCAACGTGCGCATCACCTCCATCGCCGGCCTGACCGTGGAAGAGGCACGTTCGCAGGGTGCCCAGGTGCTGGTCCGCGGTCTCCGCGCCGGCGACTTCGGTTACGAGTTCGATATGACGCTGATGAACCGCCACATGGCGCCGGACATCGACTCCGTGTACCTGATGACCGCGCTTGAGCACTCATACGTCAGCGGCACGCGAGTCCGCGAACTGGCATCGTTTCATCGCGACGTCAGCGAGTTCGTGTCCCCAGCGGTGAATGATGCGATCCTGAAGAAGTTCGCTCCTAAGACTGACTGAGGCGTTCCGCCCGGAGGAGTCCCGCCACATGGATCTGTTGCACCTGGTTGACCGTCTGGAAGAGCTCATTGCGGGCGCGCAGAAGATGCCCATCGGCAACCGGTCGATCCTCGACCGGCGGCGCATGCTCGACCTGATCGACCAGATGCGTGTCGCCGTACCTCACGAGGTGCGGGAGGCCCAGGACATCGTGGCACAGCGTGACGCCGTCCGCCGTGACGCCGAAGAGGAGGGACGCCTGATCGTCGCCCGTGCGGAGGAGCGCGCCGCGCGGCTCATCGATGCGAACGAGATCACGCTGGCCGCCCGCCAGCGGGCGGATGAGATCGCCACCGAGGCGGACCGGCGGCTGGAGTACCGCATCCAGGAGGCGAACCGCGACATTCAGCAGCGCATCGATGAGTCGCGCCGCATCGCACGGGAGCAGATGCAAGCGGCGGACGACTACGCGCGCGAACTGCTGGAGCGGCTGGACCGCCAGTTGACCGCCTTCACGCGATCGATCCGCGCCGGCATCGAGCAGCTCGAGCCGCCGCCGGCCGCGCCGGCCGGCTTCGCACCGATGGATGACGAGGGCTTCGCGCCCGAGCCCCAGTCGCCGGCGTACGGCGTCGCCGCAGAGGCAACCTACCGCGACGACGTGGAGCCGCAGTACGGCCGTGAGACCCGCTACGCCGAACCGGCCAGCCGCTACGCCTCGGAGGCGTACCAGCCGGCGTACGAGCGCGACGTGGAGCCCGCCCGTCGCGACGGCGACGATGAGGGCCTCGAGAACCTGCTCCGTCCCGCGCGCACTGCCCCGTCGACCGGCTACGTGTCGCCCGCAGACCCGGGCGTCATCGACGACTTCGAGCACGAGCCGCTGGACGATGACCCGTTCCACGGTGGGCGCCGCGGCGCCCGCTAGCCGCGCGGCGTACTACCGAAGGCTCGCGGGCGCGGGCGGCCAGAACGCCGCCAGCAACTCCTCGACGAATTCGACCGCCACCGCGCCGAACTCGGCGCTCAGCATGTCCACGCCGTGCGCGCGCCCTTCGTAGAGGCGCATGCGCTGCTCGGGTGTCCTCGATGCCGCGGCGAGCTCTCCGAGCGAATGCGCCGCGGAGAGGTCATGTACGCTGGCCGCCAGTGCAATCCGACCCTCCAGCGCCGGGATCGCCTCGAGCGTGAGTAGGAGGTCGAACTCGCTCGGTGTCGACAGGCCGATGACGTGAATGTCCGGCTGGTCCGCCGCGACCGCCACCGCGACTGAGGCGCCCATCCCCGCGCCCACCAGCATCACCTGCGTGTAGCCGCGCTCCCGTGCGAACGCGATCACGGCCCGCGCGTCTTCCACCATCCCCACCGCATCGTCGGGGAGGCCGGGCGAGACGCCGTGCCCGCGGAAGTCGAACGTGATCGCGGAGACGGGCAATCGTCGGGTCATACTGGCGAACGGCCGCCACGAGGACTGATCCTCGCGGTACTCGTGCAGGTAGATGGCGACGCGGTCGGTATCCACCTGCCAGAGCCGAGCCGTCAGCATCTGGCCGTCCGCCGTGACGAGTTCATGCTCGGTGCCGCCATCCGGCGGGGTGGGCGACGGCTCGGGGGTCGCGGGAGGGGCAGCAGCGCCGCAGCCGATCACGATGATCGCGGCAACGAGCCACCCGACCGCCCAGGCGCGTCGCCCGTACGTCACCCGCCGCCCCGGACCACCAGGTTCAACAGCCGGCCCGGAACATAGATCACCCGCGCCACGGTCTGACCTTCGAGGTGGATCGACACCCGTGTGTCGGCCTCGGCCGCCGCGCGGGCCATCGCCTCGTCCGCCTCGGCGGGCACGGAGACTCGCGCGCGCAACTTCCCGTTGACCTGCACGGGTAGCTCGATGGTGTCCGCCACGGCGAGCGTCGGATCGAACAGCGGCCACGACTGCTGGTGGATGGAGTAGCCACCGCCCGTGCGCTCCCAGAGTTCCTCTGCGATGTGCGGACAGGCCGGCGCGACCATCAGCAGCAGCGTCCGGACGGCCTCGTCCCACGCCGCGCGATCCGCGGTTCCGGCATCTCGCAGGCGCTGCATCACGTTGGTGAGTTCCATGAGCGCAGAGATCACGGTGTTGAAGCGCTTGGACTCGTACCCCTCGCCGATGCGCTTGAGGGTGGCATGCACTTCGTGCCGCAGGTCGCGGGCGCCCTCGGCCGCATCGATGAGCGCCGGCGGGTCGGTGACCACGGCCCAGACGCGGTGCAGCCACCGCGCGACGCCCACGATGCCATCGACGTCGTACGGGCCGCCCTGATCCCACGGGCCCAGGAACATCAGGTAGGCGCGGAACGTGTCCGCACCCCACTGCTGCACCTGGCCGTCTGGCGCGACGACGTTGCCACGCGACTTGGACATCCGCCGGCCGTCCGGCCCCATGATCTGGCCCTGCGCGTAGTAGCGGGTGAACGGCTCATCGCCGCTCACCAGGCCCATGTCCCGCGCGACCTTGTAGAAGAAGCGCGCGTAGAGCAGGTGCATCGTCGCGTGCTCGGAGCCGCCGGTGTACTGGTCGA
>JAQCKI010000039.1 GCA_027592645.1 Chloroflexota bacterium | reverse complement strand
GACGCTGAACCAGATCCTCGTGGAGATGGACGGCTTCGACTCCAACCAGAACGTCATCGTGATCGCGGCCACCAACCGGCCGGACGTACTCGACCCCGCGCTGCTGCGCCCCGGTAGATTCGACCGCCAGGTGACGCTGGACCTCCCGGACGTGAAGGGCCGCCGCGCGGTGCTGGATGTCCACGTGAAGGGCAAGCCGCTGGATGGCGATGTCTCTCTGGAGACCATCGCCAAGCAGACCCCCGGCTTCTCCGGTGCCGACCTCGCCAACCTCGTCAACGAGGCCGCGATCCTGGCTGCGCGTCGCAATCGCAAGCGCATCTCGATGAACGAAATGAACGAGGCCGTCGACCGCGTGATCGGCGGACCGGAACGCAAGTCCCGGGTGATCACGCCGATCGAGAAGAAGATCGTCGCCTACCACGAGGCGGGCCACACCGTGGCCGGCTACTTCCTGCCGAAGGCGGACATTCCGTACAAGGTCACGATTGTGGCGCGCGGCATGGCCGGCGGGTTCACGCGCTCCCTCCCGTCCGATGATCGCCGCCTGCAGGACCGCTCGTACTACGAGGCGATGATGGCGATGGCGCTGGGGGGCCACGTGGCCGAAGAGATGATCTTCGGCGAGATGACCACGGGCGCACACGATGACATCGGCAAGGTCACGCAGATCGCCCGGAACATGGTCACCCAGTGGGGCATGTCCAGCCGCATGGGGCCGCGTACCTTCGGGCGGCGGCAGTCCATGGTCTTCCTGGGCCGCGACATCTCCGAAGAGCGCGACTACTCGGAGCGCACCGCGCAGGAGATCGACGACGAGGTCCGCCGGATCATCGACGAAGCACAGGCGAGCTGCCGCACCGTCATCTCGCAGCACCTGGACAAGTTGACGGAACTGGCGGAGCGGCTGGTCGAGGTCGAGACGGTGGAAGGCGATGACCTGCTCACCATCCTCGGACCGACCGAGGGCCGACCGCTGCCGGGCACGCAGGAGCACTGGGACCGCAGCCCGAAGCCCTCGAGCGACGATTCCGGGGAGATCGCATCGCCGGCGGCCGAGCCGGCCAGTGGCGATGGCGACGAGGACGAGGCACCGCAGGGCCGCCCCGGCCTGGCATGGGGCCGCCAGAACGCAAGTTCCTCCGAATAGGCGAGAGAATCCAGTCAGACAGAGAAGGGGCCCGCGCGGGCCCCTTCTTCTTGCCTGTGATCGAGACGCCTGCCTATCCCACCGTCACGCCATGAGCAGCGGCGTTATGAGTGGCCTCACGTTCCTTCATCTCGCGCATCCGCTTGTCATACGTGTGTTGAACAACCAGGAACCAGGTCACGCCGAGCGCAGCCAGACCCAGGCGCAGTGCCGGATGCTCGATGAGCCGCCCGTCCTCGGTCAGCACAGCCGAACCGAACAGGTAGCCCGCCCCCACCCAGACCGTGTTCGCAACGACCGCGCCCAGGAAGTCCAGCGGCGCCCAGATGCGGAACGGAATATGAATCGCGCCTGCGCCGAAGGGGCCGACCGCGCGGGTCATCGCGTGCAGGTGGTAGAAGGGGATCAGCCAGCGCGCGCGGCCCCGCATCATGTCCGCGCCCACGCGCAACGAAGGCCCCAGGCGCGTGGACATCAGCCGCTCGCCGCCCCATCGGCCCGCCGAGTAAGAGACGAGGTCGCCGATGATCGTGCCGGCGACCGCCAGCGGGAACACCATCCAGAGCTCCGTGGCGCCCTTGGACGCCGCCGCCCCGCCCAGGAACATCAGGATCGTGCCCGGGAAGATCACCCCGAGGCCAATCGTGGCCTCCGCGAGCGCGGAGACAAAGACGATGGGCGCGCCGAAGCGCTCGAACAGGCCGAACAGGGTCACAAAGACCACGTCCGTCAGCCAGTTGAAGCCGTCGTACGGCAGTGTGATGATGTCAAGCGGGTTCAGTGGAACAACTCCAGCCGCGGGATGCCACCTGAGGCGATCTTGTGACACAATAGTAGGCCGGTGCCCGAAGGCACCCCTGGCCCGCCCATGCATTGATCGTGCCTGCGGTGGTTCCCAGACTCGTCACTCTACCCGTAGCCTGGGAGTAACGGCATGTACGCGATCATCCGCACCGGCGGCAAGCAGTACCGCGTCCGACAGGGCGACCGCATCGCCATCGAGCGTATCGAGGCGGAAGAGGGCGCTGAGGTCACGTTGTCCGATGTCCTCCTGGTGGGGGACGAGGCCGGCACGACCGTGGGTGCGCCGACCGTGGACGGGGCCTCCGTCACCGCGCTCGTGGAGGCCCACTCCCGCGCCAAGAAGGTCACGTACTACGACTTCAAGAACAAGACCCGCCGCGAGCGGATGGTTGGCCACAAGCATCACCAGACGGAGTTGCTGATCACGGCCATCACCGCCGGCTAAGCGGCCCAGGAAAGGGAAGACACCATGGCTCACAAAAAGTCCGGTGGATCGACCAAGAACGGCCGCGATTCTGCCTCCCAGCGCCTCGGCGTGAAGGAGCACGATGGCCACGTGGTGACCGCCGGTTCGATCATTGTCCGCCAGCGCGGCACCCGCATGCACGCGGGTACCAACGTCGGCGTCGGCAAGGACCACACGCTGTGGGCCCGTGTCGATGGCACGGTGCGCTTCGGCCCGTACGCCAAGGGCCGTCGCAAGCAAGTCTCCATCGTGCCGGTCGCGGTCGACGCGTAGCTTCGAAAGGCACATTGAGATGAAGACCGGTCTGCACCCGCAGTATGCCGAGGTCACGATCACCTGCTCTTGCGGCAACGAGTGGGTGACCCGCTCGACCGCCAAGGACAGCATCAAGGTGGACGTGTGCAACGCCTGCCACCCGTTCTTCACGGGCGAGCAGCGCATCATTGACACCGCCGGCCGTGTGGAGCGCTTCCGCCGCCGCTACAACAAGCCCGGCGAGTAACTTCGCAGGCATCGATTCCAACAGCAGGGGCGGCCTCACGGTCGCCCCTGCTGCGTTTCGCCCGACGTCTGAGGCACCCGACGCGACACGCCCCCTCGTGCCTGCCGGGGTGTGTCACGTACGCTGACGGGGTGAGCACACGACCATCCTCCACGTACGGCGGCCAGGCGGTCATGGAAGGCGTCATGATCCGCGGTCCCGTCGCCATGGCGGTGGCCGTCCGCACGCCCGAGGGCGACATCACCTGCCATCGGGAACGCCTCGGCGGCGTACTCACCGGGCCGCTCCGTCGCGTGCCGCTGGTACGCGGCATCCTGGTGCTGTTCGAGACGCTGGCGCTCGGTTTCCGTGCGCTCACGTGGTCCGCCGCGGTCGCCGCCGGCGAGACGCGCGAGGACGGAAGCGCCCGCCCGATGCGCACCGCGGACTGGTCGATGCTCTTCATCACCATGTCGATCGCCATCGGCATCTTCTTTGGCGGTCCGGTGGCGGTGACGTGGTGGCTGGACCACTTCCTACCCGTCCCCGTGGTGCTGGCGATCGAGGGCCTGTTGCGGCTGGCGCTGCTGCTCCTGTACATCACGGGCATTGGCCGCACGCAGGGCGTGCAGCGTGTCTTCCAGTACCACGGCGCTGAGCACATGACGATTGCGGCCTTCGAGGATGGTCGCGACCTGACGGTACCCGCCATCCGCCGTTATCCGAAGGCGCACCCCCGCTGCGGGACATCGTTCCTGCTCACCGTCGCATTGGTCTCCATCGTGGTGTTCGCGCTGGCCGGGGCGGAGCCGCTCTGGTGGCGCCTCTCCTCGCGCATCCTCCTCGTGCCGGTCGTGGCCGGCGTGGCCTACGAGGCGATCCGGTTCGCTGGCTTCCATCACGACTGGCCGGTCATCCGCTGGCTGTTCGCGGGTAACATCGCCCTGCAGCGGCTGACCACGCGACCGCCCGAGGATGAACAGATCCAGGTGGCGATCACGGCGCTGGAGCAGGTGCTGCAAGAAGAGGCCCGGATCGCCCGCGAGGCGTAACGGTGCGCACGAGGGGGATCGATGGCACGACTGGTGGTGTACGGCAGTTCGATCCCCTGTCCGGACATGGCGCGCTTCGAGTGGTGGCTCGCGCGGCACGAGGTCGATGACATCGTGATGCTGGACATCCACCGGGATCGGGACGCCTACCAGAAGGTCGTCGAGTGGACCGGACACGCCTCGGTGCCCACGCTCGTGATCGCGGATGACGATAGCCTCGAACCGGCGGCGGCACCCGAGCCGCTCGAGGGCCGGCGTGCGCGGGCGTTCGACCGCGGGACGATGCTGACCGAGCCGAACCCCGGCCAGATTGCGGACTTCCTCACCCGGAACGGCGTCGCGTTCCGGGCACGGGCGTAGCGACCCCTCGGCGCTCCCCACGCGTCAGAAACCGCGCTATCATTGTTGAGTAACCTACTCATGTACTCGGGAGAACCGCGATGGCTGATTCCCCTTACCGCGTCGACCGCAACACACTCCGCACGAATCAGGCGTTCATCGTCGCCCTCTCGGTCGGCGCGTTCGTCGCCGGCGTCGGCATCGGGCAGTGGCTGGTGCTGTTCACCGGCCTGGTGATGGCACTCGGCACCATTCACCCGGCGTTCGCGCTCTTCAAGCAGGTGCACCAGCGGCTCCTGAAGCCGGCCGGCATCCTGAAGGCGGACATCCACGCCGAAGACCCAATGCCGCACCAGTTCGCGCAGGGGATGGGCTCCGTGTTCCTGCTGGCCGCGTTCGCCGCGCTGTTCACCGGCGCGATCACGGCTGGCTGGGTGCTGACCTGGATGGTGGCCGCCCTCGCGTTCGTGAACCTCACCGTGCAGTTCTGTGCCGGCTGCTTCATCTACTTCCAGTTGGACCGCATCGGCCTGCTCCCGCGCTCAATCGCGAGCACACGCGGCGCCGCGCGGTAGACACCAATGCTTGAACGCGCACTCATCGCCGTGGCGGTCGTCGCCCTCTTCGCCGTCGCGGTCGCGCTCGGCCGGCGCTGGTACGCGTGGCGCAACGCCCGCATCGAGGCCCGCGTCCGCGCTGAAGGCTCAACGACGGCGACCGGCACGCCTCGCATCGTCTACTTCACGACGGCGACGTGCGTCATCTGCAAGGTGCAGCAGGAGCCCGCGATGAGCGCGGTGGCCGCCCGGGTCCCGGACCTGTTGATCCAGCGTCACGATGCCGTCGAAGAGGGCGAACTGGCGAAGCAGTATGGCGTGCTCTCCGTGCCCACCACTGCCGTGTACCGACGCGATGGCACGCTGGTGACGATCAACCGTGGCTTCACCCCCGCCGCAGCGCTGCTCGCGCAGATCGAGGACCGCACGCCGGACATCGATGGGGGCCACGAGATGGCGTCCGAGGCCGTCGCCTGACCGCCGTTCACCCTGCTGCGAACGCCTCCGCCCGCGCACGCTAGGATAACCGCCGTGAACATCACTGTCCTTGCGGGTGGCATCGGTGCGGCGCGCTTCCTGGCGGGGCTGTGCGACGTCGTGCCGCCCGAGTCGATCACCGCGATCTGCAACGTCGGCGACGACCTCAAGTGGCACGGCCTCCATGTGTCGCCGGACATCGACTCCGTCATCTACACGCTCGCCGGTATCGAGGGTGAACATGGCTGGGGCGTCCGCGGCGATACGCACGCGACGCTTGAGGGACTGCGCTCGCTCGGCCTCGATGAGTGGTTCACCATCGGCGACCGCGACCTCGCGACGCACCTGCTGCGCACGGAACACCTGAACGAGGGCACGACGCTGTCCGAAGCAACGGCGGCGGTCGCGGTCGCACGCGGCCTGCGGCTGCGCATCCTGCCCGTCACGGACGACCCCCATCCCACCGTGGTGCGCACCGCCGAGGGCGACCTCGCATTCCAGGATTACTTCGTCCGTCGCCGCGCCGCGGTGCCGGTGCTCGGCTTCATGTTCCCCGGTGCCGCCCAGGTCCGGCCCGCAGCCGGGGTGATCGAGGCGATCCGCTACGCCGATGTCCTCGTGATGGCGCCGAGCAATCCGTTCGTCTCGATCGGGCCGCTGCTGGAGGTGCCCGGCGTGCGCGATGCGCTCGCCACGTCCAGCGCACGACGGGTGGCAGTCTCGCCGATCATCGGCGGCGCGGCCGTGAAAGGCCCCGCAGCGGAGATGATGGCGGCACTCGGGCACGAGGTCTCTGCGCTTGGCGTCGCACGGCTCTACGCGGGCCTCGTCGACCTGTTTGTCCTCGACGCAATCGATGAAGCGCTGCTGCCTGACGTGCGCGCGCTGGGCATGGACGCGGTCGCGTTCGACACGATGATGACCGGCGACGCCGGCCGCGCCCGTGTGGCGCGCGCAGTGATCGAGGCGGCCTCGTGACCCCGCTCAACTTCGCCGTCGTGGTCGCCGTACAGGACGCGGGACGTGCGAAGAGCCGTCTCGGCCCTGACCTGGACCCGGGCACGCGACGCACGCTGGTGATCGCGATGCTCGACGACCTCCTCACCGCGATCCGCGAGGTCTGGCAGGGCCGTGTGGTGGTGGTCAGCACCGACTCCGTGTACGACGCCGTGGCGCGGGAACACCGCGCCGAGGTCGTGCGCGACGACGGCTCCGGCTACAACGAAGCTGTGCACCTGGGGCTCGCGCACGTCGCGGATGCGGACGCCGTGCTGATCATGCCGGGCGACCTGCCGCACGCCACCGCATCGGACGTTGCCATGCTGCTCAGTGGCCTCGAACGGCCGGGGGTGATCATCGTCCCCGCGCGGGATGGCGGCACGCTGGCGCTGGGCCTGCACCCGCCGAGCGCCATCGCACCCGCCTTTGGCCCGGACTCAGCGCGCGTCCACCGGGAGGCAGCCGTGGCCGCCGGCGTCCCCTGGCAGTTCACCTCGCCCGGACGGCTCGATACCGATGTGGACACGCTCGATGACCTCGTCGAGGTCTGGGATCGCGTCGGCGAGGCGACCACTGCCCTGCTGGAACACCTGCCGATCGCGCCGAGAGGAACGCCCCGTGCCTGACCGACCCACCGCCGACCAGGTCGACCTCGCGATCCGCTCCCGCCGGTCCATCCGAGGCCTCGAGGGCCCGCCGCTCGATGCCGCCACGGTCGATGCCCTCGTCGCGCTCGCCTGCACGGCGCCCGCCCCACACCACACCCAGCCGTGGCGCTTCGCCGAGGTCACGCCGGGGCGTCGTGACGCCCTCGCGACCGCGATGGCGGAGGCCTGGCGCGCAGACATGGTGATCGATGGCGTCCCGGTGGCGCAGCAGGAGCGTGCGCTGGCGCGTTCCCGACGGCAGGTGGAGGAGGCGCCCACGCTGCTCCTCGGCTGCCTGGTGCACGACGGTCTGCGCGACTACACCGACGACCGCCGCGCGCACGCGGAGTGGGGTCTCGCACAGCACTCGTTCGGCGCCGCGCTACAAAACATCTTGCTGGCGGCGGCGGCACGAGGCCTGGGCGCGTTCTGGATCTCCGCGCCGCTCTACGCACAGGACGCGGTACGCACCGCGCTCGACCTCGATGCCGGCTGGGAACCGCAGGCGTTCGTAGCGCTTGGCCACCCGAGCGCAGACTACCGCCCCTTCGACCGGCCGCTGCCGGACCTCGGGAAGCACCTCGTGCGCCGGTAGACGCCTACACGCGTTCCAGCAGGTCCGGCAGTTCGGTCAGGCTGCGGAGCGCGTGGATCGCGGAGTCGGACACCTCGCCGCGCCGGTCGAGCAGGATCCCCGCCATCCCCACGGCCACCGCCGGCGCCACGTCGTTGTCGATGCGGTCGCCCACCATCACCGACGTCTCGGGACTCGCACCGGCCTTCAGCATCGCCGCGCGGAAGAAGCGTGGATCGGGCTTGGAGACGCCCGCCTCCTCCGCGCTGAACGTCGCATCCAGGTGGTGGAACACCGGCGTCTCCATCAGCGCGGCGTTGCCGTTGGTCGCCGCCAGGGTGACGAAACCGCGCCGTCGCAACTCCGCGAGCGGCTCGAGGACATCGTCGTACGGCTGGAGGGCCGCGTTGCGGGCGGCGAAGAACTCGCGCGTGACCTCGGCGGGCGTCCCCTCATCGGTGATGCCGTGGGCGACGAGCACGCGACGAATCGCCTCGCCACGGATCTGCGCAAGCAGCAGGCCACCGGTGCCCGCCGCGACGATGCGCGCCCGCTCGTCCTCGATATGCCGTGGCGTGATCAGGGCGCCGCTGCGCTCGCTCATCAGCGTCGCGGCCGCCTCCAGCCCCGCGCGCAGCGAGGCGAGGAAGTCAACGAGCGTGCCGTCCACGTCCAGGAAGACGTGCGAGACGCGGTACAGGGCACGCGGGGCCATCGAGTGTGCCGCTACGCCTTCAGCGCCACCACCTGCGGCGTCACATCGTCCTGATCGACGAAGCAGGAGTGCGCGCCGGTGTGGCAGATGCCACCGCCGAGCAGTTCGACCTTCAGCAGCACCACGTCGCGGTCGCAGTCGGTGGTGATCCCGTACACCTTCGCGAAGTCGCCGGAGGTCTTGCCCTTGTGCCACACCTCCTGGCGCGAGCGCGACCAGAAGACGGCCTGGCCCAGTTCCAGCGTGGTGCGGAGCGTCTCGGCGTTCATGTAACCGAGCATGATCACCTCGTTGGTCTGGTGATCCTGCAGCACGGCCGGGATCAGTCCCTTCTCGTCGTACTTCAACTCGGTCGGGTCGAAGGTGATCTCGGGCATCATGCGTCTCCCTGCTCGGCGGGCTCCACGGGACGCATCGGCACGCCCCGCTCCGCCAGGTACTGCTTCAAGAATGGGATGTCGTACTTCCCGAAGTGGAAGATGGAGGCGGCCAGCACCGCCGCCGCGCCGCCCTCGGTGAACGCCTCGTACAGGTGCTCGGGCGTACCCGCACCGCCCGAGGCGATCACGGGCACCTCCACCGCGTCCGTAATCGCGCGGAGCAGAGGGATGTCGTAGCCGGACTGGTGGCCGTCCGTGTCCATGGAGGTCACCAGCAGTTCACCGGCGCCGCGTTCGACAGCCTCGCGCGCCCACTCGAGGCCATCACGACCAGTGGGGGTGCGCCCGCCGTGCGTGAACACCTCCCACTTGCCGGGGGCGATGCGCTTCACGTCCACCGCCACGACGATGCACTGCGAGCCGAAGCCCTTCGCGCCCTCCTCGATCAGTTCGGGGCGCTGCACGGCGGCGGTGTTCATCGAGACCTTGTCCGCGCCGGACTCCAGCATCAGCCGCACGTCCGAGGCGGAGCGGACGCCGCCGCCCACCGTCAGCGGGATGAACACCTGGTCCGCCGTGCTGCGGATCATCTCGTACACGCTCGTACGCGCGTCGGACGAGGCGGTGATGTCCAGGAAGACCAGTTCGTCTGCGCCCTGCAGGTCGTATTTCGCGGCGAGTTCCACCGGGTCACCGGCATCGACGAGGTCGACGAAGGAGATGCCCTTCACCACGCGGCCGTTATCGACATCGAAACAGGGGATGATGCGCTTCGTCAGCATCAGGCACCCACCGCCTGCAGCGCCTCGGGCAGCCGCACGTCGCCGGTGTAGAGCGCACGTCCGACGATCGCCGCCTCGATGCCGCACTCGGAGAGACGCGTGAGGTCGGCGACGCTGGTTACGCCGCCGGCCGAGATGATGCGCACCGAGGTCTGCCGTGCGAGGCGCTCGTACATCGCCACGTTCGGCCCGTCCGTGACGCCATCGCGCAGGATGTCCGTGTAGACGATGCGCACGACGCCCTGCGCCTCCAGTTGCCGCACGAACGCAAGTGCATCGAGGTCGGTCGCCTCCGTCCAGCCCTCCAGCGCCACGCGGCCCTCACGCGCGTCCACGGAGACGACGAGGCGATCCGCGGCGTGCACAATCGCCTCCGCGAGGAAGGCGGGGTCCTTCACGGCCGCCGTACCCAGCACGACGCGATCGAGGCCGGCGTCCAGCATCGAGCGCACGGTGTCCATCGAACGGATGCCGCCGCCGGTCTGCACCGGCACGCTGACGCCTCGGGCGATGCTCTGCACGATCGCGGCGTTGGAGGCGACGCCAGAGCGCGCGCCGTCCAGATCCACGACGTGGATGCGCGTCGCGCCCTGCTCGGCCCACTGGCGCGCCATCGCGACCGGATCGTCGCCAAAGACGGTCTCGCGCGCATAGTCGCCCTGCGCTAGGCGGACACACTTGCCGTCACGGATATCGACGGCGGGGATGATCTCCACGGGGTACTCGTCTCGAATGGTCGGGTGAGGTGGCGAAGGGCGCGACCGTGCTAGGTCGCGGCGGTATGCGCCGGGGCGATCGAGCCGCGCTCGCGGGCGAGGCGCAGGAAGTTCTCGTACAGCCGCAGGCCCCACCGGCCGGACTTCTCCGGGTGGAACTGCGTTGCCACCACGTTCTCCCGGCCGACGACCGAGGGGAACACGACGCCCTCGTATTCGGTCTCGCCAAGCACGGTGGCATCCTCCGACGGACGCGGGTGGTAGGAGTGCACGAAGTAGAAGTAGGAGCCCTGCGGGATGCCCTCGAACACCGGGTGTTCGTCACGCAGCGTCACGGTGTTCCAGCCCATGTGCGGCACGGTCATGCCGTACGGGAAGCGCACGATGCGTCCACCCAGCACGCCCAGGCACGGGTGCTCGCCGCCCTCCTCGGAGAGGTCGAAGAGCGCCTGCATCCCCATGCAGACGCCCAGGAACGGGCGACCTGAGGCGATGTAGTCGCGGATCGGGCCATCGAGGCCCGCAGCGCGCAGATTCGCCATCGTGTCCTCAGCGGCGCCGACGCCCGGCACGATCAGCGCGCGGGCGCGCTCAACCTCGGCGGCGATGGCGGTGACGCGCGGCTCCACCCCGGCGTGGGCGACGGCGCGCGCGACGCTACGCAGGTTGCCTGCGCCGTAGTCGACGATCACGACGTCCATGAGCGGTACTCCCGAGGGCTGCGCTGAACCTCCAGTGTACCCCGCCCTCCCGGTTCGGGCGTCCGGCGTGCCACCGAGCACGGGCGACGACGGGCCGCGCCGGTATACTCGGTGCCGATGGCCACCACCCCGGGCGCACCCGCCGAACAGCGCGACCACGAGGCCGCCCGCGAGCGCATCGAGGCGCTCCGCGGCGAGATCCACGCGCACGACTACCGCTACTACATCGAAGCGCAGCCGGTCATCGGCGACTCGCAGTACGACGCCCTGATGCAGGAGCTGCGCGCGCTGGAGGAGCGGTTCCCCGACCTCGTGTCGCCCGACTCGCCCACGCAGCGCGTCGCCGGTACGCCCGCCGAGGCGTTCCCGGTCGTCGAGCACCGCGAGCCGATGCTCTCGCTCTCGAACGTCTTCAACCGCGACGAACTGCTCGCCTGGCGGCAGCGAATGGCGCGGCTGCTCGAGCGTGACGAACTACGTTATGTCTGCGAGCCGAAGATCGACGGCCTTGCCATCTCGCTGATTTATGAAGGCGGCCGGTTCGTGCGTGGCGCGACACGTGGCGATGGGATGCGGGGCGAGGAGATCACCGCGAACCTGCGCACGATCCGCTCGATCCCGCTCGTGCTGAACGCAGACCCGGCCACCCTGCCCGCCGCCTTCGAGGTCCGCGGCGAGATCTACATGTCGAAGGGCGAGTTCGCCCGCCTCAACGCGGAGCGCGCGGCAGCCGGTGATCAGCTCTACATGAACCCGCGCAACACCGCCGCCGGTTCCCTCCGCCAACTCGACCCGCAGAAGACCGCCGCCCGCCGCCTCGACCTGTTCGCCTACCAACTCGGCTGGGTCGAGGGCGAACGGCCACTGGACGCCCACCACGACGCGATCCGCTGGCTCCGCGAACTCGGCTTCCCGACGAATCCCCACACCGAGGCGTTCGAACGCATCGAAGACGTCGCCGCGTTCTGCGAGGCATGGGTCGACCGGCGCGACGCACTGGATTACGACATCGATGGCGTGGTGGTGAAGGTGGACGACTTCGCGGCACAGCGCGCCCTCGGTGTCGTCGGGCGCGAACCGCGCTGGGCGACGGCGTGGAAGTTCCCCGCCGAGCAGGCAGTGACCCGGCTGCGCGAGATCCAGGTCTCGGTGGGTCGCACGGGCGTCCTCACCCCCTTCGCCGCGCTGGAGCCGGTGTTTGTCGGGGGCGTCACAGTGAGCATGGCCACGCTGCACAACGCCGACCACCTCCGTGAACTGGACATCCGTGCCGGTGACTACGTCATCGTGCAGCGCGCCGGCGACGTGATCCCGCAGGTAGTGGGCCCCGTCCTTGCGCGGCGCGAGGACGGCCTCGTACCGTTCGAGATGCCCTCGCACTGCCCCGTGTGCGGCACCGAGGTCGCGAAGGATCCGGAGGAGGCCGCCTACTACTGTCCCAACCGCACCTGTCCGGTCAAGGTCGCGCGCCAGATCGAGCACTTCGCCTCGCGCGGTGCGATGGATCTCGAAGGTTTCGGCGAGGAGCGCAGCGCGATGCTCGTCGAGCGCGGCTTCGTTTCCTCCGTGGCCGACCTGTACCGCCTCCCGGATCGACGCGCCGACCTGCTGGAGGTCGACAAGATCGGCGAGAAGACACTCGACACGCTTTTCGCCGGGCTGGAGCGCAGCAAGCAACAACCGCTGCACCGCCTGCTGATCGCACTCGGCATCCGGCACGTCGGCGGCGAGACCGCGCGCGCCCTCGCCCGTCACTTCGGCAGCATGCCCGCGCTGCGCGCCGCCACCGTCGAGGAGATCGAGGCCGTCGACGGCGTCGGCCCGATCGTCGCCGAGGCGGTTCGCGCCCACCTCGACGACCCCGCGTACGCTGCCGTGATCGACGACCTCGCGAGCCTCGGACTACGAATGGACGAGGAGATCGCGGCCCGCGGCGGCGTGCTCGACGGGCTCTCGATCGTGGTGACGGGCAGCCTCGAACGTTGGTCACGCAACCAGGTGGAAGACCTGATCAAGTCGCTCGGCGGCAAAGTGTCCGGCGCCGTCTCCAAGAAGACCTCGTTCGTGGTCGCCGGTAACGGCGGTGGCAGCAAGCGCGACAAGGCCGAGACGCTGGGCGTCGAGATCCTCGACCAGTCCGCCTTCGTCGCGCGCCTCGCGGAACTCGGGTGGGCCGACCAGACGTAGTCACAGGCGATCACGGGCGTTCAGTCGCACTACGCACAGGCTCAGCTCGCACGAGCGGGCACGCTGTCGCGACCAGTCCTGCAGCCCGGCTACGCTCTGCGCCTGGCTACCATCGAAGGATTGCGCCCATGGCTACATCGGCCGAGATCAAGAAGTTCCGCGAGTTCCTCGCCGAGGAAGTCGATGGGCTCTACATCTACCACCAACTCGCCGAGATCGAGGAGGACGAGTCGCTCCGCGACGTCTATGGGCGGCTGGCGGAGGCCGAGACCAAGCACCTGAACCTGTGGCGGGAACAATTGCGCCTCGCCGGCCAGGACGACACACCGCCTCGGCCCTCCCTTCGCGCGCGGATGCTGATGGGCATCGCCCGACGCTGGGGCACTGACCCGGTGCTGCCGATCATCAAATCGTTCGAGACCGATGCGACATCCATGTACGTGGGCATACCGATCGCGGAGGCTGCCGGCCTTCCGCAAGATGAGCAATCGCACGCCAAGGTCTTCGATGCGCTCTCACGCCGCACTCATGGCGTCCAGGGCTCGGTGATCGGTCGCATCGAGAGCCGCCACCGCGCGCTGGGCGGTGGCAACGCGCTCCGGGCCTCCGTACTCGGCGCGAACGACGGCCTCGTCTCCAACCTTGCCCTCGTCGCGGGGTTCGCCGGTGCGAACCCCGGTCAGGGCGCCATCATCCTTGCTGGTCTCGCCGGGTTGCTGGCCGGCGCCGCCTCGATGGCGCTCGGTGAGTGGATATCGGTGACGTCATCGCGCGAGGCCGCGGAGGCACAGCTGGAGGCAGAGCGCCAGGAACTTGAGATGGATCCCGATTCCGAGCAGGAGGAACTCGCGCTCATCTACCAGACCAAGGGCCTGCCCCGGGAAGAGGCGGAACAGTTGGCCGCCGTACTCATGGCGGACAAGGAAAACGCGCTCGCCACGCTGGCCCGAGAAGAACTGGGCATCGTCCCAGAGGACCTGGGCTCACCGTGGGCTGCGGCCATCGCCTCGTTCATCCTGTTTGCAACCGGCGCAATCATCCCCGTGGTGCCGTTCTTCTTCGGCGATGGACTCGGCATGGTCGCGCTGAGTGCGACCGGGTCGGCGGCGGGTCTCTTCGTCCTCGGGGCGGGGATCACGCTGCTCACCGGCCGCCACTGGCTCTTCGGTGGCGCGCGGCAGGTGGTCCTCGGGCTCGCAGCCGCGGTCGTGACGTACTTCGTGGGCGGGGTCATCGGCGGTGTCGCCGGTGTCTAGCCCCATGCGATCGGACGCACCGTCCGGCGCGCCCACCGAGAACCACCGAGCGCCAGCGCCCAAGTACCTGCGCGACGGCGTCTTTGGCGGGATCGACGGCGCGGTCACCACGTTCGCCGTGGTTGCGGGTGCGATCGGTGCATCGCTGCCGGGCGGCATCGTCATCGTCCTCGGATTCGCCAACCTGTTCGCGGACGGCGTGAGCATGGCCGTGAGCAACTACCTCGCCACCCGCTCCGACGAGCAACGCTTCGAACAGCGCCGGCTGGCCGAGGACCGCCGCGTCGAGGCGGATCCGGAGGATGCGAGGGCGCGCGTGGCGGAGTCGTTCGCCGCGCTCGGGCTGGCCGGAGACGCGCTCGCGCAGGTCGTGACGGCGGTCACCACAAGCCGCGAACGCTGGGTGGACACGTTGATCGCCGGCCTCGGTAGACCAGGACAGGACAACGGCCATGCGCTCAAGGCCGGACTGGCGACGTTCACCGCGTTCATCATCGTCGGGCTGATCCCGCTGCTGGCATTCGTCGGCGAGGCCGCCGGCGTCTCGTTCGGCATCAGCCCGTTCGTGCTGGCCAGCGTCCTGACCGCCATCGCGTTCTTTGTGGTGGGCGCCTGGAAGGGCATCCTCGTCGACCGTTCGTGGCTCGCGGACGGCCTGGAGACGCTCGCGCTCGGTGGGACGGCTGCGGCGATCGCCTATGTGGTCGGCTGGCTGCTGCGCGGGATGGCGGACGCCCTTTAGCAGCGCCGCGCTGACTGTCCCCATCCCGGGCGCGCGGTTGCCGGACCAGTGCCGTCACGCCGCGAATCGTTGCGGCCCTCGCACAACCGATTGTATACATCTGTATACTCCGTGGATGAACGCCCTCACCACCGACATCGTGCTGGCCGCTGGCGTCGCGGTCGTCCGCGAGCATGGCTGGAACGCACTCTCGATGCGCGCCGTTGCCGCTCGGCTCGACGTGACGCCCATGGCCCTCTACCGACACGTCTCGAGCGCCGAAGCGTTGAGCGAGGCCGTGCTGACCGCCATTGCCGGGCCAATCGCCGAAGTGACGAGGTCGGGAGACGCCATCGCCGACCTGGAAGCGTGGGCCCGTCGCGCGTACGCCGCGCTCGTGCCCTACCCCGGGGCGGCGACCGCGCTGCTCGTGCGCTGGTTCGAGACCGCGCCGGCTCTCCGCGCCGTCGAAGGACTCCTGCAGTCCATGTATGACGACGGGGTCGATGGATTCGAGGCGGTCGCAGCAGTGAACGTCGTGTTCATGTTCGCGCTCATGCGGGCGCAAGGAGAGCAAAGTGTGCGCAGCGCCGGAGTAGTGAGGAGAAGGCTCAGGACAGCCGCGGTCGCCGAGTCATTGCCCCGCCTCACCGGACTCATGGAGCACTACACGACGGCTCGGTTCGATCTTCACTTTGAGTACGGGCTCCAGGCGCTCCTGAACGGGATCGCAGCACGAAGTGTTCCTGCATGACGAGGATCCGCGACGCCACCAGCGACGACATCCCGGCGATCACTGCCCTCTACAACGCGTGGATTCCGACTCGGACCGGCGCATGGACCGAGGCCCTGGAGACACCGGCGGATCGCGCGGCCTGGCTCGCGCGCCAGGCACGAGATGGGTTTCCGGTGCTGGTGGCCGACGAGAACGGCGACGTCGTCGGCTTCACGGCCTACGGGCATTTCCGAGGCGAAGGCAAGTGGCCCGGGTACCGGCTGACCGCAGAGCATTCGATTCACGTACGCGAGGATCGCTGGGGGCGCGGCATCGGCCGCTCTCTGATCGAAGCACTGGTCGAGCGTGCCCGAGTCGCAGGCATCCATGTGCTGGTTGCAGCGATCGATGGCGAGCACCACGAGTCGATGCGGTTCCACGAACGGCTCGGGTTTGTGGAGGTCGCGCGCATGCCGGAGACCGGGACCAAGTTCGGCCGGTGGCTCAACTTGATCCTCATGCAGCGCATCCTGGACGACCGGACTCACCCGTGATCGATGTCCTCGCCGTCGACCTGGGAGGCGTTGCGGCGCGCTTCTATCCGGAACGGCGCCGCGCGGCGCTCGCGGCACTCACGGGCCTTGCGGAGATCACGATTGAGACCCGGTGGTTCACCTCGGGCCACGAGGGGGAGGCCGAACTTGGCGCGTACTCAACTGACACGATCGCCGGCGCGATCCAGGCGGCACTGGGCGTGGAGGTCGCGGTGAGCGATCTGGTCAAGGCGTGGTCGCTCGCCTTCGAGCCGGAGGTCGAAGTGCTGGAGTTGCTCGCGGCGATCCCAGCCCGCCGCGTCCTGTTCACCAACAACGGGCCGATGGTGGATCTCTGCTTCGCCGGGCCGCTGAGGGACCTGGGCAGCGCGTTCGGCCCACCCCTCGCATCCTGGCGGATCGGGGCCCGGAAGCCCTCGGAAGCGGCGTTCGAGCGGGCCGCGGCGCTGCTCAACGTCCCGCCCGGGCGCATCCTCCTCGTGGACGATGCTCTCCCCAACGTCCTGGCGGCCCGTCAGTGCGGCTGGCAGGCGGCGCACACCCCGAATACCGCGCTCGTTCGCTCGGCGCTGCGGGATGCCGGGTTGGAACCTTAGCAGCGAGCGTGCCCATCCCAGGCGCGCGGTTGCCGGGCCGGTGAGGGCGTCCCTATACTCACGCTGTCCGTCACTCCCCATGGCGACAGTCACCTAGACCCCACTCCCCACGTAGGGTCGTGTTCAACGTGATCAATCCGCTTTCCTCCTTCATGGGGATGTTCTCGCACGACATTGCGATCGACCTCGGTACCGCCAACACGCTGGTCAGCGTGCGCGGCCGCGGCATCGTCATCGACGAACCATCGGTGGTCGCCATCGACCGGGTCTCGAAGCGCATCCTCGCCATCGGCGCGGAGGCGAAGCGGATGGTCGGGCGCACGCCCGCCTCGATCGTGGCGGTGAGGCCGCTGCGCGATGGCGTCATCTCTGACTTCATGGTCACCGAGAAGATGCTCCAGTACTTCATCCGGCAGGTGCACGAGCGCTTCGGCCTGGGCATCCCGAAGCCGCGCGTGGTGGTGGGCATCCCCTCCGGCGCGACCGAGGTGGAGCGGCGCGCGGTGCACGACGCGGCGATGGCGGCCGGCGCACGCGCGACCTACCTGATCGAGGAGCCAATGGCGGCGGCGATCGGCTCCGGCCTGCCCGTGATGGACGCGGCCGGGTCGATGGTCATCGACATCGGCGGCGGCACGACCGAGGTGGCCGTGCTGGCGCTGGGCGGTATCGTGCGGTCGCAGTCGGTGCGCGCCGCCGGCGACGGCATGGACATTGCCATCGTCGACTACGCCCGCCAGGTCCACAACATGCTGATCGGCGAGCGCACCGCCGAGGCCGTGAAGATCGAGGCGGG
>JAQCKI010000150.1 GCA_027592645.1 Chloroflexota bacterium | reverse complement strand
GAGGCCGCGATTCGTTGCTACTTCAACCCGAGGCGGCGCGAGACGTACGAGTCCAGTTCGTGCGCGAACGTCTGAGGGTTGTCGCCCTGCACGGAGTGTCCCGCGTTCGGGATTACCACGAGTTCGCAGTCCTGCATCGCACTCCTCATCGCCTCGGCCGACTCCGGGGCGAGGATCTTGGAGATCGCGCCGCGCATCAGCAGCGTCTGCGTGGAGATCGCCTTCACGTCGCCCCACAGCGACTCGCTGCGCGCCTTGCGCTCGGCCTGCTGCTCGGCCTCGGTGCGGGTCTCGTCGCGGTGGTAGCGGTTGGTGTCCTGCTTCCAGGTCCAGCCATCCTCCACCTGCTTCAGCGAGTGGAGCAGCGAGTACTTCAGGTGCGCCGGCTTGCGCTGCGGGTTGAACTTCACCGCGCGCTCCAGGAAGTCCTCGAAGTTGCGCATCGTCTCCGTCTCGCGGCGGAACGCCTCCATCTCGACGAGGCCCTCCGTCATCGTGACGGGCGCGATGTCCACGATCGCCAGCGCGTCCAGCCGGTCCGCGTGCCGCGCGGCGAAGCGGATGGAGTTCATCCCACCCATCGACATGCCGCAGAGGATCACCTTCGGATAGCCGAGGTGGTCAATGAACGCCTCGGTGTCCTGCAGCATCAGGTCGCCGTTGTCCTCGGAGAGACGGTCGTCCGGTGTGTGGCCGGAGTCGCCGTGGCCGCGCTGATCCGGCGCGATCACGTGGTAGCGGTCGCGCAGGATGAGCGCCGCCATGTCCCAGGTGTGGGCGGTCAGGCTGCCGCCGTGCAGCAGTACCAGCGGGGGCAGGTGGTCGTTGCCCCAGTCCACGTAGTGAAAATCGATGCCGTTGATCGTGGCCCAGCGATCCTCGGGCTGCAGGAACGCCTTCGGCCGCAGGCCAATCGCCGCGGCACATGCCTTCATCTCTTCCAGGTAGTCAACTCGGGTCGCCGTCATGTAGCCCTCCGCTCGCTGCATCTTGTCGACGCCGGTCGCAGTCTACGACACCCGTCGAGCGCGGCTCATGCCGTCGCACGCACGGTCAGTCAGGCGAGCGGCGGCAATTCCAGCACGCGCTCCAGCCACCGCGACAGGTCGGTCAGGCTTTCTGGGCCGATCTGATGCCCCATCCCGTACTCGCGATAGTCCGGCTTCGCGCCGAGTTCCTCCAGCCGGTCGCGCGACTGGCGGGCCCGCGCGACCTCAATCGCCGGGTCGGTGCTGCCGTGCTGCACGAGCACCGGCAACGCACCAAGGCCGTCCGTGTCGGCGGCCTCCGCGGCTTCGTCCGGGAGCCACGTGGAGAGCGCCGCCAGCCCTCGCCAGCGCTTCGGCTCCGCCAGCCCGAGGTGATAGGCGAGCGACCCGCCCTGCGAGAAGCCGAGCAGCACCACACGCGAGGGGTCACCACCGGCGTGCGGGATCGCCTCGTCCGCGAAGGCTCGGACGGCGGTGGCGACCCGCTCAAACTCCTCGGGTGTGCGCTGCCCACCATCGTCGCGACGGAACCAGGTGTACGAGGGCATCCCGGGCTGTAGTTGGAACTCGGCCTCCGGGCAGATGACGAGCAATCGGCCACCCGCGAGCAATGGCCCGAGGCCCAGCAGGTCCTGGCCGTTGGCGCCGTGGCCGTGAATCGCCAGGACGGTAGGCAGCGGCCCGCTGCCGCCGGGATGGTACGTGTACTGGATGAACGTCATGCCCGCCTCACAGACTTACCGAACACCGCGATCGCGACAATGGCACAGAGGCAGATGAATTGCATCAGCGCCACCCCATTCTGAATGCCCAGACGATCGACGGCGATCCCCATCGAGAGCGCGCCGAGCGGCATCAGCCCGGAGCCCATCTGGAACGCCGCCATGCCACGGCCGCGCATGTCTGGCCGCAGGCTGGATTGGAACACCGTGTTGTTCAGCGTGGTGGCGAGCCCGTGGAAGAAGCCGGCGATCGCGAGCGTTGCCAGCGCTACATAGAAGATCTCGACGCGTGAGAAGGCCAGTACCAGCACGAGGTAGATGATGAACGCCGTCAGCAGGATCGGCCCCTTGCGCCGGATGTCGCCGATCCACGCGAGCCCCACCAGCCCGAGGATCGATCCGACCGCGAGCATGGAGACCAGCAGTCCGTACGCCTCCGCGCCACGACCGAAGATTTCCTCCGCGAAGATCGGCATGAAGTTGATGTACGGGTAGACGAACACCGCTGGCAGCCCGTTGGCGATCAGCAGGAGCAGCAGCAGCCGGTCGCGTCCGAGGTAGGAGAAGCCATCGATCACCTCGCGGAACGGGTTGCGGTTCACGCGCGGCTCCTGCTGGCGGCGCGTCATCAGCATTGCCGTCAGCGCCGCGATGCCGCGCGTCGCCGCGACGAAGATGAACGCCGCACCGATGTTCCACGCGACGATCACGCCGGTCAGCGGCGGGCCGATCAACCTCGATGCGTTCTGCGCGATCGAGTTCATCGCGATCGCGTTGCCCAGCGTCTCGCGCGTCGAGACGTCGTTGACGTACGCCTGGCGGGCGGGCTGGTTCACTGTCATCGTCAGTGCCGAGATCAGCGCGAACGCGTAGGCGTGCCAGAGCACCACAGTGTCTGTGATCACCAGCACCGCCAGCACGGCCGCCTGTAGCGCGCCCGCCGCGTTGGACACGATGATGATCATCCGACGCGAGTAGCGGTCGGCCAGCAGCCCGGCGAACGGCCCGAGGATCAGCGCCAGGATTCCGCTGACGAACGACACCGCGCCCAGTTGCAGCGCAGAACCGGTGATCACATAGACCAGCCAGTTCACGCCGATTTGCTGGCCCCACTGGCCAAAGCCGGCCGAGACGGTCCCGAACCACAGCAGCCGGAAGTCGCGGTTCTTCAGCGACTC
>JAQCKI010000038.1 GCA_027592645.1 Chloroflexota bacterium | reverse complement strand
ACCCGCACCTCCACCTGAAGCCGCAGCCGCGCCGGCATCTGAGGCAGCGCCTGCAGAGCCCGAGCGCGAGGCCGCGGGCGCGCCAGCCCGAACAGCGACACCGCCGCCCGGCGACCAGCCGGTCTTCGCAGCGCCCTCCGTCCGCAAGTTCGCACGCGAGGTGGGCGTCGATCTCGCTTCGGTCACCGGATCGGGGCCGGGTGGCCGCATCTCCGAGGGCGACGTGAAACTGGCGGCGCGCGAGCGGGCGGCGCAGCCCTGCCGTCTCGACGGCGACAGCGGGTGAGGGCGCACCAAGCCACGGGTTCGAGGCGCGCCCGCTGCCTGACTTCGATCGGTGGGGCGAAACCACGCGGGAGCCGCTGACGCGGCTCCGGCGCACGGTCGCTCGGAACCTCGCCCAATCGTGGGCGGAAATCCCACACGTGCACATCTACCACCACGCCGACATCACGGCGATGGAAGAGGTGCGGCAGCAGTTCAAGGCCCGCGCACAGGCCGCCGGGGGCAACCTCACGATCTCCGTGATGATGCTGAAGGTGGTCGCCGCCGCGCTCCGCGCCCACCCGAAGTTCAACGCCTCGCTCGATGTGGAGCAGCAGGAGGTGGTGCTGAAGAAGTACATCCACCTCGGCGTCGCCGTGGACACCGAACGCGGCCTCGTGGTGCCGAAGATCGAGGATGCGGATCAGAAGAACATCATCGACATCTCGGTGGAGTTGAATGAGATCGCGGAGCGCGCGAGAGAGAACAAACTGACGCTGGAGGAGATGACGGGGAGCACGTTCACCGTCACCAACCTCGGCAGCCTGGGGACGGGGCACTTTGACCCGATCATCAACTGGCCGGAGGTGGCCGTACTCGGCCTCGGCCGAGCGGAGCGCACCGCGGTCTGGGACGCGGGCGGCGACCGCTGGATGCCGCGGCTGGTGATGCCGCTGTCGCTGGGCTTCGACCACCGCGTGGTGGACGGCGCGGACGGCGCGCGGTTCATGTCCTGGATCGTCGAGGCGATTCGCAACCCGCTGCTGATGGCGCTGGAGGGATAGCGACGTGACCACCGACCGCATCCGCCTCGCCGTCCTGGGGGCCGGCCCCGGTGGCTACCCCGCCGCCTTCCTGGCCGCCGAGCGCGGCTGGGACGTCACGCTCATCGACCCGCGCGCGAACCCGGGCGGCGTCTGCCTCTACGTGGGGTGCATCCCCTCCAAGGCGCTGCTCCACGCCGCGCACACCGTGCGGCTGGCGGAGGACGCGGAGGCGTTTGGCATCGCCTTCGGGGAACCAGCCATCGACCTCGACCGGCTGCGCGGATGGAAGGACGACGTGGTCGAGAAGATCACGGGCGGCCTGGGCACGCTGGCACAGGCGCGCCGTGTGCGCTCCGTGCGTGGCATGGGTCGGTTCGTGGACGGCCACACGATCCGCGTCGCCAGCGGCGGCGAACTGGTGGAGGTGAACTTCGACGTCGCGATCATCGCGACCGGCTCGTCGCCCGTCGTGCCGCCGCCGCTGCGCCTGGATTCCAACCGCGTGTGGGACTCGACCGCCGCGCTCGAACTGCGCGAGGTACCAGAGACGCTCCTGATTGTGGGCGGCGGCTACATCGGCCTGGAGATGGCGACGCTTTACTCCGCGCTCGGATCGCACGTCACCGTCGTCGAAATGACCGGGACGCTACTCGCCGGTGCGGACGAAGACCTGGTGCGGGTGCTGTCCCGCTCCATCGAGGATCGCATCCACGAAGTGCTGCTGGACACGCGCGTCACCGCGCTCCGCGAACACGCGAACGGCGGCGTGGAGGCGGATCTGGCCGATGCCGAACAGGAGGTCACCCGCACGTTCGACCGTGTCCTGATCGCCGTGGGCCGCCGCCCGAACTCGGCCGACCTGGGCCTGGAGCACACCGGGGTCAGCATCAATGAGCGTGGCTTCATCGTCGTCGACCATCAGCGGCGCACCACGGACGCCTCGATCTACGCGGTCGGCGACGTGGCCGGCGAGCCGATGCTGGCGCACAAGGCAACACACGAGGCACGCGTGGCCGTCGAGGCGATTGCCGGCGAGCCAGCCTCCTGGGATCCCGCCGCGATCCCGGCCGTGGTCTACACCGACCCGGAGGTCGCATGGTGCGGGCTGACGGAGCAGGACGCCCGCGCGCGCAACATCGAGGTGCAGGTGGCGCGCTTCCCGTGGACGGCATCGGGCCGTGCGGTGGCGCTCGGGCGGACCGATGGCGTGACCAAGGTGGTGGTGGAGCCGGGCACGGAGCGCGTGCTGGGCATGGGCATCGCCGGCCCCGGAGCGGGCGAACTCATCGCGGAGGCCGTGCTGGCGGTGGAGATGGGCGCACGGCTGGACGACCTGCGGATGAGCATCCACCCGCACCCATCGCTGACCGAGACGGTGATGGAAGCGGCGGACGTCTTCTTCAACACCAGTCCGCACTACATCGCGCGGCGGCGGTAGCGTCCCGGCCTACTCCGCGAAGGAGAGCGCCGGGTAGACCTCGGCGCCGGCACCCGCGCCGCGCGTCTGCACGATGCCGCGGAGGTCCGGGCGGTAGGCCGTCCAGAGGTAGCCGGCACCGGCCTGCGAGGGCACGTAGTACATCCGCTCCGCGTTGAGGCGCTGGATCTCGTGCACGAGGTCACGCCGCTCCGATTCATCCAGCGCGACCGCCTGCCGATCTACGAGGTCATCGATGGCGGGATCGCGCACGCGACCGTGGTTCGTCTCGTCCCGCCCGAACATGCGCTGGAAGTAGTCACCGACCTCCGCGAACGCCGACTGGTGCCCGAAGGCGATCCCGGTGAACTGGCCGCGGAACGTGTCCGTGAGGTACCGCGAGGCGAAGTCCTGTCGCTCCACCTGCAGCGCGATGCCGGCCTCGCTCAGCGACGCCACGATGCCGTCCGCGACCGCATCGAACGCCGTGCCGTACACGGCATCCGGGAGCACGAACGGGATCGCCTCACCCGCGTACCCGGCGGCATCCAGCAGCCGGCGCGCCTCGGCCGGGTCGTGGCGGAAGAAGCGCGCCGAGTCGCCGTGGGCGTCCGCGGCGGGATCCAGCCACCAGCGCTCGAAGCCGGCCGGGACCAGGTTGTTCCAGCGGACGGGCGCCTCCAGCCCCGCATCGCGCAGCGCGCGGAGGTTGTACGCCTCCTGCGTGAGCGCATCGCGGTCCTGGAGCAGCGACACCGCCTGTCGGAACCGCTCGTCCGCCCACGGAACATCGACGCCGGGCACGGCGGCCGAGAAGTACAGGAACGACATCAGCGGGGGTAGAGCGCCGCGCCACTGCACGTCGTGCTGCTCGGCTCGCAGGGGCAGCACCTCGTCCGCGCGTACCGAGGTCAGGTCGAGCGCGCCTTCGCGGAACCGGCGGAGCGCGGCGGGGTCATCGAGGAACGCGATCTCCAGCGCCTCAATGCTCGGGCGCTCCACGCCCACCCGTGCAGGATTGGCGCGGACGCGCAGGCCCTCGCCCGGGTCGTAGTGTTCGAGCATCCACGGCCCCGAGCCGGCGGCGGTGCCGCGGAGGTCAAGGTCGCCGTCGACCGCCTCGCGCGGGACAACCAGCAGCCGGCCAATGTCTGCGAGTTCATCGAGGAAGCCGGCGTTCGGCGCGGCGAGTGTGAACCGAACGGTGCGCTCATCAGTCGCGACGGCACGCGTCCAGTGGCTCACCGACAGCGCGGCCGGCGAGTCGAATGCCGTCAGCCGCGAGAAGGAGGCCACCACGTCGTCGGCCGTCACTTCGCGATCCATCGTCCCGGCGGCGTCCTGGAATCGGACGCCGGGCCGGATGCGCACGTTCCACGTGCGGCCGTCTGCGGTCTCAGCGCCCTCAGCCAGGTCCGGGGTCACGCCGGTGGCCCACGGGCCACGGTCGGGCGTGCTGTCGGCCCGATAGAGGCGACTGTAGAAGAGCCCCGCAACCGTCCTCGCCTCCACCGTGGCGGCCACGTACGGGTCGAGCGAAGCCGGGGCGGCGGCCAGGTGCACGCGCAGGGTGCCATCGAGACGCCGAGCGACGGGCGTGGGTGTGGCCTCTACCGTCGGCGACGGCGTCAGGAGCGGCGTGGGCGTCGAGGCGGTGACCGTCACACCGGCCTCCTCGGCGGCGCAACCCAGGAGGGCGGCACCCGCCAGGCCGGCGAGGCCCAGGCCACCGGCACGCAGCAGGCTACGGCGCGAGATGCGTCGCGCAATCGCCGAACCGGGGCGAGCACGAATGGTCATGGCCCGTCCAACACTCGAGGCGTAGTGGGAGCGGCGGCAGACGGACAGAGTGCGCTCGATTGGCGCTACGTGTGTCAACGATCTATCCACAACGCCGCGCGCGAGGCTACCGGGTATCCTGACTGCGTTCCGCTCACGCCCGTGGGCGCGCGAGCGCGGACGGTGCCCCGTTGATGCCCGACCTGCCCGAGACGCCCGCCCTCGACCGAGCCGAGCGCGACCGACGACGCGCCGAGGCGTTGCCGGCAGCGATCCTGCTGGTCGCCCTGAGCGCCGTCGCCCCGCTGACTGTGGACATGTTCCTGCCCTCGATGCCCGCGATGGCGGTCGAGTTCGGCGTGCGCGAGTCCACGATGCAGCTGGCGGTGACGCTGTTCATCGTCGCCTTCGCCGGATCGCAGATCGTGTACGGGCCGGCCTCTGACCGGCTCGGGCGGCGGCCGATCCTGCTCGCGGGGCTGGCGTTGTTTACGGCGGGCGGTGTGGTGGCGATGTTTGCCACCTCCGCCCAGATGCTGATCGCCGGGCGCATCCTCCAGGGCCTGGGCGGCGGTGCCGGGCCCGCCATCGCGCAGGCGATCGTGCTCGATGTCTACGGCCGCGCGAGGGCGGCGCGGGTGCTGTCCTACATGGCGATCGCTCTGCCGTTGGCGCCGGCGTTGGCGCCGATTGCGGGCGGCTTCCTGCACGAGGCGTTCGGGTGGCGCTCCGTGTTCGTCACGCTCACCGCCGCCGGGATCGTGCTCGCCGCCGGCTATCGGATCCTGTTGCCGGAGACCCACCGCCGCGAGGCGGGGGCGGCGAAGGGCCTCGGCGGGCTGATCGCGGATTACCGCACGGTGCTCTCCAGCCGAACGTACGTGGCATACGCGCTGGTCATGGGGCTGATGTTCAGCGGCCAACTGGTCTTCATCTCCACCTCGTCGTTCGTACTGATCGATGAACTGGGCCTCGGCCCGCGCGCCTATGGCTTCTCGTTTGGCCTCGTGGCGATGGGGATCATGGTGGGGGCGACGTGGTCCAGCCGCCTGGTCGGGCGGCGGGCGCCGCACGACGTGGTGATGCTGGGCGTCGTGCTCTCCGCGGTCGCCAGTGCGGTGATGGCAGGGCTGGCGTGGAGTGACGTCCACCACGTGGCCGCCGTGCTCGGCCCGATGTTCGTGACGGCCGTGGGGCTGGGACTGACGCGTCCCTCGGCGATGGCGGGGGCACTGGTGCCGTTCCCGCAGATCGCGGGGCTCGCCTCCGCGCTGCTCGGCTTCACGCAGATGCTCGTCGCCTCCGCCTACAACATCGTCTACGGCGCCTTCGTCGCACCGAGCTCGCAAGCGCTGGCCACGGGCGTCGCGATTGCCATCGGCGCGGCGCTCGTGGCGGTGCTGGTTCTGAAGCCGCGCTCCGAGGTCGCCCCGAGGGATTGAGCGGGGCGTCACTGTCCGGGCGCTCGCGGCGCCACTACCGTGATTGCCAGTCGCGAGAGCAGTTGAGAGCGCTCCTGTGGAACACAACGACATGGACCAGGTAATCGTCGGGCTGACGCTCCTGGCGACGCTCACGATGTTCATCTGGGGCCGCTGGCGCTACGACGTGATCGCGTTGGCGGCACTGCTCTTCCTCGTGCTGGTCGATATCGTCCCATCCGCCAACGCGTTCAGCGGCTTCGGGCACCGCGCTGTCATTACCGTGGGCGCGGTTCTGATCGTGAGCCGCGGGCTGGAGAACTCCGGCCTGATCGACCTGATCGCGCAGTGGCTGGGCAAGGCGTCGAGACGTCCCGAGACGCTGGTCGCCTCCAACACCGCGCTGGTGGCGGCCTCGTCTGCCTTCATGAACAACGTGGGGGCGCTGGCACTGATGCTGCCAGCCGGCATCCAGATCGCGCGGAAGGCCGGGCACTCCCCGGCGATCCTGCTGATGCCGCTGGGATTCGCGTCACTCCTCGGCGGGCTGATGACGCTGGTGGGGACCCCGCCGAACGTGATCATCGCCAGCGCCCGCGCGCGCGACGGCATGGAGCCGTTCGCGATGTTCGATTTCTTCCCGGTGGGCGTGATCCTGGCCGTGGTGGGCGTCATCTACCTGTCGCTGATCGGCTGGCGGCTGGTGCCGCGTCGCGAGGAGACCACCGGCGCCGACGATCTGTTCGACGTCGAGGGCTATCTGACCGAGGTGCAGGCGGTGCTGGACGCGCCGGCCGTGGGCCAGACCGTGCGCGAACTGGAGAACAGCGTCGAGGAGTCCATCACGATCCTCGGCATCTTCCGCGGGACCCTGCACGTCCCCGCGCCCGCTCCAATGGAGCGTATCCAGTTAGACGACGTGCTCGTAGTGAAGGCGGACGCAGACGCCATCGAGGCGCTCGTGACCACCGCGGGCGTCCAGCCGATCGCCGGCACAGAGAACATCGCCGAGGCACTCTCGGGGAACAACGTGGAGCTGCTGGAAGCGGTCGTGGCGCCCGGCACGCTGCTGGCGGGCCGTTCGGTGCGCAGTATCCGCCTGCGCGAGCGCTTCGGCGTGAACCTGGTGGCCATCGCGCGCTCCGGTGGGCGCATCCACCAGCGGCTGCGCGATGTCCGCTTCCAGCCCGGCGATGTGATCCTGCTCCAGGGCGAGACGGAGACACTCCAGCGCGCGATGCCCGAACTCGGATGCCTGCCGCTCGCCTCGCGCGGGCTGCGGTTCCGCGCCCAACCGCGGGTGGCGCTGGCGGTTGCCCTGTTCGGCGGCGCGCTGGTTGCCGCAGCGGGGCTTCAACTGGTGCCGATTGAGATCGCGCTGTTGACCGCGGTACTGGCGATGGGCCTCGTCGGCCTCATCACCGTGCGCGACTCGTACGAGGCGGTGAACTGGCCGGTGCTGGTGCTGCTGGGCGCGATGATCCCGGTCGGCGAAGCACTGGAGACGACCGGTGCCGCCGAGCGCATCGCCAACGCCTTCGTCGCTGTCGGCGGCGACTGGCCGACGGCGTTGGTTGTCCTCGTGCTCCTGTTGGTCGCCGCGACGCTCTCAGACATCGTCAATAACGCGGCGGCGGCGCTGCTGCTGGCCCCGATTGCGTTCCGGGTGGCGGACGGCCTGGCGATCTCCTCGGATCCGATGCTGATGGCCGTGGCGGTGGGGGCCTCGGCCTCGTTCCTGACGCCGATCGGCCACCAGTCGAACCTGCTGGTGATGGGGCCGGGGGGCTGCCGCTTCTCCGATTACTGGCGGGTCGGGCTGCCGCTCCAGACCATCGTCATCGCCGTGGCGACGCCGGCGATCCTCTACTTCTGGCCGGCGTGACGCTTCTACGGAGGCGCGTCTAGCACGGACGATGCGGGCGGCCAAAGGGGCCGGTTGAGCGCCAGTTCATCCGCGTGTTACACACCATCCTTAACGTTCCGTCCGTGGCCCCGCTCCTCCCCGGAGGGCCACGCCATCCCGGACCTGGTTGACCACCACTTGCGGAACGGGCTCACCGTGCGCGGATGCGCACGGACGGGCGCACATTCGGAGGGAACTGTCATGCGTTTGAAGCGGGTCATCCTGTTGATGCTCGCCCCGGCACTCTTGCTGCTGGGTGCGGCGTGTTCGAGTGACGACGAAGCCGCGCCCGCCACGCCGGCGGTGGCCGCGACCATGGCGGACGGCGAGCCGCTCAAGATCGGCATGATCCTCGTGGGGCCGCGAGACGACCGCGGCTGGTCGCAGGCGCACCTGGAGGGCGCCCAGTACGCGGCGAACGCGCTGGGCGGCGAGTTGATCGTGATCGACAAGGTGAACCCGGCGGACTCGCCGAACGTCACCATCCCCCAGGTGGTCGAGGACATGATCGAGCAGGGCGCGGACCTGATCTTCGCGACCTCTGACGACATGCGAGACGGCATCCTGGAGGCCGCCGCGCTCTTCCCGGACGTCCCGATGATCTGGGCGTCCGGCGACAACGCGTGGGCAGATGGCAAGGGCCACCGACCGGACCTCGCGAACCTCGGCAACATCATGGGGGAGATGGAGTACGGCAAGATGATTGCCGGCTGCGCGGCCGCCCTGCAGAGCGAGTCCGGACAGATCTCCTACTTGGGCCCGCTGGTGAACGACGAGACCCGCCGGCTGGTGAACTCCACCTACCTGGGTGCCCGCCACTGCTGGACCGAGGTCCGCGGCAACGATGTCACCGACCTGGCGTTCAACGTGACGTGGATCGGCTTCTGGTTCAACATCCCGGGCGTGACCCTGGACCCCACGCAGGTGGTGAACGAGTTCCACGCCAACGGCACGGACGTCATCGTCTCCGGCATCGACACGACCGAGGCGATTGTCCGCACCGGCCAGGTGGCGGCGGAGGGCCGCACGGTCTGGGCGGTGCCTTACGACTACGAGGCGGCCTGTGACCAGGCACCGGAAGTCTGCCTGGGCGTCCCGTACTTCCACTGGGGCCCCTCCTACCTGGAGACGGCTCGCGCGGTGGTAGATGGCACCTTCGCCCCCACGTTCCGCTGGATTGGCCCGGACTGGTCGGACATCAACAACCCGGACACCACCGCCATCGGCTTCCTGAAGGGCGACGGCCTGACGGAGGAGAACGCTGAGCTGCTGGACACGTTCATCGCCGGCCTCGCGGACGGCTCGATCAGCCTCTGGCAGGGCCCGTTGAACTTCCAGGACGGCTCGCCGCTGCTGGCCGCCGGTGAGACCGCCACCCCGCTGCAGATCTGGTACATGCCAGCTCTGCTGCAGGGCATTGAGGGAGCGGCCGCGGCGAACTAAGCAACACGTCATCGTCCGTCACGGCGCTGCCATGGCCCTGGAACTGCGGAATATCCGCAAGCGGTTCGGCAGCGTCGTGGCGAACGATGGCATCTCTCTTAGCATCCAGGCCGGTGAAATCCACGGCCTGCTGGGGGAGAACGGCGCGGGCAAGTCCACGCTGGTCCGCGTCCTCTCCGGCTTCCTGACCGCTGACGATGGCGAGGTGGTGCTGGACGGGCGTCGGCTCGACCTCCGTTCCCCACGCGACGCGATCGAGGCGGGGATCGGCATCCTGCACCAGGAGCCGCTGGTGTTCCTCCCATTCAGCGCCGTGGACAACTTCATCGCGGGTACGACCGGCAGCCTCGGCCTGCCGCGGGCCGAGGCGCGCGCCGCGTTGAAACGCGTCTGCGGCGAATTCGGCTTCGAGATCGACCCGGACGCACCCGCCTCCACCCTGACGGTGGGCGAACGGCAGCAACTGGAGATCGCCCGCCTGATCTGGCTCGGCGCGCGCGTGCTGATCTTCGACGAGCCGACCACCGCGATCTCGGAGGCCCAGCGCCAGCGCCTCTTCGCGACGCTCCGCCGCCTGGCGGCGGACGGCATGGCGGTCATCTTCGTCTCGCACAAGCTCGAGGAGGTCGCGGGCCTCTGCGAACGCGTCACCGTCCTGCAGAGCGGGCGCGTCTCGGGCGAGCGGACGCTGCCTTGCCCGCCGGAGGAACTTGTGGCGCTGATGTTTGGCCGAGCGGGACACGGCCGGTGCCGGTGCGGGGCACCGCCCGGCTGCGCGTGGAGTCGCTCAGCGCCGGCCGGGAGGTCGCGACGATCACCGGCGTCACGCTGGAGGTCGCACAGGGCGAGGTGGTCGGCCTCGCCGGGCTGGAAGGCGCGGGACAGCGCGTGCTGCTGCGGGCGCTGGCCGGGCAGATCCCGACGACCGCGGGGCGCGTCACGCTGGACGGGCGCGACGTCACCGCCGACGGATACCGCGCGCGGATGGCGGCCGGTGTCCACCACCTCCCCGCTGATCGCATCGGCGAGGGGCTGGTGCCTGGTCTGACGATCACCGAGCACATTGCGCTGACCGCGGAGCAGAGTGGGGCGGCCATCGACTGGGCGGCCGCGGAGCGAGACGCGGCGGAACGCATCGAACGGTTCTCCGTGCGCGGGACGCCGGACTCCGTGCCGGAGTCGCTCTCGGGCGGCAATCAGCAGCGCCTGCTGCTCGCGCTGATGCCGCCTCAGCCGTCACTCGTACTGATGGAGCACCCCACGCGCGGGCTGGACGTGGAGTCGGCGGCGTGGGTGTGGCGGCAACTGCTCGCGCGGCGGGAAGACGGGACGGCGTTCGTCTTCGCCTCCGCCGACCTCGACGAGTTGATGACGTACTGCGACCGCATCCTGGTCTGCTTCTCAGGACGGATCATCGGCGAGGTGGACGCGGCCACGACGAGCGTCGCCGAACTCGGCCTGCTGATCGGTGGCGTGACGGCATGATCACGAGGGCGGCGGAGACGCTGGGCACGCTCGCCCCTCGGTTGATCGCGGTGCCCGTCGCGCTCGCGGTCGGGTTGCTGCTGCTCTGGGTCGCGGATGCGCCGCCCCTCCAGACGCTGCGGCTGCTGATCGAGGGCTCGCTGGGGAGCCAGCAGCGCATCGGCGACACGCTGATGGTGTGGGCGCCACTGGCGCTGGCCTGTGCCGCACTCGTGGTCACGTTCACGGCGGGCCTGTGGAACATCGGTGTGGAGGGCCAGATCGTCGCCGGCGCCATCGCCGCGACGTGGGTCGCGCGCGAGCTGTCGGCGCCTCCGGCGGTGGTGATGGCGTCGATGCTCGTCGCCGGCACGGCGGGCGGGGCGGCGTGGGCGGGGCTGCTGGGAGTGCTGAATGTGCGCGGCGGCGTGCACGAGATATTCGGCGGGCTCGGCCTCACGTTCGTCGCGACGGGCGCAGTGATTTACCTGGTACTGGGGCCGTGGAAGCGCGCCGGCGTCGCCTCCACCAGCGGCACCGACCTGTTCCCGCGCGAGGTCTGGTTCCCCACGATGGCCGCGCTGCGGGTCTCGCCGCTGGCGGTCGGCCTCGGTGTGATCGCGGTGGTGGGCGTATTCCTGCTGCTGCGACGCACGCGCTTCGGCCTGCGCCTGCGCGCCACCGGCCAGGGCCGCGCCGCCGCCGCCCGGCTGGGCGTGCCGACCGAGCGCTACCTGATGTACGCGTTCCTGCTGAGCGGCGCGCTCGCCGGCATCGCCGGCGCAGTGCTGGTGGGCGCGCAACACCACAAACTCGTGCCCTCCGTCTCCGGCGGCTACGGCTTCCTCGGCATCCTCGTGGTGCTCCTCGCGTCCTACCGTATCCACTGGGCGGCGCCGATCGCGTTGTTCTTCGCGATCATCGCGAATGGGAGCGTGCAACTCCAGTTGCGGCTGGACCTGCACTCCTCGCTCGGTGGGGTGTTCCAGGGCGTGCTCGTGCTCGCGGTGCTGCTGGCGGGTGGCTGGCAGATGCGACGGGCGCGCGAGCGCGATCGGAAGGCCGCCGCCCGTGCCTGACCTCATCACCATGATCTCGGTCGCCACCATCGCGACCATCGTTGCGGCGGCCACGCCGCTGGTGTTCGCCGTCATCGGCGAGACGATCACGGAGAAGGCGGGCGTGGTGAACCTGTCGCTGGACGGCAGCATGCTGCTGTCCGCGATGACGGGCTTCGCCGTCGCTTACACGACCGGCAGCCTGCCGCTGGGTTTCCTGACCGCGGCACTCGTATCGGCCGGGATTGCCCTCGTGGTCGCGTTCGCGAGCATCGAGTTCCGGCTGAACCAGATCGCCGTGGGGTTCGTGCTCACATTGCTGGCAGCGAACCTCTCGGCGTTCCTCGGGCGCGACTTCGTGCGGAAGCCGGGGCCGTTCGTCCCCTCGATGCCGGTGCCGGGGCTTTCCGATCTGCCGGTGGTGGGGCCGATCCTGTTCAACCAGAACCCGCTGGTCTACGCGAGTCTCCTGCTGATCGCCGGTTCGTTCTGGTTCCTCTTCCACACCCGCCCAGGCCTGGATCTCCAGGCGGCCGGCGAGCGCCCCGAGGCGGCGTTCGCCCGAGGCATACCGGTGAACCGCCTGCGCTACCTCTACACGGCGCTCGGTGGGGCGCTCGTCGGCATCGGCGGGGCCGCGTTCTCACTCGATGTGAAGGCGGGGTGGGCGGACGGTCACGTGGCGAATTACGGGTGGATCGCGCTGGCGATCGTGATCTTCGGTGGCTGGCATCCGGGACGCGCGGCGTTAGGGTGCTACCTGTTCGGTCTGCTCCAGATCATGGCGCTGAAGTTGCAGCCGGAACTGCCGAACCTGGCCCAGGTGCTGCCGATCCTGCCGTTCCCGATGATGATCATGACGCTGGTAATCGTGAACCGGCCGGCGGTGAAGCGCCTCGCCGCGCGCTCGGGCGTGCTGGGGCGGCTGCTCCAGGGCGAGCCACCGGGCGGACTCGGGCGGGCGTTCTGGCGTGAGTGAGCGCCTACAATGGCCACCTTCCCTCCGACCGAGGGCGCCACGCGCCCCACTGAGGAGCCGCCGGTGAGCACCGAACTGGACCGCCGCGACCCTGCCCTCTCCGGGCCACGGCTGCGCGTCCTCTGGAATGCCGACGAGGTGCGCAACGGCGTCCTGGACCTGGCGACCCGGATCGCAGAGGCGTACCGAGATGCGCCGGTGGTGAACCTGGTGCCGGTACTGACCGGCGGTCTGCACGTCGCCGCCGCGCTGAGCGCAGCCCTCGAACGGATCGTGCCCGGCAAGTGGCTGATCGCCCCGATCTTTGCGTCCACCTACGCAGGCGACGGGGTACTGGAGCGCCCGGCGATCGACTTCCCGGAACGCTTCGACCGCGCCATTGACCCACTGGCGCCGGTGGTGCTCGTGGACGACCTGCTCGATACCGGGACCACGATGTCCGCGCTGGTGGCGATGCTCGATGCGCGCGGACTGGCGCCGGTGCGGGTGTGCGTGCTCATCGACAAGCCACAGCGCCGCGCCACCCCGCTCCAGCCGGACTTCTTCGCGTTCCGCACGGTCGACGACTGCTGGCTGGTGGGCTTCGGGATGGACAGCGGCCGGCGGTATCGTGGTCTGGAGTCGATCTGCGCCCTGGAGGACGCGGACACCGAGTAGCGATGCGACGCCGCGCGTCCGTCGCGGGACGGAGCAGACATGCCACGCCGCCGACTGGTGATCATGGGCGCCGCCGGGCGCGACTTCCACAACTTCAACATGGCCTATCGCGACGACCCCGACGTGGAGGTCGTCGCCTTTACCGCGGCGCAGATCCCGGGCATCGCCGGCCGCCGGTACCCCGCCGCGCTGGCGGGCTCAGCCTATCCGCAGGGCATCCCGATCGAGGACGAGTCGCGTCTGGAGGAGATCTGCCGCTCCGCGAACGTCGATGAAGTCGTGTTCGCCTATAGCGATGTGACGCACGAGACGGTGATGCACGCCGCCAGCCGCGCGCTGGCAGCCGGCGCGGACGTGACCTTCCTGGGGCCGAACCGCACGATGTTGCACTCCACGGTGCCCGTGATCGCGATCTCCGCAGTCCGCACGGGCACCGGGAAATCGCAGACCTCACGCTGGGTCAGCCGCCTGCTGAGTGACCGCGACCTCCGCGTCGCCGCGATCCGTCACCCAATGCCGTACGGCGACCTGGAGCGGCAGCGTGTCCAGCGCTTCGCCTCCCACGAGGACATCGACGCCGCCGACTGCACTATCGAGGAGCGCGAGGAGTACGAGCCGCACATCGAAGCAGGCACGGTGGTGTTCGCGGGCGTCGACTACGCCGCCATCCTCGCGGAGGCGGAGCGCGAGGCGGAAGTGATCATCTGGGACGGCGGCAACAACGACTTCCCCTTCGTCGCGCCGGATCTCCATCTGGTGCTGACCGACGCGCTCCGACCGCTGGACGCCGCCCGCTACCACCCGGGCGAGGCGACGATCCGGATGGCGGACGTGGTCATTGTCGCGAAGTCCAACGCGGCCACGCAGGAGCAGATCGATACCGCCGAGGCAGAGGCGCGACGCCTGAACCCGACGGCGCAGGTCATCCGTGGCGCCTCAGTGGTCCGTCTCGACGACCCGGAGGCGGTGCGCGGCCGCCGCGTGCTCGTCGTCGATGACGGGCCCACGCTGACCCACGGCGGCATGTCGCATGGCGCGGGCTACGCCGCCGCCGAGGAAGGCGGTGCGGAGATCATCGACCCGCGCCCGTACGCGACACCCGAGATCCGCGCGGCGCTGGATGAGTACCCGCACATCGGGAAGGTGCTCCCCGCGCTCGGCTACGACGAGGCGCAACTGGTGGCGCTGCGTGCCTCAATCACTGCCGCACCGGTGGACGTGGTCGTGTCAGGCACCCCCATCGACCTCGCCGCGCTGATCGAGCTGCCGGTCCCGGTGGTGCGGGCCCGATATGACTACGAGGACATCGAGTCGCCGGGGCTGCGTGGGGTGATCGAGGCGTTCCTGGACCGCCACGAGCGCGGCAAGGCGTAGGCCGCCGCGCCTCAGCGGACGGCGCGCTCCAGGAGCCGCGTCACGCCCCCAGAGGATCAGCGGCACAACCAGCGCGGAGACCAGCCAGCGCGGGGTCTCCGGTCGCCACGGCCACGTACTGGCGCTGGCCACCATGTCCCGTGCGGAGCCGAGCGCGAGCAGGCGGTCGCGCGCCTCGGAGACCCCGGAGGCGTCCTCGTCCACGTGGCGGTAGAGGCGCTCCGTGGTGGCGTCGATGCGCGGGGGCAACAAGTGCGCGGGCCTAGCCCGCGGCACCCTCCAACGGGAGCGATTCGCCGTTGAGCGAGGCGGAGGCCACCTGCCGGTCGATGATCTCCAGGTGGCGCGGCACGGTGGGGTTCCGCCCGGACTCCGAATGGCCGAGCGTCACGATCTCAGCGAAAACGCGCCCCGGCGTGATCTCCAACATCGCGGCGGCACCGAGGCGGAACTCGCGGTGGTGCGGCAGCGTGGGCGAGCCCGGGTTCAGCACCAGCACGCCATCGCGGAACTCCAGCCGCTCGATGTGGGTGTCCCCACCGATCAGGATGTCCACCCGTTCGCCGCCCAGCGCCTGATCGAGCAGGACACCCACCGGGCGCTCCTCCGGCCGTAGCTCATGCACCATGCCAATCCGCCAGCCCTCGATGTCCACGATCTGGCGGTCGGCCATGCGGCGGTCGTCGAAGGAGTCGTTGTTGCCGCGCGCCACCAGCAGCGGCGCGAACTGCTCGCACCAGTCCAGGACGGAGGGGCGCACCACGTCACCGCCGTGCAGGATCAGGTCGGCACCCTGGAGGAACGCGGCCAACTGGGGGCCCAGCTCGTCCGGCGTGCGGATGAGCGAAGGCAGATGGGTGTCAGAGATCACGGCGATGCGCACACGGCGACAGTATCCGCGCTACTCTCCGCCCGCAATGACAGGTGTGTTGCCGGGAGTTCCGGCGACGCAAGGAGGTGAACCGTGGCCACGCAGGAACGCGCGGCGGCGATCGTCGGGATCCACGAATGGCCCAAGCGGCTGGACCCGGGCGTTTCGGCGCTGCAGATCAAGGCACAGTCGATCGGGCGCGCGCTGGAGGATGCCGGCCTCGCCTGGAAAGACGTGGACGGCATCTATGACGCCGGAGACGGCGAGGGCGGCGGCGGCCTGGGCCTGGCCCCCTACTTGGGCCTGAAGCCTCGAGTGATCGACACCACCTCGGTGGGCGGCACGTCCTACGAGTTCCACGCCGCCCACGCGATGCGGGACATCGCCGCGGGCCGGGTGAACGTGGCCGTGCTCTCGTACGGGTCGAAGGCGGCCAGCCAGCGCATCCCCATCGGCACCGGTGGCCCGCGCAGCGGCGGCACGTGGCAGACCAACATGGAGAGCCCGTACGGCGTCACCCTCATCGCGAACTACGCAATGGTGGCCCACCGCCACATGCACGAGTACGGCACGACCTCCGAACAACTCGCGGAGATCTCCACCGCCACGCGCGCCCACGCAATGCGGAACCCGGACGCCGTGCAGGGAATGAAGGACCTGAGCTTCGCGGACATCCGCGAGATCACCGTCGCGGACGTGCTGGATTCGCGCGTGATCGCGGATCCACTGCACCTGCTGGAGTGCTGCATGGTCTCGGACGGCGGCGGCGCCGTGATCATCGCCAGCAAGGACGTCGTGAAGGGCACCAAGAAGAAGCCCGTATGGCTCCTCGGCTCCGGCGAGGCGACGGCCTACAAGACCAACAACAACGACATCACGAGCAGCGCCGCGGTGCAGAGCGCCCCGCAGGCCTTCGGCCAGGCCGGCGTGACGCCGGCCGAGATCGACATCGCGATGATCTACGACTCGTTCACGATCACGGTCGCGGTGATGCTGGAGGACCTCGGCTTCTGCAAGAAGGGCGAGGTGGGCGACTACATCTCCGGCGGCCGGCTGCGGTGGGACACCCCGGGCGGCCCCGCGCTGAACACGGACGGCGGAGGGCTCTCCTCCAACCACCCGGGGATGCGCGGCATCTTCCTGCTGCTGGAGTCGGCCCGGCAGTTGCGCGGCGAGTCCACCAGCCAGGTGGCCGGCGCGAAACTGGCCGTGGCGCACGGGAACGGCGGCCTGCTGGGCGCCACCCACGCCGGCGGCACGATCATCATGGCGGCCGACTAGCCGCCTTCACGAAAGGATCCTGCGATGCCCAACCGCATCCAGCCCGCCTTCCCGGAGCACGACACCCAGGCCTTCTGGGACGGTGCCAAGGCGGGCGAACTCCGCTACCAGACGTGCGATGCCTGCTCCGGCGTGGTCTTCACGCCGCGCTCGCACTGCACGGAGTGTGGCTCTACGAAACTGACCACGCGCGTCTCCAAGGGGGCGGGCACGGTCTACACCTACTCGGTGGTGCGACAGAACCGCAGCCCTGCCTTCGCCGACCTCGGCGCGTACGCCGTCGCCTACATCGACCTCGACGAGGGGTTCCGGATGTTGAGCGGCATCACCGGCGTGAGCGACCCCACGAAGGAAGTGAAGATCGGCATGCGCGTGCAGGTGGAGTTCGAGCCTCAGGACTCGGGCGACATCCCGATCCCGGTCTTCCGCCCGGCATAATCGACCGCGTTGCCGCCCCGACCGGAGAGGAATCGAGATGCCGCGACTGTCCCCGCTGAATATGGACGAACTGACGCCCGAACAGCGGGACGTCGCGGACGCGATTGTCTCTGGCCCCCGGGGCGGCCTCCGCGGGCCGTTTGAACCGTGGCTGCGATCCCCGCAACTGGCGGATCGCGCCCAGAAACTGGGCGAGTTCTGTCGCTTCGGCACGTCGCTGTCGAAGCCCCTGTCCGAACTGGCGATCATCATCACCGGCGCGTTCTGGAAGTCCCAGTACGAGTTCTATGCCCACGCCCGCATCGCGCGGGAGGTGGGCGTGCCGGAGGCGGTGATCGAGTCGATACGCACCGGGGTGCGGCCGGCACTCGAGGGCAACGCACTCACCGTGTACGAGTTCGTCACCGAGTACCTGACCACCCGGCGCGTCTCGGACGGCACGTATGCGCGGGCCGTGCAGGCGTTCGGTGAGCCGGGCGTCGTGGAACTGGTCGGTATCGTCGGCTACTACGGCCTGGTCGCGATGACGCTGAACGTCTTCGACATGCCGCTGCCCGCGGGCGTCTCTCCGCCACTGGCGGAGTAGCCCGCCCCGCC